>JANNTZ010000081.1:0-16562 GCA_031394595.1 Acidobacteriota bacterium
GTGGCGACCTCGAGCCGCGCCATGCGCGTTGGATGGGCGCCCCGTGGCCCACGCGAGCGAGTGCGGAGCAACGACGCGCTGCCGCCCGCCACCCGAAACTGGGGAGACCTCAGGCCGCCCGCGCGTTGACGGACCCCCGACCGTGGGCTATCATGCCGATCCTCCTTATTAAAGGATGTAGGTGATGACCGGTATGAAGGAGCGTTGAATCAACATGGCCCAAGGCACCTCCCGCAAAGTCCTCGTGGTCGCCGGCCTGTTGATCATCGGGCTGGCGATCCTGTTCACGGTCGGACTGCAAAGCGAGGGGTCCCTCGTTTACTACTTCACCGTCACTGAGTTCCTGGACCCGGCCCGCGGGGCGGATCGTGGGGACAATTACCGCGTCAACGGGAACGTCGTCGAAGGGTCGATCGCCAAGCACCCTGGGGTGATCGGCGCCAGCTTCCGCATGACCGATGGCACGAAGGAGCTGCCGGTCATCTACCGGAAGGAAACCCCCGACACCTTCGTGGACGGCGCCGAGGTGGTCGTCGAAGGATCGCTGGGCCCCGACGGCGTCTTCCAGGCGGTCACGCTGCTGGCGAAATGCCCGTCCAAGTACGAAGCCCAGAACCGCGAAGCGGGGAATTACAAATCGGCCGGGGAGACCGCCGCCCCTTTGCCGGCCCCCCAGTGATCCTCACGGCGGCCGTTCCCCTTCCACGCTGACGATGGCCGGATTCGGCACCCTCTGTCTGTTCGTGGCGCTCGCGGCCTCGGGCTGGGCGATCATCGCCTCCTTCAACGGCTGGCGGATTCAGTCCGGCGAGCTGGTCCTCAGCGCCGAACGCGCCGTGTACGCCGTCTGCGGGCTTGTCGTCCTGGCCGTGGCCTCGCTGGAATACTGCATCTTCACGAACCGGTTCGACCTCGAGTACGTCGCCTCGTACTCCAACCGAGACCTGCCGACCGCCTACAAGGTGGCGGCGCTGTGGGCCGGACAGGCGGGATCGATCTTGTTCTGGCTGCTGATCCTCGTGGCCTACGCCGCGGCCATCGTCGCCCTCAACCGCCGGCGCAACCGGCCGCTCATGCCGCTGGTGGTCCTGACGCTGGCAGTGGTCTCGACCTTTTTCCTGGTGCTGGTCAATTTCATGGCCCGGCCGTTCGTCCAGCTGGCGTTCACACCGGCCGACGGCAACGGGATGAACCCTCAGCTGCAAAACCCGTTCATGGCAATCCATCCCCCCTGTCTTTACCTGGGGTACGTCGGTCTCACCATCCCGTTCGCCTTCGCGCTGGCGGCGCTGGTCACCGGGAAGCTGAATGACACCTGGTTCCGCAGTACGCGGCGGTGGACGATCTTCGCGTGGTTCTTCCTCGGCACCGGCATCCTGCTCGGCGGCTGGTGGGCCTACGTGGAACTGGGATGGGGCGGCTACTGGGCCTGGGATCCGGTCGAGAACGCCTCGCTCATCCCCTGGCTCACCTGCACCGCCTTCCTGCACTCGGTCATGATCGAGGAACGCAAGAAAATGCTGCGGGTCTGGAACCTGACGCTGGTCATCTTGTCGTTCCTGCTGGCCATCCTGGGGACCTTCATCACGCGCAGCGGCATCATCTCCTCTGTCCATTCGTTCACCAAGTCGGAGATCGGCCCGGTGTTCGCCGGCTTCCTCGGCCTCGCCACCACGGTGTCGCTCGGCCTGCTCTTCTACCGTCTGCCCAGTCTCAAGAGCGAGCACCGGCTCGATTCCTTCGTGTCGCGCGAGAGCACCTTCCTGTTCAACAATCTGCTGCTGGTCGGCGCCGCCTTCGCGGTCCTGTGGGGAACCATCTTCCCGATCCTCTCCGAGGCGGTGCGCGGCGTGAAGATTACCGTCGGCGCGCCGTTCTTCAACGAGGTGATGGTGCCGATCGCGCTCGGGCTGGTGACCCTGGCCGGTATCTGTCCGGTCATCGCCTGGCGCCGGGGCAGTCCCCGCAAGCTGTTGGAGAAAATCCAGGGCCCGGTGATGGCGATGATCGGCGCAGTCGCCGCGCTCCTGATCGTCGGCATCCGGGATGTCTACGCCATCGTCGCCTTCGCGCTGTCGGCCCTGGTCCTGGCAACGACCCTGATGGAGTTCTGGTGGGGCGCCCGTTCCCGCCAGAAGGTCACGGGCCAGCGCTTCGGGGCGGCCCTGTGGAGCCTGGTGGATCGCAACAAACGGCGTTATGGAGGGTTCGTGGTCCACCTCGGGTTCATCCTGATCATCATCGGGATCACCGGATCCACGGCGTTCCGCCAGGAGGCGGTTGCCACCTTGCAGCGTGGCGAGAGTTTCTCGGTGGGACGCTACACGATGAAGTTCGAGGATCACGCCAACCACGACACCCCGAACTACGAGTTCGCGGGGGCCAAGGTCGCCATCTACAACGACCAGGAGCGGGTCGGTGAGCTGATCCCTGGCCACAACTTCTACAAGGCGGGACAGGACCCATCGACCGAGGTGGCCATCCACTACACCCTCCGGGACGACCTCTACCTCATCCTGACCGGTTCCGACGTGCAGACCGGTCAGTACACCTTCAAGGCCTACCTCAACCCGCTGATCAACTGGATCTGGATCGGCGGCGGCATCCTGATGCTCGGGTCCTGGTTCGCGATGCTCCCCGACCTGCGCGAGCGCAAACGGACGGTGGAGGAACGACTCGCCACGGTGGAGGCCCATGTCGGCTGACCTGAACGTCCAGCAGCAGGTCGAAAGCCAGTTCATGTGCTACTGCGGCTGCGCCAATCTAACCGTACGCGCCTGCTCCTGCGGCACGGCGGATCAGATCCGCGCCGACATCGCGCGCCGGCTGGCGGGTGGCGAAAGCGCCGACCAGGTGGTGGCCGCCTACGTGGCCCAGCACGGCGAGAAAATCCGCTCGGCGCCGACCAAGGAAGGGTTCAGCCTGCTCGCCTGGACGATGCCCTTCATCCTGCTGTTCGTGGCCGGCGCCGTCCTGGTGCTCCTGGTGCGCCGGTGGAAGCTCGCCGGTCTTCTTCCCCTCCCGGCAGGCTCAGGATCGCAGACCGCGGCGCGGCTGGCCACTCAGACGGGGGGCACGGCGACCCCACCGAGCGACGCGGACCGGCGGATCCTGGCACGGGTCCGCCGCGAGATCGACGAGTCGCACTGATGCTCACGCTCGCGGCCATCCTGCTGATCACCGCCACCACGGTGCTCCTGCTGGCGCCCCTGGTCCAGCATGCGAAGGCACCGCTCACTGACGGCCCCGACGCCGCCGCCGAGCTCCGGGAGCTCTACGCCCTCAAGGACGTGACTTATGAGACGCTGCGCGACGTCGAGTTCGACTTTCACGCCGGCAAGATCACCGAGCTGGATTACCGGGAGATGACCGACCGCTACACTCACGAGGCCCTCGAGGTCGTCCGGCGCATCGACGCGATCGAGGTGCGGCTCAAGATCCCCCGCAGTTGATCGGCCCCGCCGTCTCGATCCGGAACCTGGAGAAACTTTACGGCCCCGTCCCGGCCCTCAATCGGCTGACCCTCGACATCGCGCCGGGGGAGTTCATCCTCCTGGCGGGGCCCAACGGCGCCGGCAAGTCGACCCTCCTCAAGACCCTGGCGCTCCTGCTGCGCCCGAACTCCGGATCCATCCACCTGTTCGGCGAGGATGCCCGGCAGGGCGATCGGACCGCCATCCGGCGCCGCATCGGCCTCCTGTCCCATCAGACGTTTCTTTACGATCACCTGACCGGACTGGAGAATCTGGTTTTCTTCGGCAGCCTGTATGACCTGCCCGACACCGAAGGGGCGGCGCGCGAGGCGATTCGCGGAGCCGGCCTGGACGGACGGGGCGACGATCTGGTGGGCACCTACTCGCGCGGCATGCAGCAGCGCCTGGCGATCGCCCGGGCGTTCCTGCACCGGCCGGATCTCCTGCTCCTGGACGAACCATTCACCGGTCTCGACGCCGATGGGTCCGATCGGCTCGAGACCCATCTGCGTGGTGTCCGTGACACCGGCCGGACCTGCGTTCTCGCCACGCACGATCTCCCGGCCGCATTGCGGCTGGCGGGACGCGTGGTGGTCCTGGCGGGGGGCGGGATCCTTGCCGACCGGCCGGCCTCCTCCCTGCCGGCGTCCGAACTCGAGGCGCTGGTCCGTGCCGCCGCACGGCCGGGCACCGGACCGGGGGCACTCCGGTGAGCTACTTCCGGACCGTGTGGCTGGTCGCCGCCAAGGACCTGCGCACCGAGCTGCGCAGCCGCGAGCAGGTTGTCACGCTTCTGTTCTTCGCACTGCTGGTGCTTGTGGTGTTTAACTTCGCCTTCGATTTCACCATCATCGACTTCGTCTCGCTCGGCGCCGGCATCCTGTGGGTCGCCTTCATCTTCTCGGGGGTCCTCGCCCTCGGCCGCTCGTTCCAGATCGAGCGCGAGCAGGACCGGATCCAGGGCATCCTGATGGCCCCGATCGACCGGAGCGCCTTCTACCTTGGGAAGGTCTGCGCCACCTTCCTGTTCATGGCGGCGGTCGAGGCGGTCCTGGTGCCGGTGGCGGTGATCCTGTTCAATTTCCCGTTCGGCCCGCGGGTCGGCGCCGCGATCCTCGTCCTGGTCCTCAACACTCTCGGCTTCGCCGCCGTCGGCACCCTGTTCGCGGCCATCACCACCCAGACCCGCCGCGGCGAACTCCTGCTGCCGCTCCTGCTCTTCCCGGCGGCCGTGCCGCTGGCCCTGTCCGCAGTCCGATCCACGAGTCACGTCCTCGCCGGCCACCCTTTCGATCGCTACGCGTCGTGGATCGCCCTGAGCGGGGCCTACGATCTGATCTTCCTGACCACCGCCGTCCTGCTCTTCGACTACGTCCTGGATGAGTAGGTGCCTATCCCGGCGGGGGTATAATCCCGCCTCCGGGCCGACCGTGACCGGCCGGCCCTTCGACCTGGAGACGACACCGCATGCCGGCCCGTCGCGGGATCCTTGACCTGGCGCAGACGATCCTGTTCGCCCTCATCCTCGTCCTGGTCCCGATCTGCCTTTACGTCATTTTCGCGGTCGTTCCGACCGAGAGCCGCATGGGTGTGATCCAGCGGATTTTCTATTTTCATGTCCCGTCGGCGATCTGCGCTTTCCTGGGAGTCGGGGTCTGCGCGGTCGCCAGCGCCCTGTACCTCTGGAAACGCGACCGCCGCTTCGACATCCTGGCCCATGCCGGCGCCGAACTCGCGGTGGTGTTCTGCTCCATCGTCCTGATCTCCGGCCCGATCTGGGCCCGCCCGGTCTGGGGCGTCTGGTGGACCGGCGAGGCCCGCCTCACCTCCACCCTGGTCCTCTGGCTGATCTTCGTCGGCTACCTGGTGCTGCGGGGCAGCGCCGACAACCCGGACCAGGCGGCGCGCTGGGGTGCGGTGGTCGCCATCGTCGGCGCACTGGACGTGCCGATCATCTACAAATCGGTCGCCTGGTGGCGCGGGCTTCACCCGCGGGTCCTGAAGGCGACCGGGGGCCAGGGGCTCGATCCGACGATGGAGAGGACCTTGATGCTCTGCATGCTGACGTTCGTCCTGCTGTTCACGTACCTGGTCATCCAGCGCTGGCGTCTCGGCCGTCTCCAGGATGAGGTTCAAGCGCTGCTCCACACCGCCCGACGGGGGCCCGCCCCCGCGGCCCGGGCCTGAGGACCGCGCCATGACGCCTGTCGATCTGCCCGCCTTTTACGGACCACTCGCCCTGCTGATGCAGAGCAGCGAGCCAATCACCCGCTTTACCGCCGAGGCCGCCGCGGCGCAGCCGGCCGCGATCGCGCGCGGTTTTCGCTTCCTGATCGCCGCCTACTCCGCCGTCTGGGCGATCCTCGCCATCTACATGGTGTCGATCTCCATGCGCCTCCGCCGGCTGAGCAATCAGGTGCGGCGTCTCAAAGAACAGGCCGGCTGAAGTCCCCCCCCCGGGAGGGGCAACACGCGCTGCGGCCACCGGCCACGGGTCCGGCGTTGCTGCGCGACGCCTCCCCTCCGTTCGCCCCTCGCCCACCCACCGCGCTGTTAAGCGCGCGGCGGGGCCCGGCTCGAGGTCTCACAGGGCCCGGTGACCGCAGCGCGTGTCGCCCTCGGACCAGGGGACTCTTCCGGAGTGCCTGCTTCCGGGGAACCTTTCTATGGGTTCACTCGTTTGACTGGGCTGTGGGGGTGGTGATGGCTCCCAAGGAGGTTCCATGAAACCTGTCCGTGTCGTGGCGCTCGGTATTCTCGCGTTGATGGTTGCTGCTTCGGGTGTGGTGGCGGCGGAGAAGGCCGGTGGACGGTCCGATGCGCCGGGGAGATGGTTGAAGATCCGGGTCTACGAGAACGACGCGAAGACTCCGACGGTGCTGGTGAACATCCCCTTCGCGCTCGCCCGGGCGGCGCTCCGGTTTGCGGCCGCCACCGGCACCCTGCACGCCCACATGAATCATGGTGAGATCCAGGTTGAAACCGGCGGGAAGACAGAGACCGTCCGGCCCGCCGACAAGGAACTCCAGGACCTGATCCGCGAGATCGAAGCGCTCCCGCCGGGCCAGATCGTCGAGGTCCAGGACGGCGAGGATCGCGTTTCCATCTGGATCGAATAGGCCGCGCGCCGGACACCCGCGGTTGCCCGCGCCGGTGCGGGCCTCTATAATGCCCGCGCCATGACGCCGCCCGAGGTGCCCAAGAGCGTGGGACGCGACTACTTCGAGACCATCGTCACCTGCGTGATCTTCGTCCTGTTCGCGCGCACGTTTGTCTTCCAGCAGTCGAAAATCCCGACCGGATCGATGATCCCGACGCTGCTCGTCGGGGACTACATCATGGTGAACAAGTTCGCCTTCGCCCCGGTGTTCGAAGGGGTGCCCCTGCTGGGACGCATCGAGAAGACTCTCCTGCCGATCCGCGAACTGAAGCGCGGCGACATCGTGGTCTTCAAGTACCCCGAGGAACCGGAGAAGGACTACATCAAGCGGGTCATCGGGCTCCCTGGCGATCGGATCGAGATCCGCGATCGGCAGGTCTACATCAACGGCGAGGCGCTCCAAGAGCCCTACAAGGTGCACCGCAACATGCAGCACGGTCTGAATATCGAACAGGACAACTACGCCGAGCAGCGTGTCCCCGAGAACTCCTTGTTCTGCATGGGCGACAACCGCGACAACAGCCGCGACAGCCGGTCCTGGGGCTTCGTGCCGCGCGATCACCTCAAGGGGCGCGCGTTCATGATCTGGTGGTCCTACGACGAGGACCGCGACGCCTACCTCAGGACTTCCGCCGCCGATCGGATCCGCGGCATCTGGTCGAAAATCACCCACCTGTTCACCAAGTCCCGCTGGGAACGCACCTTCCAGATCATCCGCTGAGAGCCGGGCCGCGATCGACCGGTGGCCTGACCGGGGTCCGGCCCGACGGGGCGCCGAGTGCATCCACCGGGACGGGTGTGGGACCGCTCCCCGACCAGGCCCGCGCGCTCGAGAAGCGCCACTGCTCCGGACGTCCCGCCAGACCGGCGAGGATCGGCATCCGGTGGAGCAGGTCCGCACGCCGGGTGACCTCCTCCGGGCCGGCCAGTGGCAACCGCTGATCGGCGTCCTGCCAGACCAGCCCGAGACGACGCTCACTGACGTTGTACTCGCGCGCGAAGCGCTGCTTCACGCGCTGGACGACCGGCTGGATCCAGCGGGGATCGCGATCCGGGCTCCCGAGGATCATCCGGGCGCGGTCCGGCAGGACCACGAAGGCGTGGACCCGGAAGCCCAGACGCCGGCGCTGCTGCGCCAGGACGCGGCAGAAGAGCAGCGCGGTCCCCGCTTCCGCGAACAGCGAGTGTCCCCCGTAGGTCCAGAGTGTCACGAGGTAGGTCTGGGTCGCGTCGTGGTCCGGCATGCCTGGCATCCTCCGCGCCTCTCGACGCCTGTCGGGATCGGCTGCTCTCATCCACCACGGCGCAATAGCAAATGCGATGCGCGCCGGCGCTCCTCTGAAGCCCGTGCTGCGGGCGGGCGACGCGGGTGGGGGGCGGCGGCCGGCGTCCAGGTGCGGACACCCTGGCCGATCGGCAGGACGCGGGCGGACGGGAGACCGGTCTACCGTTCAGCTCAGCTCGGGCAATGGGATGCGGGGCAGGTCCGGGGCGGGGGCACCGGGGGCGATGATCGAATGCCGCCCGCGGCCCGCCTCCCGCTCGGGAAAATCGGTGCGGAAGTGGGCGCCGCGGCTTTCCTCGCGGCGGAGCGCCGATTCGGCGATCAACCGGCCGACGAACAGAAGGTTGCGCGCCTCGAGCCCGGCACGCGTCACCGCCCCCGGGACCAGACTCCGCTCCAGGCCGAGGATGGCGGTGATCGCGCGGCCGAGCCCGGCCCGATCGCGAAGGATGCCGACGCGATCCCACATCATGCGGCGCAGGGTCTCGAGGGTCCCGTCCACCTCCGCCGCCGGCACACCCCGGATCCCGTCCGGGCCCGGGTCCGGCGGTCCGGCAGGCGCCGGCGCCCCGCCGTCGGCGCGCACCGCCTCGCCGGCCCGCGCCCCGAATACCAGTCCCTCGAGCAGGGAGTTGCTTGCCAGTCGGTTGGCTCCGTGCACTCCCGTGCAAGCCACCTCGCCCGCCGCGAACAGTCCCGGGATTGACGTGCGGCCCCACAGGTCGGTCTTGACGCCACCCATCAGGTAATGGGCGCAGGGGGTGACCGGGATCCGGTCACGGGCGATGTCGATCCCATGCCGCGCGCAGGTCGCCGCGATCATCGGGAAGCGCGCCCGCACGAACTCTCCGTCGAGGTGCCCCATCTCGAGGTACACGCAGGGCGCGCCGGCGCGTCGCATCTCGGCGACGATGGCCCGGCTGACAATATCGCGCGGCGCCAGCTCGCCCCGCGCGTCGGCCGCCAGCATGAACCGCTCGCCGCCGGCGTTGACCAGGCGCCCCCCCTCGCCACGCATCGCTTCCGACAGGAGGAAGCGCGGCACCCCCGGCAGGAACAGCGCCGTCGGGTGAAACTGGACGAACTCGAGATCCATCACCTCGGACCCGGCACGGTAGGCCATGGCGATGCCGTCGCCGGTCGCCTGCGGCGGGTTGGTGGTCTCGCGGTACACCTGACCCGCGCCCCCGGTCGCCAGCACCACCGCCCGCGCCAGAAAGGTCACCGGCTGCAGGGTCCGCTCGTCGAGGGCGAGCAGACCCACGCACCGGCCCCCCTGGACGATCAGGTCAACCGAGAACATGTGCGGGACCAGGGCGATCGCCTCGTGGCGGCGGGCCGCTTCCACCAGCGCCCGGACGATCTCCCGGCCGGTCGAGTCCCCCTGGGCCCGCAGGATCCGCCGCTTGCTGTGCGCCCCCTCGCGCGCCAGGGCCAGATGGGTGCCCTCCCGGTCGAAGCGGGCGCCCCATTCGATCAGCTCCAGGGCCCGCCTGGGGCCTTCTTCGACCAGGACCTGCGCCGCCCCTTCGTGACAGAGCCCGTCCCCGGCCTGGATGGTGTCCTGGTAGTGCAGCGCCACTTCGTCGTCGTCGGAGAGCGCCGCGGCGATGCCGCCCTGCGCCTTGTCGGTCGAGGAATCGGTCGGACCATCCTTGGTCAGGACGGCCACCCGCGCCCCGGCCGCGGCCATGGCGATGGCGGCCCGCAACCCGGCGATGCCGCTGCCGACAACAAGGGCGTCGAAGATGCGATCGATCATGCGGATCGCCAGTTTAGCACCGGCCCGCCGGCAGGCGGGATTTCTTGACAGTCTCCGGAGGCCCTCCTATCATGAGTCGGCCGCCGCGCATGCGGGCGCGACAACGCCGGACAATCTCGATGCAGGACCTGCCACAGAACGGTTCTCTGTCCGAGATCTACCTTCCCCGTCTCATCGCCGGTCTTCACCTTGCCGGCTTCGAGGGAACGGTGAGGGTGAACCTCGCCGAGACGACGAAGGTCGTCTACTTCCGCCATGGCGACATCGCGTCCGCCGCGAGCAACGCCGAGTCGGACCGGCTGGCCAACATTCTGATCCGCGACGACCGGCTGACCCAGGCGCAGCTCGAACTGGCGAAAGCGCGCATCGCCGAGGGCGGATCTCTCGGGAAGACCCTCATCGAGCTCGGGTTCCTCTCCCCTACCGAACTGCTGCAGGGGGCGCGCCGGCAGGTGCGCGAGATCCTGGGCTCCTGTTTCACCCTGTCCCATGGACGATTCGAGGTCGATCCGGGTCCGCTCCCCCGGGAGGTCACGTCCCTTGGGCTGCCGACCCGGCGTCTGATCTTCGATTGTGTCCTGCAGGCGAGCGAGCGGGACACGGTGCTGCGCGAGGTCGGATCGATGGAAATGGTCTATAAGCCGGATGACGACCTCGGTCCGGCTCTCGACGTCCTGCGTCTCGACCCCGAGATGGACCGGGTGGCGCGATCCCTGGATGGGAGTTCCAGCCTCCGCGATCTGAGCGGCCGGACTGCGCTCGACGATTTCTCGGTCAGCCGGATCGTCCTGGCCCTTGAGGTCCTCGGGCTGGCGGTCCGAATGGGCACCCCTCTCGCAACGCCGGGCGTCATGCCCGGGCCGGAGGCCACCGAACTGGCGGCGCCGCTCTCCCCGGAAGAGGAAGCCGCGATCCCGATCCCGGCACCGCTCGCGGTGCCGACTCCGGTGGTGGCGGAACGCCGGGCCCGGAGGATCGACGTGACTCCGGTGCTCCCATCCCCCGCGGAACCTCCGCCGATCCCCGAGGAGGAGCTTCCCGCTTTCGCCACCGCGGCCGCCAGCGCGGTCCCGGCGGAGGAGGCCACGGATGCCCTGGGGGTCGGCGATCCGATCGGCGAACCGGAGCCGGAAGCCGGGGGGACCTGGCAGATCGACCCTGAAACCGGCGACCGGGTGCGGATCGGCCCGGTTGAAATGACCTTCGACGGCGAAATCGTCCCGAAGGCGTCGGGATCCTGGATGCGGCCGCGTGTCCTTGCGGGCGCGGCGGCCGTATTGATCGTGGTGGCGACAGTCTCCGCCTTCCTGGCGCTGCGACGGGGGGACGAAGCGGGCGCCGCCCCCGGCGCGAAAGGGGCGCCGCCTCCGACGCCTGCCCCTCGCACGGAAACCACCGCCCAGGCGACTCCGCCTCCGATGAAACCGATCCCCGCGACCCCGACGCCTGCCCCGGAGGAAACGGCGACGCCGACTCCACCCCCACTCGAGGCCCCCCGCCCGGTGCCACCCGTCGAGGTGGCTGCCGGCCCGGTTCCTTCAGGATCGGCTTCGTCGTTTCGCGACGGCGACCGCTACCTGACGACGCTCCAGACCCTGGACGCGGGAGATGTGGCGGGCGCGGCGCGAGGGTTCCTGGAGATGGCGGCCACCGAGTCGTCGTCCAGCGTCACCCTGCAGCTGATGGTTGCCTGCGTCGAGGACACGGTCCGCAATGCACGGGCGCGTTCGGGGGATGGAGGATCGCTGTTCTTCGTCCCCTACTCGCTCAAGGGTCGATCCTGCTACCGCGTCTGCTGGGGGGTTTATCAGACCCGGGCGGAGGCGAGTCAGGGAATCCCGGCGATCCCCGACGCCCTGCGCCCGCCCGGATCGTCACCCGTCCCGGTCCCGCTGGCCTCCCTCGCGACCGGTCACTAGATTTCCTGATGTGAAAACGATGACCGTGGCGCCGGCCACCGGCGCCCTGATGCTGCTCCTGTTGGCCGCCGGGGAGGTCTCCGCCCTGGCGGACACGGTCCGGCTGCGCAACGGTGGTCTGATCGAGGCGGACTCCTGGCGCTACCAGGACGACCTGCTGGTGGTGCGGCAGAAGGGCGGGACGATTGTGATCCCGCGTCACGAAGTCGTCCGCATCGATCCGTCCCGGCCGGGGGGCGGATCCGCACCCGGGTCCGTCGCCGCCCCGGAGATGACGGCAGTGGCCGAGGCCGGGCCGTTCTCCGATGGCGACCTGACCCGGGTCGCCGGGGAGATTCGGCGCCGGATCCAGGACTATCCGCTGGCCCGCGCGGAGAACACCCGGCGGCTGGTCAACGTCCTCAGCCGCATGGCCGCGGCCGCGTTCCGGGAGCGCCGCTTCGACGAGGCGCTCACCAGCCTGCGCGAGGCCCAGAGCCTTGCGCCCCACGATCACGACATCCAGGAGGGACTGGCGGCGACCCACATGGCGCTGGGACAGGACCGACAGGCACGGGCGGTGCTCGATCGGGCGATTCTCGACCATCCGGAAAGCCCCGACCTCCTCACCCTGATCGGCGATCTGCACTACGGCCAGGAGCAGCCCGGGGAGGCGCTCGCCGCCTGGCAGAAGGCGTACGCCCTGCGCCCCGACCCGGTGTTGCAGGCCCGGATCCAGAAGCTGGAGCGCGAGGAGGCGGTCGAGGGCCATTACCGGCGGTCGGAGGCGGTCCACTTCACGCTCCGCTACGACGGCGAGCGGACCGACCCCGATCTCGAGATGGCGATTCTCGAGTACCTGGAGGGCGAGTTCTGGAACCTGGCGCGGCGCTTCGACTATGAGCCACCGCAGCCGATCGTCGTCATCGTCTATCCACAACGCCAGTTCCACGAGGCCACGCTGGCGCAGGCGAACGTGGCGGGACTCTACGACGGCAAGATCCGGGTGCCAATCGGCGGACTGCGCCGGCTCAGCGACGAGGCCCGCAAGGTGCTCATCCATGAACTGGCGCACGCCTTCGTTGCCGGGAAGACCGGGTTCACGGCGCCACGTTGGCTCCAGGAGGGGATCGCCCAGATGGTCGAGGGGTTGACGACCCAGGAGGGCACCGGGGAAGCGCTCGCCAGGGCCTACCGCGGCCTCGACGATAAGTCCAGGTGGGGCAAGGAGTTCACCTACCCATCGGCCCTGTCGTTCGTGGAGTTCGTGGTGAATCGGGAGGGGTTCTACCGCCTGGTGGACGTTTTGGAAGCCATGGGGCGGGGGGCCGACATCGAGACCGCCTTCCGGGAGGCGACCCGGTCGTCTCTGGCGGAGTTCCATGAGTTCTGGGGGAGGTCCCTGGAGCTCCGGCACTTGCACTAATCGTGTCCGGACCACAACTTATCTGTCGTCCGGGGGGGAATCCCGGGGGGCGGGATCTGCCCACCCCGGAAGGCCTGGGGTCGATGCAGGGGAGGCTGACAGAAAAAAGCCCGCTGGATCTGCTGGCGGAAATCCGCCGCCGGCAGGCCGCCGGTGTCCTCCGCCTCCAGCATGGTCAGGCGATCCGCCAGCTATTCGTGGACGGCGGGATCATCCTCCGCTTCGCCGCCAGCAACGTCCCGGAAGAAAGCATCACCTTGATCTTCCGCGGGCGGGGCGGGGTCAGCGATGAACAGCTCCGCCACGCCGCTGCCGCCAAGCAGCCCAGCGAGCTCCTCGGCACGACGCTGCGGCGGCTCGGGTACCTGCCCTCAGGCACGATTGCCGATCTGACACGCGAGCACATGCTCAGCAGCATGCGCATCATCCTCGGGATGCGTGACGGCAGCTTCGAATTCCAGCAGGGAGCGCTGCCGTTCCGCGAGCAACTCGACACCGGGCTCAACATCACGGAGGTCCTGCTGGACTGGTCACGGACCTGCGACGACTTCGAATGGATGCGGCAACGCCTCGGGTCCGCGGAATCGCGGGTCGAGATGGCCACTCGCCCTCCCGAGGGTTACCAGCAGATCAGCTTGAAACCGGTCGAGGGCTTCACCATGTCGCGGGTGGACGGTCAGGCCACGGTCCATGAGATCTGCATCGTCAGCCCCATGGGCGAGGACGAGACGGTCCGCGCCCTGTGCGGACTGCTGCTCGCCGGGATCATCCAGGTTCCCGACGCCCCTGCGGAAATGTCGATGCCGGGCGCCGCGAGACCTCCGGCTCCCCCGGCGAGTGTCTCCCCTGCCCGGATCCCGGGCAATGGCGGCGCCCCCCCGCCAGCCGCCTCCTCGACCTATGCGAAACGCCCGGCGTCCGGGGCGACACACGCGGCGCACAAGCCCCCGCCCCGCCCCAAGCTGCGCCCGGCGCCGCCTCCGCGGCGGCCGACCCCGACCGCGGACGCCGAGCTCGAAAGCGACATGCTGCAGCGGTTCGAGCAGATGCGCCAGCAGGACCTTTACCAGGTGCTGGGCGTCGCCAGCGCCGCCCCGTCCGACGAGATCCGCCGGGCCTACTATTCCATGGCCAAGCGGTTCCATCCCGACAAGTTCATGCGTGACGACCTCAAGCAGAAGGCCGAGAAAGTTTTCGGACACATCACCGAGGCCTATTCGACGCTGAGCACCGTGCCGACGCGCACGAAATACGACGAGGACCTGTCGATGCGGCGCCCGAAGGGCGCCGACAAGTCGATGGACAGCCACGAGATGGCCCGTCAGAACTTCAAGCACGGCAAGGAACAATTCGACAAGGGGCGGCCCGGCGAGGCGGTCAGCTTCTTCCAGAACGCCTGCGACCAGGACCCTGCGAAGGCCGACTACTTCTACTGGCTGGCAAAGGCCCAGACCCGCAACCCGCGCTGGAAAAAAGACGCCGAGGAGAACTTCCTCAGGGCCATCCAGATCGACCCCTCGAACGGCAGCTATTACGCGGACCTCGGCGCCTTGTACGCCCGCGGGGGCGTTCAGACGAAGGCGCGCGACATGTTCGCGAAAGCGCTGCAGTGGGACCCAGGGAACATCGTCGCCGAGGAAGGCCTCGCCGCTCTCGCTGGGGGGCGCAAGGGACTGCTCGGCATGCTGAAGGCCAACTGATCATGTCGGACGAACAGCCCCAGCGGTTTGGACCCTACAAGGTCGAGAGCCGGATCGGCGCCGGCGGCATGGGTATCGTCTATCTGGCACTCGACGAAGCCCTGCAACGGCAGGTTGCCCTCAAGACACTCCTCCCGGGCCTGGCCGCCGATCCCGAGTTCGTCGCCCGCTTCAAGCGCGAGGCGCAGTCGGTCGCGGCCCTCAATCACCCGAACCTGACGCAGATCTACACCATCGGGCAGGAAGGATCGCTGCCGTTTTTCGCCATGGAATTCATCCGCGGTCAGTCGCTGGAGGCGGTGGTCCGCGACCGCGGGGCCGTGGAACCGCTGCTTGCCGCCGGCTACATCCTGCAGGCGGCGCGCGGGTTGCGGCATGCGGCGCAGAAGAACCTGATCCACCGCGACGTCAAGCCCAGCAACCTGATGCTCAACGACGAAGGGGTGGTCAAGATCACCGACTTCGGCCTGGCCAAAGCGGCCCGGTCCGAATCCCAGCTGACGGCGACCGGCGAAGTCCTCGGATCTCCCGGCTACATCTCGCCGGAACAGGCGCAGGGGCAGGTGCTCGATGCGCGATCCGACATCTACTCCCTCGGCGCGACGTTCTACCAACTGGTCACCGGCAGGCTGCCGTTCGAGGCACCGACGCCGGTGGCGATGATCGTCAAGCATCTCAACGAGCCTCTCCGGTCGCCGCGGATGCTCAACCCGCAGGTGCCGTTCCCGATCGCCGCCTGCATCCAGAAAATGATGGCCAAGCGGCCGGGCGAGAGGTTCCAGGACTACGACGCTCTGATCCGCGAACTGGAACGTGCCCTCGCCACCGCCCAGCCGGCCGCCCAGCCCCGGGCGGGCGATGCGGCCGCGGAAGTCGTCAACCCCGGGGCGGCGGCACCGGCCTGGACGGCCATGACCGGCATCGAGGGACGTCCCCGACTCCGGGGAAGCGACGCGGCGCCTCCGAGAGAGGAGGTGCCCGGAAGTCGTCGGGCTTCTCTGTTCCCGTTGTTCCTGGCGGGGGCCATCGGGGTCCTGATCGTCGCCGGTCTCGTCCACAACCGGCGCGCCGCGGCGATCGATCGGGCCGCCGGTGGCACCATGGAGGCCTCCGTCGAGACCGGCTCCGCCGGCTTCCATTCCCCCGCGGGGGCCTCGGAAGCGCCCGGGCACGACGGCGGTCTGATGGAGGGCGCGGGCGCCACCACTCGCTTCAAGAGCGACGAACGATTCACCCGCCGTTTCCGCGAGCGCAGCCGGGCCAACCTGGTGTTCGACCAGCACGACCATGAAATTCTCGAGGATGGCACGATGCGCGTCTACGGGCAGGTCACCAACAAGGGTGGGTCACCGGCGGCCCAGTCGCGGGTCCGTGTCCGGATTCTGACCGAGGAGGGGACCGTCGCAGCCCAAGGAGAAGCGCCGCTCGAACCGGCGCTGGTCCCGGGCGGCGCCGCCGCCATCTTCAGCCTGTCGCTGAACTATGACGGCCCGGTGGGCACCATCAAGGCCGAGCTCGCCTGGATCGAATAGAACCTCCTCAACGCCCCACGCCGTAGTCCGCCCCGTTGGGGTGCCCGGGCAGCTGTTGCGGGGCACGGGTCCGGCTCGCTCGCGCGAGCCTCCCCTCCCTTCGCCTCGCTCCGCCCACCGCGCTTAAGTTCGCGCGGCGGGGCCCCGTCGCTCGGTCTCAGAGGGCCCGTCACCCGCTGCACGGGCACCCCGGACCAGGTGTTCCTACGGCGTACTGCGATCGATTGGACGGACGACTGGGAGAATCGGATTGCCTCTTCCGGGACATGGGGCGGTACGCGATTGCAACCGGCCGGGGCGCCGCGCCCTGCGGTTGACGGGTCCTG
>JANNTZ010000342.1:0-1641 GCA_031394595.1 Acidobacteriota bacterium
CATGCAGGGCTCGGCCACCCCCGGGGTGTAGACCAGGCTGAGGATGTATTCGTCCCGGATCGGGATCTAAGTGTAGGGAATTCTATCACCGTGCCGGCGACCGGAGAGGTGCGCACGGGTTCTGGGGGTCACGGGACGCCGGTCGGGGGGCCGGTGGACTCATCGCTGGGCCGCTCATCCGGCGGCACCCCCCACTGTGCTGGCCTCGGGTGGCCGTCACCCGGGTCCTCGCCGCGCGCGTGTTCGCCACGCAGACACACCTCCCGCCCCGCGGGCGCCCGCGCGCCCGCCAGGGCCCTTGTGCTGTGAGTCGGCGAGGGCGACTCAACCCGGCGGCGCGTGGGCCCGCGCCTCAGGCCGGGGCCGATGCTGCAGGATCTTCCGGATCACCACCGGGTCGAGGATGAACGAGACGACCCGCATCGTCCCGCCGCAGACACAGCGCAACGGATCCACCTCGAACACCCTGGCGATGAGCCGCGCCCACTGGCGGCGGCGCTCGCGCTGCGCCGGCGCCAAGGCGCCCGGGTCGATGCCGTGCTCGACCTCTCGCTCCCCGGTCCCGGCCATCCGCCGCGCCCGGGCTCCCCGGGTGCGGTTGGCGTAGGCACCGTAGAGCCTCGTGAGGTGGAGTCCCGGCGGCGGGATGTGCTGGCACAGCCGCGCCAGCATCTCCAGCGGGTCGAGGGTGATGCGGTCCTCTCCGGTCACCGGATGAGCACGCCGGCCGCGGTAGGTGGCCTGGGTCCTGTCGTAGCCCAGCCGCCCCAGAGCGATCGGCGGATGCACCAGGTAGCGACACAGCCGCTCCACGCCCGCCGCGTCCCAGGGTTCGGTGCGGATCGCGTGGTGCACAGAAAAAAGCGTGGTGCACAGAAAACCCCGAATGCCTCCAGGCCAGAAGCCCCGCGGCGGCCTCGTCCTCGAGCCGACCCCGCGTCCGCAGCATCTGGATCACCCGGCGCCTAAACAGCTCCTCGGCCACGCCGGCCGGCGGCAGCACGAACGGCGTGAACCCGCCATCCCGACCGATCACGCCTGCCGTGACCAGCGCATGCAAGTGCGGCTGCCAATGGGCCAGATCCCCATAGGTCTGGATCGACACCACCATCCCGGGGACGGCGTGGCGATCCACAAGCCCCGCGCCGTACAGGTCCCGCACCGTCCTCCAGGCGCAGCGCGACAGGGCACCGAGGAGACGCCGGTCATGGAGAAAGAACAGTCGCAACCGCTTACGTCCATGCCCACGGCGACCAGGGGGACGAGGGGCTGATCCCGCAGCAGAACTGGGCCCACTTCTCGAACCTCGCCTTCGGCGTGACCACCATCCACGACCCGTCGAACGACACCGCCACGATCTTTGCCGCCTCCCAAATGCAGCGCGCCGGTGTCCTGGTGGCGCCGCGCACCTTCTCGACCGGGACGATCCTCTACGGCGCCGGCGGGCCCACCTTCACCGCGACGATCGGGTCGTACGACGATGCCCTGTTCCAAGTCCGGCGCCTGAAGGATGCCGGGGCGTTCTCGGTCAAGTCGTACCAGCAGCCGCGCCGCGACCAGCGGCAGCAGATCATACGATCTACGACGGCTACGGGCAGACCGAGACGGTCAACATCGTCGCCAACTTCCGGTGCCTCGAGG
>JANNTZ010000099.1:0-1845 GCA_031394595.1 Acidobacteriota bacterium
CGCTGCCGCCGTTGGACCGCGATGCGCTCGTGAACCGTGTCGCGGAACGCAATCCGCGCGCCCGCGCGGCGCGCGCCGAGGCCGGGAGGCAAAAGGCCCTGCTGTCGGTTGCCCGGCGAGGACGCGTGCCGAATCTCGAAGTGACCGTTTTCCAGGAGGATGAATTGGACAAGGAGGCCAACGGGGTGCGGGCTGGCATCAGGATCCCGCTCTGGAACGCGAACCGCGGGGAGATCGCCCGCGCGGCTGCCGCAACGCAGGTTTCGGGGGCCGAAGCCGAAAGCGTCCGCATCGCCCTGGTCGCCGAGCTGGAGGCCAGGCTCAAAGAACTGCGGATCGCCGCCGAGCAGGCCAGCCTGCTGGACGGCGACCTCCTTCCCGCCGCCAAACGGAGCGTCGATCTGGCCCGCTTCAGTTACGAAGAGGGGGAGACTTCCCTTCTCGATCTGCTCGACGCCCAGCGGACTTACCGCGACACGCAGCGCGAAACGGTCGAGGCGCACCTGGGACTGTCGTTGTCGCTGGCCGGGGTCCGGAGGCTCGTCGGCCCGGACTTCAATCCCTGGGGAGACAGTCAATGAGCCGCTCGTTCCGATGTCTCGTGATGATGGCCGTGGTGGCGGTCGCTGTCGGACCCGGGTGCCGCCGGGCACCCGACCCTCCTCCCGAGGTCGCGAATGGAGAGCCGGAGACGGGCGGGAAGCCCGAGGGCCTGCCCGGAACGGTCGATCTCAGTCCGGCGGCCATTTCGGAGGCAGGGATCACCACCTGGCAGGTCAAGCCCGTTGACCTGGAGCACCTCCTGGTCCTGAACGGGTCCGTGAGCCACGACGAGAACCGCCTGCTCCAGGTGGCGGCGAACGTCCGCGGCCGGGTCGCCGCGATTCCGGTGGATCTGGGCGCACGGGTCCGCAAGGGGGACGCGCTCATCGTGATCGAGAGCGTCGATCTGGGCAGGGCGCGCGAAGAGTTCATCCGCGATCGATCCGGCCTCAGCGTTGCCTCCCGCGCCTACGAGCGGGCGAAGACGCTTCTCGAGGGGAAAGCGATCAGCGCCGGGGAGTTCCAGGTCAGGGAGGGCGAATACCTCTCGCGCAGGGCCGCCGCGCAGTCCGCCGAGCGGGCGCTGCATCTCCTCGGCGACAGCGACGAGGAGATCGAGCGCCTCCGGCAGGGGGTCGAGTCGAACGAGGCGCTCCCATCCGGAGACGCGCCGCGTCTCACGTTGCGCGCGCCCTTCAACGGACGCGTCATCGAACGGAGGGTGACTGTCGGCGCTCTCTTCGAATCCCTCCAGCCGCTCATGACCGTGGCGGACCTCGGCAGAGTCTGGGTGTTCCTCGAGGTCTACGAGAAGGACCTGGCGTTGCTCCACGAGGGTCTGGCCGTGACGATCCGGACGGAGGCCTACCCCCAGGAGACCTTCCACGGCCGGGTGGATTTCGTGGGCAGCGTTCTCGAACCCTCCACGCGCACCGTCAAGCTGCGCGCGACGGTCGACAACCGCCTCGAGAAGCTCCGGCCCGGCATGTTCGTGAGGGCCCGTGTCGACGTGCCCAAGCCCCCTGCCGAGGCCAAGGCGTTCCTCGCCGTCCCGCAGTCCGCTCTCCAGACCCTCGAGGGCCGTTCGACGCTGTTCGTCGAGATCGAGCCGGGGGTCTTCGAGCGACGCTTTGTCGAGATCGGGCACAGCTTCGAGGGCTTCACGGAGGTCCTGGCCGGGGTGAAGGTGGGTGACCTGGTGGTCACCGAGGGGAGCTTCGTCGTGAAGTCGGAGTTCGCCAAGGCTTCGCTCGCCGAGGAAGACTGAGATGCTCAGGCGGCTCGTCGATCTCAGCCTGGAGA
>JANNTZ010000109.1:0-45127 GCA_031394595.1 Acidobacteriota bacterium
CCAACCCCGCGCCCAAAAACAAAATCGCCGGAAATAAGAGCAAGCGGCTCATGTGTCGTCTCATGCGTCACCTCTTTCCGCCGAACGCTCCGGTTCAGGCGCGGTGGGCGAACGCCCAACGTTCCGGCCCAGCAACTCCCAACCCGCCCACCGTCGCCTGCAATCGGTTGTTAGCTGGCGAACCATCGCTGTACATACTGATGGATAACCGCGGCGGCTTCCTTGGGCCTGGCCTGGAGAAGCATATGCGGCCCATCGATTGCGACTGCTTCGAGGTTCGGAAGTGCCCGGCGTGCCGCGCGGAGCCCCCGCAACCCAAGGAGCCGGTCCGCCCCAGCAGTGAGGAACACGACAGGCACTGCACAGGACCGCAATGCCTCGGTTGTGTTCGAGCTGAGAACTTCACGAACCCTAGCCCCGAGAACCGATGGGGAAACGGCCGCAAGAGCCCTCGTGACCTCGGGGACGAGCGCCTCAGCGCTGCGGGGGTCAAGAAGAAAATAACGAAGCGCTGCGCTCGGGACACTAGCCCGGAGGAGCAGCTCGAACGGCACGACCCGCAGCCATCTTGGCGCCGGTGGAACGACAAATGAAGCCGACAAGATGATTCCACGTAGACCCGGTGGCCTACTGGCACCCACCATGACTGCCACCGGCCCCGAGAACGATTCGGCCACGATTGCGAAAGGTCCGCGTGGAGCCTGCCCCAGGACGAACCCTGCGAGTTCTGCGTGACCCAGAAAACGCTCGGACGGATAACTGATGCGAAGCACTTTCGCATGAGGCTCGAGCGCCGGAACGAGCCGATCGAAGAGTCGGCCCGTGCCATCGAGGCCGGGAAGAAGAAGGATTGTTGGTATCTCACTCACATGACCCCGAGCCAGCTAACGCTAATTCGACAGAACTGCCATAACGCCGAAATACTGCAGGGAGCGCTGCCGGTCAGCCTTTCCTCGAATAGGCCGCAGGTGCTCCGGACCGTCTAATCCCGAAAACGCTGCAAGCATTAGCGGAGCGGTCCGAACCAGGGAGCGCCCAAGTCCGTGGATTGCGACCTCACTGCTCCTTGCGACGCTTCTCATGTTCAGTGGTCGTCTATCCTGGTTGGCTCGAAATCTAACACTAGGCTGGTTGGGGCGCAACGGTCGGATCGTGCGCCGGAAAAAGAAAGGGCGGGGCACCCGCCCCGCCCTTGATTCCTTCCAGGCTGACTGACTCCCCGCCCCGCTACCCTCCGGTGCTCTCGAGGAATGCCTTGAGGCGCTGGCTGCGGGAGGGGTGGCGGAGTTTGCGCAGGGCTTTGGATTCGATTTGGCGGATGCGCTCGCGGGTGACGGCGAACGACTGGCCCACCTCTTCGAGGGTGTGCTCACGGCCGTCGCCGACGCCGAAGCGCATTTTGAGGACCATCTCCTCGCGCGGAGAGAGAGTCTTCAGGACCTTCTGGGTCTGCTCCTTGAGGTTCAGGTTGATCACCGCCTCGACGGGAGACGCCACCGCGCGGTCCTCGATGAAATCCCCGAGATGCGAGTCTTCTTCCTCGCCAATCGGGGTTTCCAGCGAGATCGGTTCCTGGGCGATCTTGAGCACCTTGCGGACCTTCTGCACCGGGATGCCCATCTTCTTGGCGATCTCCTCGGGCGTCGGCTCGCGGCCGATCTCCTGCACCAGGGCGCGCGACGTCCGCACCAGTTTGTTGATCGTCTCGATCATGTGCACCGGGATGCGGATGGTGCGCGCCTGGTCGGCGATGGCGCGGGTGATCGCCTGGCGGATCCACCAGGTGGCGTAGGTCGAGAACTTGTAGCCGCGGCGCCATTCAAATTTGTCCACCGCCTTCATCAGGCCGATGTTCCCCTCCTGGATGAGGTCGAGGAACTGCAGCCCGCGGTTGGTGTACTTCTTGGCGATCGACACCACCAGGCGGAGGTTGGCCTCGACCAGCTCGCTCTTGGCCTTCATCGCCATGCGCTCGCCGGCGCGGATCCCCTCGGCGGTCGTCTTGATCTCCTGGGGGATGGTCTCCATCTCGCGGGCGACGTGGGCGATTTCCTCTTCGGCCGCCCGCACCTTGTCGCGCAGGTCGCGCCGTGCCTTGACGTCGCGGGTCAGTTTCAGGCGGCGGTTGTACGACCGGATGTCGTCTTCGAGATACTCGATCCGGCCGTCGGTCTCCTTGATCTTCTTCGCCAGGTCGCGGATACGGCCGTTGGTCAGGCCGAGGTCGCGGATCACCAGGCCGATCTGGACGCGCAGCCGGGCGAACGAATGCTGCACTTCCTTGTAGCGGTGCGAACCTTCGGTCAGGCGGCTGAGGTGACGCTGCACTTCATCGAGCTTCTTGCTGAGGCGGCCGACACGGTTCACCGCGTCGAGCAGCTTGCGGCGCCGGCGGATGACCTGGGCTTCGTCATCGTCGTCGACGACCTTGATCAGGTCCTCGACACGGATCTCCTTGTTGCGGATCCGATCGGCGTAGACGCGCAGTTGGTTGATGACGTGGGTGCTGCGCGACAGCGCCTTGACCACGTTCTTCTCGCCGCGCTCGATGCGGCGGGCGATCTCGACCTCGCCTTCGCGGGTGAGCAGCGGCACCGTCCCCATCTCGCGCAGGTACATGCGGACGGGGTCGTTGGTCTTCTCGAGCGCGCCGGGAGACAGATCGATCTTGGTCTCCTCGGGCTCTTCTTTCTCGACGACTTTCTCCTCGACCTTGCCCTTGAACTTGTCCTCCGAATCGACCATCTCGATGCCGAGCGAATCGAACAGGAGGAACATGTCGTCGAGATCCTCGGGTGAGTGAACCTCTTCGGGGAGCACGTCGTTCACCTCGTCGTACAAGAGGTAGCCGCGCTCCTTGCCGAGGACGATGAGCTGCCGCACTTCTTCGTATTTTTCTTCCAGTCCCAATGGTGTGTGCTTGTCCATATTCTCCGCCAGCCTCAGACCCCTTGCTGCAGGGCCTCGATCCGACGCTTCAAGTCGACCTTTCGCCTGAGCAGCGAGTCGGTATCCGCTGCCCCTCCCGCCGTTTCGTTTCCCGACTCAAGACGTTTCTGAATGTCCGTCATCTCCCGCCGCAGCCGCCCCGCCCTGAGGGCGGAGAGGCATCCACGGCCTTCTTCCAGGCTGGCGGGTGGGTGCGGCTGCGCCGCGATCCGGGTCATCATGTCCCGGGCCGTTGTGTTCACCCGCGAGCCGAGGCGCGGGTAGGTGATTTCCTCACCCGCGCCCGCGAGGTCGCGGATCGCTCCGACGACCTCGCCCATCCACGAACCTTCCAGGTCCTCTTCGGTCAACTCCCCGAGGAGGGTCTGTCGCACTTCCGTCGCGTCCATCAGGGCCCGCAGGAGCGTCGCCTCGGCCGCCGACGCCTCGCCGTTGCCGCCGCCGATCGCCTTCTCGAGCCCCGGGCCGATCAACCGGCGCCGGTCCCGGACCGCGCTCTTCAGCTCCTGCAGGACCAGCCGGTCCTCGATGCGCAGGACCGACGCGATCATTTCCACCTGCCCCGCCCGGCGCACCGGGTTGTCCATGCGCGCCAGGAACGGCAACACCTCGTTCAGGGCCCGGACTTTGTCGGCCGTCCGGCTGACGTCCATCCGCCCCGCCACGTCGCGCGTCAGGAACTCGATGTACGGCAGGCTGCCCGCCAGCCGCGCCCGGTACTGCTCCGGGCCGAATTCCCGGACGAACGCGTCCGGGTCCTTCCCCTGCGGCAGCGCCACCACCTGCACCTCGAAGCCATGCTCCAGCAGGACTTCGAGGCTGCGGCGCGTCGCCGTCCGCCCCGCCGCATCCGGGTCGAAATTGACCAGGACGCGTTCGGTGAATCTCTTCAACAGCCGCACATGCCCGGCGGTGAAGCCGGTGCCGAGCGTCGCCACCACCGGGGCGATGCCGGCTTGGTGGAGGGCGATGGCATCCATGTACCCTTCCACCAGGATCGCGTACCCGTCGCGCCTTATTGCCTCTTTGGCATGGCCGACGGCGAACAGGTTCTCGCCCTTGCTGAAGGCCGGCGTGTCGGGCGAGTTCAGGTACTTCGGCTCGCCGGCGTCGAGCACCCGGCCGCCGAAGCCGATCACCTCATCCGAGAGGTTCAGGATCGGGAACATCACCCGCTCCCTGAACCGGTCGTACGTCCTGCCCGTCTCTTCCTTGCGGGCCAGCAGACCCGCCGTGAGGATGAGACTCTCCTGGACCCCCGTGAGTTGCGCCTTCAGGCCGGTCCAACCGGGTGGAGCGAAGCCGATCTGGAAGCGCTCGATAGTGTCGCCCGAAATGCCCCGATTTTCCAGGTAACGGCGGGCTTTCTCACCCGCCGGCCCCTTGAGCTGCTCCCGGTACCAGCCGAGCGCCTTGCGGTTGATGCTGACGACCGCCTGCCGCTCGCTCCGCCCGGGGCCGCTGCCCTTCTCGGGGATCGGGATGCCATACCGACCCGCGAGGAGTTTCAGCGCCTCCGGGAACTCCAACTTTTCATAGAGCATCAGGAACTTGAAGACGTCGCCGCCCTGCTGGCAGCCGAAGCAGTAGAACAACTGTTTGTCGGCATCCACGTAGAAGGACGGCGTTTTTTCCTGGTGAAAGGGGCACAAGCCCCGGAACTTCACGCCGCTCTTCTTCAGTGGCATGTAGTCGGAAATGACGGAGCGCAGATCCGCTGCCGCCCTGACCGATTCGACCACGTCGTTCCTGTCCAAACCTCCCACCTTTAGTCGCTGAAGCGTCGCTCCTGGGCGAGTCGCTTGAGCGCCTTCTTGCGGGCGGCGAGCATCTTGATCTTTCTTTTCTGGCTCGGCTTCAGGTAATGCTGCCGCTTCTTGAGTTCGGTGAGGATGCCCGACTTCTCGCACTTCCTCTTGAACCGGCGCAGCGCATTTTCCAGCGACTCGTCTTCACGAACCCTGACGAGGGGCATTCGGTAAATCCCTCCTCCCGTGCCCAGTAGAACTTTCTGTTTTCGGTCCAGACCGCTGGCCTTGGCGCGGCCGGCGCCCGGAGGGGCAGCCGTCCAGACACCCGACCGGGGTCTGTCAACAGCGCTGACATCCTGTGCAAAAGAGGACTGGACCGCGGAAGTGCTTGGCCCAGCAACAAATTACCTCAGCCCACAGACCAACGCCTGTGTAATATACGAAGCACCCCCGGGGAATGTCAAGGAAGGGGGCCAAAAAGGTTGGATATAATTGCGGAGGCTTTCCATCGGGCGGGAAGATTATCGGTCGGACTGTTCTGAGGTACAAATCATCATTGATTGTTTTACTGCCGCTTGTTTATAACTGAAGCGGCATATCCGGCCCCGAACCCGTTGTCGATGTTGACCACGGTCAGCCCACTCGCGCACGAGTTTAGCATGCTCATCAGCGCCGCAAGTCCTTTGATTCCTGTTCCATAGCCGATACTGGTGGGCACCCCGATCACCGGTACCCTGACCAGGCTGGCGACGACGCTGGGGAGGGCCCCCTCCATCCCGGCGACCACCACGATGACCCTGGCCGCCAGGATCCGATCCCGGTGGTCAAGCAGCCGGTGGAGCCCGGCGATCCCGACGTCGTAGATCCGGTCGACCTTGTTGCCCATCACTTCGGCGGTCAGGGCGGCCTCTTCGGCCACCGGCAAGTCGGAGGTCCCGGCCGCCAGTACCAGGATGCCGGGAAGCGGCCGCTCGGCTCGCCCGGCTTTCGCGCCGCCCGACCCGTGTCCCGGCACCTCCAGGGTGATCGCCCGCGCCTGTTCGTGGTAGCGCGCCGCCTTGAAGCGGGCCCGGACCTTCCGGTAGACGTCCCGCCCGACCCTGGTCACCAGGACCGGCTGCCGCCGCGACGCCAGCCGCCCGACGATGGCGATGATCTGCGGCACCGTCTTCCCCTCGCCGTAGATCACTTCCGGGAAGCCGCGGCGCAGGTCCCGGTGGTTGTCCACCTTCGCGAAGCCGAGGTCCTCGTACGGCAGCATCCGTAGCCGCTCCAGCGCCGCCGCCGTGCCGATCTTCTTCTTCGCCACTTGATCGATCAGGCGCTTGAGGTCATGGGTGTTCATCGCGTTCCGTTGTCCCCGGGTGGAGCGGCGATTATAGGACACGGTGGCAGGAGTCGGTGTCCTATAATCCGAGCACTCGAGATCATCGAGCGCGGACGGAAAGGCAGCGGCGATGAGTGACAGCGTGCGCGAGGACGGCTGGGAATACGCGACTTGGGAGGGGGCCCGCAAACTGGCGCTGGAGCGCTCCCTTGCCGCCACGCCGGCGCAGCGCCTTGCGTGGCTGGAGGAGATGCTGGAGATCGCGTTTCGCGCCGGCGCTCTGGATCCGAAGCCGCCGAATACAACGCGATCCCGAGCGCTTAGCTGCTCGGTTTGACCATCGTCATGCCCGTGCCTTACGCGAGGACCGCCAGGCGCCGACGTTACCTTCCCAGACAAGCTTGCCCCGGAGGCAACGCAGCGCGCGATACAGGCTGCCCTTCTGGACCAGACGACGGAGAGCAATATCCACGGCTTCCCGCTTGGACTTGACTCCAGTCAGACGCATCGCCTTTTCAAGCAGCGCATCATCGATTTCGATGTTTGTTCGTCGCATGTTGTCGTCACCTCCACCTGACGGCTTCTCGCTCATCTCCGTCCTAGGCACTGGCACCCAACGGACCTACTGCTCAAGGTGATGTCGCGCGAACTCCCTAGGAGTCACAATCTCGATTCCTCGGAAACCAGACGCTCGCAGGAGCGCCCTGTCACCCGTGACGATGAGCCCCGCGCCGCCGGCCAGCGCACAGGCCAGAAACTTCAGGTCGTCCCGATCGGACCACGCCCTCAGAATACTGGCCGGAAGTCCGGAAAAGAAGATCCCGGAAATCAGAACGTTGGTATCGAGTACGACTTTCATCCGCGCCGGCGGAGGGTGCGGACGGCCTTGCGTACATCGGCAGGTTTGAGTCCCGCCTGCCGCGCCTGCCTTCGGGCCTTCGACGCCAGTGTCCGGAAGTCGCTTCTGGTCGGAGCCTCGATCCGCTTCAGAATCACCACGTCCCCATCGCCCATGACCACAAACTGTGCTCCGGGCTCCAACCCGAGCGCAGCGCGGACATCTTCAGGGATTACGACCTGACCCTTTGAGGAAAGCGTTGTGGTTGCGACCGTTGCCATGGCGTGGCCCTCCCGATGGTCTTACCAGTAAGAAACTACGTCATGGCCCGACGTTTGGCAAGCGGGGACGGTGCCTGAATCGGGCCCAGAGCCCCCACCCCTTTCAGGGCTTCTCGCGCATCCCCGTCTTGGGCGTGCCATAGGTCCGTGGATCGGTATCGAACTGCGCCGCGGTCTCGCTCGACACCAGGTAGAACTGCCGGCCGCCGAAGGACCGGCGTGGCGACGCCGCGTCGGGCTGGAAGCGCTTCAGGGTCACGGGGTCGGTGAGTTTCCCGGTGTACCGGTGCGGCTCGGCGAGGAGCCGCGCCTTCGCGGCGTCGTCCGCGACGTAGTAGAATTCCTGGTTCACCTGGATGCGGTGCGCCGCGTCGATCGGCGCCGCGCGCTGCGGATCGACGGCGCACATCATCCGGGCCCCCATCTCGACCAGGTATTTCTCGGGACCTTGCACGAAGGTCGCGGCGCAGGGGGTTCAGCAGAACCCGACCGGCCGCCCGTTCACGTAAACCGCCGGCATCTTCGGGTTCAGCGGCGTCTTCCGGACCGCGCACCGGTCGTTGATCGAGACCAGCCCGCTGTCGAAGAATCGAAGCCGCGGCCACGGATCCTGCGGATTCACCGGCTCGGCGAGCAGGGCGTATTTGTTCATGGCATCGCCTGGGCCTGATCCACCGGCGCCATCGGGACGGGTCACGGTGCAGGCCGGGAGGAGAACCAGGAGGGCAAGGACCGGGACGGCGAGCTGACGCTTCATTGCGGCGGAGGCGCCGGGCACCCTCCGGCACAGGCGTCGGGGATCCGCGGCCATGGACAACTTTCGGTCCCGTATCCGGTCCCACCCGCTTCGGTCCACGCCTGCACCAGGTAGAAGAACCCGTGTCCAGGTGGCGGGACCGCATCGGCCAGGTTCTCCTCGACGTTGGTCTCCGTCCCTGCCGCTTGGAGGACCTGCACTGTCCCGAGGCTGACACGGCGGTCCCGCAATGCCAGCGCCGACAGATCGCCGCGGATGACGGCATAGCCGGTGGCCCCGGTGAACGCGGGCCAGTGCAACCTCAACGCGCCGGAGTCGGTCCTCTGTGTCTGGATCAGGATCGTCTCCGGCCCCTGGCCGAGGTCGTGCGGGACGGTGACCACCGCCATGGCCGGCGTGCTGCCGCCCGCGGCGTCGACGGCGCGGTAGTGGATCTGATAGGTCCGTCCGGATCCCTGACCCGAACGCTCGGCGCGGAGCATGACCTCCGCGTCGGCGGTCCCGATCTCCGTCCCGGCGATGTCCCCGCTCGTCTCACCGTCCTCGAGCCCTGGCGAGTCGTCCGGCTCGCTGCTGGCGACTGAAACAAGTTCGACCCTCACGTTTGGATCGCAGACGTCGGACGCCTGCCAGGCGACCCGCACCGGCCACATTTCGTGGTTGGGCGGCCAGAGGACGGTCGGGGTGACCGCGACCGTCAGAAGCGGTGGCGTCGTGTCGCGGACGTTGACCGAGACGGTGCACTGCGTCTGGTTGAACCGCCCATCGGTGGCCGTGAAAGTCACCGTGGTGCTGCCCGGAGGGTAGATGCCCGATGCGTCGCCGCCGCGGGCGGTCCTGTCGTTCCTCAGCACGACGGGCCCACTGCAGAGCTCGGTGGCCGTCGCCATGACCTGCACGGGCGATCCGTCGAACCCGGCGCACTCCACCGATTCCACGGTCGGGCAGCTAAGAACCGGTGGCCGCGTGTCCGTCACCGTGACCATGAAATCTGCCGAGCCGGTTTCACCCGCGCGGTCGACGACCACCAGGGTCAGGCGATGTTCGCCCCTCGGCAGGGTGAACCTCAGCGTCTCTCCCGTACCCAGGATTCCCTGGTCCGAGGCTCCGCGATCCACCCACCAGATGAATTCCACGATGTCGTCGTTCGTCCCCGACGTGGAGTCGGGATCGTGCGATTGCGAGCCGCCCAGCAGGAATTCGGCCCCCATCGGCCCGGTGCACTCGACCCGCGGCTCGTAGGTAGGAACTGCCACAGGGGCGTGGTTGAAGGTCATCAGTCGCTCCCCCTGGTAGAGGAAGTCGGCCACCCCGGTCACCGGGACCGTGTTGCCGTCGGTCACTTCCACCTCGAGTCGATAGGGCTGACCCACGATCAGGTTGTCGATGGCGATCCTTTCAGGGAGTGCCCCGCTGAAGGGCACCGACAGCTCGTTTTCTGTGGAGCCGGTCGTCATACGTAACTGATCGAAGTCCATCGATCGGACGACGAGCTGGACACCGCCATCGGGCTGCTCAACACGGCGTACGCACACCTCGAACGGCGGCACCAGACCCTCCATCGACAGAAACGTTTCCGGGATCGTGATGGGGGCCGCACACGGTCCGAGCGCGATCAGGTAGTCGTAGTTGTAGTCCTGGCAGTTGAGGTTGGAGTCGAGGTCGAACAGGTACGGCGCGCCGACGGCGCCGTAGGTATACGCGATCCCCCTGCCGGCGAGGCTGTCGGGCAGGTAGGCGGCGTTGCAGTCGTTCGCCGCCAGCGCATCGTCGAGCAGGATCACTTTATCGGTGGTGCTCAGAATGCGGACGGTGCCCGAGAGCGGCTCTTCCTGCGGATCCGCGATGCGTGCATCAACCTCCAGCATCTCGCCCCCGTCCTGTCGAATGCCCATAACGGCAATCGACGGTTGGCAGGCATCCCCCGATCCATCGGCGTTGACATCGGCCTGATCCGGGTTCGCCGCCGCCGGGCAGTTGTCCATCGCACAGTTCTGTCCCGCGAAGCCCGGGGTACCCAAACCATCCCGGTCCGGGTCGGTGCAGGGATCGCAAACATCGCCCGCGCCATCTCCGTCACGGTCGCTGTTGGAGGGGTCCGGCGAACGCGGGCAACTGTCGACTGGACAGGTTTGCCCGTACAGTCCGGGCGCCCCCAGCCCGTCACCGTCGACATCGGTGCACGGATCGCAGGCATCGCCGGGGCCGTCATCGTCGCTGTCCATCTGGTCCTCGTTTGCGGCACCGGGGCAGTTGTCGCAGACATTCCCCGGGCCGTCCTGGTCGGCATCAGCCTGGTCGGCGTTCGCGACGATTGGACAATTGTCGAGAATGCAAGTCGAGGACGGGTATCCCGGAGAGCCGTAGCCGTCGTGGTCGACGTCCACGCATGGATCCTCATCGTCGGGCAGTCCGTCCAGGTCTGCGTCGGCCCCCGCTCCGGTGTTGAAGAGGATGGCCACGCCATTGGCGCCGACCGCTAGATCCAGATCGCCATCCTCATCAAAGTCGGCAGCCGCCAGGGCCTTCATCTGTCCGCCGGCCTGGTGGAGATGTGGTGACCCTGAAGCCCAGCCGGGCCCGCCGGCGAACAGTGACAACAAGGAAGAACCTTCCGCCGCGACGATCAGCTCGTCGCTTCCGTCACCGGCGAAATCTCCGGCGATTTGCCGGGAGGGCCGCTGTCCGAACGGAACCGCTTCCTGGGCGGCGAACCGGCCATCCCCCAGGCCACGGAACAGGCTCAGGTCGTTGCTCCCTGTATTGCCCACGACGATGTCATCCCAACCATCGCCATCAAAGTCACCCGCGGTCACGATGTCAGGATCCTCTCCCGCCCCGGGGAGTGTCCCGGAGGCGAAGTTCCCGCCACCGGTGCTCAACACGACGAAGTTCGCGTTCAGCATGTGCGAAGTGGCGGCGAGATCGGGCAAACCATCGCCGTTGAAGTCCCCGGCTGCGATCGAATCCGCCCCGCCTTCGATCGCGATCAGCGCGTTACGGGTCAGCTCGCCTGTGCCATCGGAGCGAAACAGGTGAAGCCCAATATAGTTGGCGACCACGAGTTCGATCCGGCCGTCGTGGTCGAGGTCGACCGCCAGGATCGCCCTGGGATCGGGCACCAGGGAGGACTGGACCGAGACGGTGGCGAACCCGCCCCGACCGTCACCCGAATGAAAGTCGGCCAGCGAGCCGGACACCCGCAGGAAATCGTCGACGTGGTCGCCATTGAAGTCGCCGACTTCAACTCTCGAGGCCCCGGCGTGGTTCTGTGTCGAGGCGATCGAGAACCCCCCCAAGCCGTTTCCCTTCAGAACTCTGGTTCTGTACTGTTCGGTCGCGACCAAATCCACATGGCCATCCAAGTCGAGGTCCCGGGCGAAAAGGGCGATGGTGTCCGGACCCTGGGCGATGGAAACCGGCGATTCAGGGAGCGACCCGTCGCTCGCCGCAAGGATGACTTCCAGCCTGTGGACACCTGCAGAGATCCGCGTCGTCACTGCCAGATCATCGCGGTCGTCCCCGTTCATGTCGGCGATGGTCAGAGCCGTTGACTGGCGACCCGTCAGGTAGTCACCGATCGGAGTGAATCTGAAATCGGCGGCCCCTCTGAACAGGGCCACCGATGCCGGCGTATTGGTCGGATAGTCATTGAGCGCTTTACCGATGGCCAGATCGGCCACCCCGTCATGGGTGAAATCGCCGGCGGCGATCGCTGTAATGTTCTGCTGGAGCGACATCGCCGCACGAGCCACGAACCGCCCCAGCCCATCGCCCGACAGCACGGTGACCGACTTGCCTCCGGCCGCGATCACGTCGAGGAATCGATCGCCGTCCACATCCTGGAAGACCACCCTGTCGGCCGCGATTTGCAGGGGGGACTTCAGCTGCCCCCTGAATTGTCCATTCCCCCACCCCGTCAATACTGAAAGATCCTTGGACTTGTAGTTGACGGTGACGATGTCGAGACGCCCGTCGCGATCGACATCCGCCAGCGTCACGAGCCGGGGGTCGTCACCGACCCTCATCCTGGATCGCTGAACGAAGTGTCCGTCCGCCGCCCGTTCAAACAGATAGGCCCAGTATTGGGTCACGGTCACCAGTTCCACGCGGCCATCACCGTCCACGTCACCCAGGGCCGCTCCCGCGCCGTAAACAGGATCGGGCGAGGCCGCACCAAACGTCCCATCGGGAAGTCCCTTGTGAACGTAGATAGCGCCTTGCTGGGAGCTCAGGACAAAAAGATCGTCGTACCCGTCGCCGTCGAGATCCACGAGACGCGGGGATACCGGTGAGTAGTAGCCGGTGGCCCAGCCGGCGGCAGTGGTGGCGCCCCGCCCGAACAGCCCGGCCGCTTCTCCAGGCAGGACGGTCACCCCTTCCCGGGTCAGGACGATGGTGTCCGTGCGTCCGTCCTTGTTGGTGTCGGCAAACAGGATGTGGGATGGGTCGTTCCCGACTGATGCGACTGATCCGGGGAAGATCGGCCGGCCTCCGCGCGGCTCACACGCATCTCCCAGACCGTCGCCATCCCCGTCAAGCTGATTGCCGTTGGCAGTCCGTGGACAGTTGTCGCACACGCTGCCGACGCCATCTCCATCAGGATCCAGATTCATTGGATTGGAGATCGCAGCGCAGCGGTCGACATCGCCGCACAGGCCGTCGCCGTCCGCGTCATCCAGCGGATCGAGCGGGCATGAATCGCAGGCATCCCCGGCCCCATCGGCATCAGAGTCCTGCTGGCCGGGGTTCGGCGTCTGAAGACAGTTGTCCATCCCGCATCCGTCTCCGCCTCCGGCATCCCCCCAACCGTCCTGATCGGTGTCCTGGCAATCGTCACAAGCGTCGCCGTGTCCATCGAAATCGGTGTCGATCTGGTCCGGGTTCGGCGCGACGGGACAGTTGTCACAGGCATTCCCGAGTTCATCGCGATCGTCATCCATCTGGTCGGGGTTCGGGAAGGCAGGGCAGTTGTCGGTCTCGCGGCAAACACTGTCTCCGTCCAGATCTCCATCCGGGTCGGCCGGGCAGGCATCGCAAACATCTCCATGCCCATCGCTGTCGGAATCGACCTGATCCTCGTTGGCGACCAGAGCGCAGTTGTCACATTCGGTTCCCAGGCCATCCTGGTCCGGGTCACCCTGGGAGGGGTTGAACGTGGACGGACAGTTGTCCGGGGCGCAGTTTCCCTCGGGGCTCCACGGTTCCCTGAATCCGTCTCCGTCGGTGTCGATGCACGTGTCGATGGCGTCTTCAATCCCGTCCGCGTCTTGATCGCCAGCCGGTCCCGTCGCCCTGATCACGAGACTGGACTCGCCGCTGTAGAGAAAGTCCCTGGAGGCCGACCGGGACGGGGTGTAACCGTCGGTAACCGTCAGGGTCAGGCGGTGCGCGCCACCCGGAGTCAGGCCGGTCAACGGCACCCGTGGAGGCAGGCCATCTGCAAACGGGATTTTGTTCGCGCTGTCGATCAGACGCTCGACCTTGAGCCCGTCCGACCCGGCATCCAGGAGAACCAGCGTGAAAGCCGGGGATGAGAAATCCGCCGGCGTCACACAGAGGGTGCGCGGGAGGGCTCGACCTGTCAAATCGATGAAATAGGTCCAGTCAAAGTAAGGGTCCTCGCACGACGCTTCAGCGAAATAGATCGAGGCGGTCACCTCCGGGCAGCCGAGCAGGGTGAAGACGTCCCCCAAGACTATGTAGCTTCCCTCATCAAAATACGCATAGACCAAGGCCCCCGGATACCCTGCGATCGGCGACCACACCATGCTGCAGTCAAAACTGGGGTTGAAGTTCGCGATGGAAGCCGGCTCGGGGAGGGTCTGATCGATTCGAATGACCCCGGACAGAGTCTCACCCTGCGGGTCACGGGCGATCGCGTCGACCTCGAGATCGAACCCACCGTCCTCCAGAATTCCGGCCAGGATCAGGACCGGCTGGCAGGCGTCGCCCGCTCCGTCCTGATCGACATCCTCCTGGCCCGGGTTCGCAGCACCGGGGCAGTTGTCGCAGGCGTCGCCACGCCCGTCGGCATCGGCATCGGTCTGGTCGACGTTATGCACACCGAGGCAGGTATCGATGTTGTCGCACACACCGTCCCCGTCCGCGTCGTCGGTCGGAGACTCCGGGCACCGATCGCAGGCATCTCCCCGGCGGTCGAGGTCGCGATTCTCCTGGTTGGGGTTGGGCGTGTCGGGGCAGTTGTCCGCCCCGCACGTCCCACCGGATACCAGGGGATCTCCCACACCATCGCCATCCTTATCGGTACAGGGGTCGTTCTCATCGCTCACGCCGTCAGCGTCGCTGTCGGGGAACGGGCCTCGATTCTGCAGGACCGCCACGCCGTCGTACATCGGGACGGCGAGGTCGACACGCCGGTCACTATTCAGGTGCCCCGCGACGATGTAGAAGGTGTTGGAGCCGGATCCAAACCGCGACTCGGGACCGAAGGTCCCATCTCCCAGGCCAAGACGGACCGAAACGTCCGCCGAGTCGATGTTGGCGGTTGCCATGTCAAGGCGTCCGTCGGTGTTGAAGTCGGAAACCACCACGGCGAAGGGAGTCCTCCCCACCTCGACCTCACCGTTCGCTTCGAATGACCCGTCGCCACGCCCGGAATAAACCAGGACCCGGTAGATGAATCCACCGTCGGCCACGAGCAGATCCTCGTCACCATCGCCATCCAGGTCACCCAGCGCCACAGAGTTGGCATTCCCCACGATCTCGATCGTCGGCCCCGGCTTGAAGGTGCCGTTCCCGGCACCCAGAAGGACCGCGACGCTCCCCGATCTCGGTCCGGTGTATCCATCGCCGCCGGCGTTGGCGACCACCAGGTCACGGGCGCCGTCGTCGTTCAGGTCACCCGATGCGATCCAGAACGGCCCATCTCCGGTGCTGTAAGTCGAAGAGGCATCAGGGTCACGGAACACTCCCCGCCCATCACCGAAGTGGATGGCCACGGTCCCCGCGCCGCTGTTGGCGACGGCCAAGTCCTCGTCGCCGTCCCGATCATAGTCGCCGACGGCGACGTAGGCTGGATTGCGGTTGATGTAGAGGCCAGAGTACGTGGGCGGGCCGAAGGTCCCGTCGCCTTGCCCCGCGACGACCGCAAGGGCGCCGTAATCCCCGGAGCTGTAAGGGTATGTGCTGCCCAGATCGGCCACGCTGAGGTCCCGTTTGCCGTCGGAGTTGAAGTCGCCGCTCGAAACACCATACGCGCCCCCGTAGCGCGCCCCCGCGAATCCGGGCGCTTCCTGGAACGTCCCATCCCCGTGGCCCAACAGGACCGACCCGTCAACCGGAACCTGGTTGTACGCGGGGTAGTAGGCCACCGCGGCGATATCGGTGATCCCATCGTCGTTGAAATCGTCGAGCGCCGCGGCTGTCGTCAGGTACCCCGCTGTCCGCCGCGCGATCCCCGTTCCAAAAGTCCCGTCGCCCCGCCCGGGCAGGGCGAAGACGTTCCGGCTGCCGCGACTCACGCACAGAAGGTCGCGTGAGCCATCACCGTCGAGTTGCGTGACGCCGATGAGCTGGGATCCGTACCCGGCGATCGACATCGACAACGAATCGTCCAGGACGAATCCGCCGAGTCCGTCCCCTGCCAAGGTCACGATCCGATCGCTCATCCCCACGAATAGATCCGCAGCCCCGTCGTTGTCGAAATCAGCGGCCCCGATTGACCCATTGGGGCGCACGCTCGACGGCAAGTCCCTGATCTGCCCGGTGAAAGTGCCGTCCCCGTTCCCGACGAACACCGCGAGCCGGTGGGCGTAGCAATACTCGGTCTGGCATTCCGTGATGCCGATCACGTCGTCGCGCCCATCCTTGTTGATGTCCGCCAATGTCATCGCGGCCGGCCATCCGTCCAGTTCGAGACGCGGCCCGGGGCGCAGGGATCCATCGGCCGACCCCAGAAACACCGCGAACCAGTCAACCGACGGGCAGGGCGTCACGGTGCAAGCGTTGCGGAGCACAACATCCGGGTAGGGATCCCCGTTCAGATTGCCGGTCAGGATGATGGTTGTGAGCGCGGCCTCTGGGTACTCCCGGGCCGCGCCGAACCGTCCCGGTCCCAGACCGGGCAGAACGACGAGAGGGTCGTCCGACGATCCGATCCGGGAAACGGAGAGGATCAGGTCGTCCTTCCCGTCGCGATCCAGGTCGGCGGCGGCCAGTGCCGCGGGGAAACCCTGAATCGGGATCATGAATTCGGCCCCGAAACTCCCGTCGCCGTGTCCCGGGTAGACGACCACCCGGTCGGAATCGCCAAACGCCAGGTCCATCGCCCCGTCGCCGTCGAAATCCCCCACCGCGGTCTTCGCGTAGTAGAGAGCGAATGGCATGCTGTAAGTCAGCGCAAAATGCCCGGCTCCGGTGTCCAGATAGATCGCGAGATCGCGGAATGAGCGCTGTTCGGCCACGATGAAACCATTCCGCCCCGCGGCAAAATCCAGGCGCCCGTCTCCGTCGAAGTCGCCGAGCGTCGGATAGATCGTCCCGTTCTGCAGAATGGGGGTCACCGGTACGGCGAAAAGATCACCGGCGAACTGCGCCTGGCAGACATCGCCGATCCGGTCCCCATCGCCGTCGCGCTGGTCGGGGTTGAACCGCCCTCCGCAGTTGTCGCAGTCGTCGCCCGCGCCGTCGGTATCCCCATCTTCCTGGGTCGGGTTAAAGCGATGGGGACAGTTGTCCGCTTCGGCGCAGATCCCATCACGATCGGTATCGTCCTGGGGGTCGCCGGGGCAGGCGTCGCACGCATCTCCCCGGCCATCACCATCGGCGTCGGCCTGGTCGGCATTGGTTACGGCGATGCAGTTGTCCGAGGAACACCCCCCGGGCGTGCCCGATCCGTCGGAATGGCCATCTCCGTCGGTGTCCGTACAGGTGTCGCAGGCGTCCCCCGCCCCGTCGCCATCCCGGTCGCCCTGGGCCGGGTCGAAGGCCACCGGACAGAGATCGCAGGCGTCGCCACGCCCATCTCCATCGAGATCGCTCTGGCCGGGGTTCGGAGCAGCGGGACAGTTGTCGACCCCGCATTCCGGCGGCTGCGATCCCGGGGTCCCCCGGCCGTCTCCGTCGGGATCGACGCATCCATCGCGTATGTCGGGGACGCCGTCCCTGTCTTCGTCGACCCGCAGCGCCAGATTGGGCAGAACAACGATCCCGGGGCGGTCCGAACGCGGCACCGCGAAATCGATCATCCCGTCACCCGTGAAGTCACCCCAATACAATTGCTGCGCGAACGATTGACCGCCGTTGTACGCGGCAAACCTGCGTTGCACCTCGAAGGTGCCGCCGCCCAGACCCAGATGTACGAAGACGTCGTTGCCTCTCCCGCCAAGATCGACGATCCCGTCACCGTTGAAATCGGCGATCACCGAAGGGAGATGGAGGCTCGATAGTGGGATGGGCGGCCCGAAGGTCGCATCCCCATGCCCAAGATAGACCTCGACGGTGGGTCTCCCGGCATCCAAGGGAGATAACAACAGATCCATGTTTCCATCGCCATTCAGGTCGCCCGTCAGGACCCTTAGAAGTTGGTTGGGGTAGTAAGTGCTGCGAACCAACTGGACCCGCTGGTCCCAGGTTCCATCTCCCCGGCCCGGCATGATGAACGCCTCGACCACCTCGTAGGGCGAACCGGAGTAGTAGCTGGAGGCCACGAGGTCTGCTCGTCCGTCGCCGGTGAAATCGGCCAGCGCCAGCGCCGCCGTGGAGGCGCCAAGGGCGGTCTGCACAGGCGCGGAGAAGAGCCCGTCGGCCCCAATGAGAAACGCCGCGGTCCGGAGCCCACCGTAGAGAAACAGATCACTGTGGGCGTCGCCGTCGGCATCCGCGAAGGCGATCTGGCCCTGAAAGTCCACCGACCCCGCCAATCGCGGCGCCTCGAAAGTTCCATTACCGATCCCACGCAACACCACGAGATTGTTCATGCCGGAGGTTGCGGCGCTCACGAGTACGGCGAGATCCGGACGACCGTCGCTGTCAACATCCCCCTGTGCTATCGACCGGATACTGGCCGCGAGGTCGATCGTCCCGGAGACCTGGTGGATCCCTCCGGCGGCGCTCACGACGAAGGTCAGGAACCCGGCGCCGTAGCCGTTGTCCCGATTGGTCCCGAGGGCAATGTCCGCACGCCCGTCGCCGTTCCAGTCACCGGTCACTTCAAAGAACGGTTGGGCCGCCAGTTCGATCTGCTGCTGGAGGGGGAATCCTTCCAGGCCGGGATCAAAGAGAACCATTGCCCTTCCCATGGTCCTGTCGATGACGATCAGATCCGGCGGCGGATCGTCGTTGATCTCACTCGCAACCATCGTGTTGAGGTTGATACCGACGGCGAGTCGACGCGGGCTGTCAAATCCACCCGAGGGCAGCCCCCGGTGGATGACCAGGTCGCCGGTTTCCCCGACAGAGGCGAGATCCAGGATTCCGTCGCCATCCAGATCGCGTGCCACGGCGCCGGTGACCGTTTCCCCCTCGCGCAGACGTCGATCCTCGAAGAACTCCCCGTCCCCCATCCCACGGAAGATCACCAGGCCGTTCTGCAAACAGGGAGACTCCGAACAGCGACGGTACACCATGAGATCCGGCCATGCGTCCCCGTCGACGTCGGCGACATCCATCCCCGAGAGCCTCGGACCGATAACCAAGTCCGGGACCGCGACGAACGCACCGCCCACGAGGCTCATGTGGACGACGATGGCGGAACCGGCGGCGTTCACACCGATGAGGTCGGCGCGGCCGTCAGCATTCAGATCTGCTGCCTGGATGGAGCGCTGCGTGGATAGCCCGGCGCCGATGGCCTTCGGCGCGCCGAAGCGGCCGTTTCCATGCCCGGGAAGAATAGATAGCGTTCCTCCGTAGGTGACCACCGCGATATCCGGCAGGTGGTCCCCCGTGAACTCGGACGCGGCCAGGCCAAAAATGTATTCCTCGACCTCAAGCGGATAGGAAAGGCCGAACGATCCGTCGCCGGCTCCGAGCATCGCCGATTCGCCGTTGACGATGTCCAAGTGACCGTCGAGGTTGACGTCCTCCACAGCGACGGCCGAGCCGAACTGCCCAATCCGGACAAACTTCGAGACGAAGTGCCCGTCCGCCTCTCCAAGATGAACCTGCAGCCCGCCCCCGGAATTGATGATGATGTCCGGAATCCGATCCGCGTTCAGGTCGCGCATCAACACTGTGCTTGAGTAAGTGGAGGCATCAAACACCGGATAGGGAAACAAAGGATCGGCGCCGGCCACCCCCCCGCTCGCGACGAACGCGGTGACCCCGAAGGCAAGGGCCAGGATTGACAGAACGATCGCCGGGGTCCGCGGGCGAGGGCCGGTCAACCGGCCATTCCACCGTTCGGTAGGCTTCGCTTTGCTTCCGTCTCGTGGGAATTTCCACAATGACTTCGGCTGCATCGGCTGCCCCCGTGCACTCTGACGCGGGGCCGCCGCCCGTCGATTGCCGGCAGGGCCCGACCGAACGAATGGCTAGGGTCAATTGCCCGAAGTATACGCCGATGGACCGCGCCGGGCATCTGAATTCTTCCTCCTTGACAGCGCCCCGCCCTTCTCCTACCATCCGCCGGAAAGAGCCGTTCGACAGGCCTTTCGGTCGACCGCGTCAGTCGGGCTCACAGGCCCGGGCGCGTGTCTCCCGGAAACCAATGCAAAGGGGATTGACGCATGAAGCAGGACAAGCGACGTCACCCGCGCGTCGCCCACAAGATCCGGGTGCGCTCCCATGAACGGGATGCCGTGGAGTTGGAGACCATCGACCTCAGCGTCGGCGGTTTTTCCTGCACGGCCCCGGTGTTCCTCGCTCCGATGACCAAGTTGGCGGTGTCGCTCGTCCTGCCGCATGACAACGGCGGCCGGGCGGTCGAGCAGACGGTCAAGGGGGAGGCGGTCGTCGTCAGAAGCGAGCCGGCCTACCCTTCTGCGGGGCACAAGGGCGGCTACCGCGTGGCGCTGTTCTTCTCCCAGATGGAAGAGGACGATCGTCATCGTCTGAACCATTTCCTGGGCGCGATATCGGAGAAAGCCGGCCACTGAGGCGGCCCGCACCATGAAGCGGTTCGTGGTCGGGGTCACCGGCGCCAGCGGGTCGGTTTGCGCCCGGGCGGTGCTGCACGCCCTGATCGGCCACCCGGAAGTCGAGCGTATCCACGTCGTCCTCAGCGCTGTCGCGCCGCAGACGATCAGCGTGGAACTGGACCAGCCGGCAAAGGACGAGCGCGAGGGGCTGCGGGCGATCCTGGGCGGCGAGCGCGACGCGAAGATCGTCCTGCATCGGCCAGGCGACATGGCGGCGCCAATCAGCAGCGGCACCTACCCGGTCGACGGCATGGTGGTGGTCCCCTGCAGCGGCGGGACGCTGGCGTCGATCGCCCATGGGGTGTCGGCCAACCTGATCCACCGCGCCGCCGAAGTGACCCTCAAGGAGCGGCGGCCGCTGGTCCTGGCGTTCCGCGAGACGCCGGTCAGCCTCGTCCATCTGGAAAACATGACTGCGGCGACGCGGGCCGGCGCCGTCGTCTTCCCGCTCATCCCGTCGTTCTATACGCGGCCGACGACCATCGACGAGATCGTCGACCAGTTCACCGCCCGCATCCTCGACCTGCTGCACCTCGACCACAAGATCGGAAAGCGCTGGGGCACGAAATGACCCCGGGGGTGCACGCCCTCGGCGCCACCCTCTCGATGATCAAGTTCCAGCACACGCTGTTCGCCCTGCCGTTCGCCTTCTGCGGGGCGATCCTGGCGGCGGAGGGGATGCCGTCCGGGCGGACGATCGGCTGGATCCTCGGGGCGATGGTCGGCGCCCGCAGCGCCGCCATGGTGTTCAACCGGATCGCCGACCTCGAGTACGACCGGCGCAACCCGCGGACCGGGGCGCGGCCGCTGGTCACCGGGGCGCTGGGGATGCCGTTCGCGTGGGGTTTCCTGGTGGCGAGCGTGGCGCTGTTCATCCTCAGCGCCGCGATGCTCAACCGGCTGGCGTTGGTGCTGTCGGTGCCGGCGCTGGCGCTGATCCTGTCCTATTCCTACGCCAAGCGAATCACCTGGCTGACCCATCTGCACCTGGGGGCTTCGCTCGGGCTGGCGCCGATCGGGGCGTGGGTCGCCGTCCGCGGCGACATCGCGACGGCGCCGCTGGTCCTCGCCGCCGCCGTCATGTTATGGGTGGCGGGGTTCGACATCATCTACGCCTGCCAGGATATCGGGTTCGATCGGCAGGCCGGGTTGCGGTCGTTCCCGGTGCGTTTCGGCATCCCTGCCGCGCTGCGCACCAGCGCCCTCCTGCATCTCGCGATGGTCGCGTTGCTGGTCACCTTGCCGGCATGGACCGATCTGGGGTGGATCTATCTCGCCGGAGTCGGCGGCGTCGGGGGGCTGCTGGTGTACGAGCACCGGCTGGTGCGACCGGACGATCTCAGCCGCGTCAACCAGGCGTTCTTCGCCATCAACGGCTGGATCAGCTTTCTGGTTCTTCTGGCAATGGCGGCCGATCGGGCGTCGATCTGAACAGGTCGAAACCGCGCGGCGCCGCCGTCGCCGACCCGGTGAGCAGCAGGTAGACGTCCCGGACGTTGGTGCCGGTCGGGCCGGTGACCAGCGCGTCCCCCAGCCGGTTGAACAGCCGCCAGGTGTCGGAGTCCTTGAGGATTTTCCCGGGGTCGAGACCGGCGGCGCGGGCCCGCTCAAGCGTCGTCATGTCGACGAAGGCCCCGGCGGCCGGGGAATTGCCATCCACGCCGTCGCTGCCGGCCGCCATGAAGGCCCATGGTCGCGACCCGAGTCCGGCCATCCGCAGCGCCAGCCGCAGGGCGAACTCCTGGGCCCTCCCCCCGGTCCCGCCACTGTTCGGCGTGGCCAGGACTTCGCCGCCGAGGACCAACAGCCGCGTCCCCGGCGGGGCCGATTCGATCGCCCGCGCGACCATCTCGACCGCCGTCTCGATGGACCCGGTCATTTCGGATGGCACCGCCTCGGCCGGCAGGCCACGCGACAGCGCCGCGCGCGCCGCCGCGTTGCGCAGCTCGCGGTTCGACAGCACGACGCTCGAACCCGACCGGCGGAACTCCGGGGCGCGCGGCTTCGGGGTCTCCGGCATCTTCCCCACGCGCAGCGCCTCCAGCACGGGGGGTGGCAAGTGCGGCGCGACACCGTAGCGGTCGATGATCCGGACCATGTCGTCCACGGTCGTGCGATCCGGCAGCGACGGGCCGGAGGCGACATCGGCCGCCCTCTCGAGATCCACGTCGCACACCATGATGGTCATCTGGCTGCGGGCCCGCTGCGCCGCCACCGCCAGCCGGCCGCCCTTGATGCCGGAGAGGTGTTTCCGGACCACGTTGATCGACGCGATCGGCGCCCCCGACGCGATCAGGGCCCGGTGGATGTTGGTCTTCCCGGCCGGGGTCATCAGGCGTGGCAGCGGCGCCGCCAGCATCGCCGAGCCGCCCCCGGAGGCGAGGTAGATGACGTCGTCGCTGCGTCCGGCCCGTCCGGCGATCTGCAGCGCCCGGCGGCCGGCGGCGAACGAGGCGCGTCCCGGTACCGGGTGATCGCCCTCGACGACATCGATGCGGAAGCGCGCCCGCGGCGCGGTGCCGAACGGCCAGCCGCGTTCCAACCCCGAGGGAGCCACCAGCAGCCCCACCACCGGGCGCTTGCCGCCGGCCTCGTGGATCCGCTTGACCAGGCTGCGCATCATCCCGACGGCCGCCTTGCCGTAGGCCAGGACCAGGATCCTGCCGGCGCCATCCACCGGGACCGGCCGTCCTGCGAGGGAGATCCTGCCCGTCCGCGCCACGCAGGTCCGGCGCACCGCCTCCTCCGCCCCGCACGACGCGATTGCCTCGCGCGCCACCCGGTCGAGCAGCCGCAGGGCCAGCCCGGTCTCCTGGCTCCGCGGGACCGGCCCGCGCAGGGCGGCGCTCCGGGGCGCTGCGCCCACTTGCGCCGCGGTCTCCCGACGGCGCGGAGGGGCTTGGGCCGCGATCTCCCGGCGGTGCGGAAGTGGTTGGCGCGCGGCGCGTGCTGCCGGGCGCTTCGCGCCCCGCGCCACCGGCCGCTTGGCGCCCGTTGTCGCCGAGCCCGCCTTGGGTGGCCTGGACCCTTTGCCCCGCAAGCGTTTCACGGCATCCCCCGAAAGCCTTGCGGGAACGGGGTTCGCGCTTCCCGATCGGCCGGACCGCCCGTCTTGACAGGGGATCGAGGCGTTTGGTATAAGCCGCGCACGATGCGAGGCTGCTGCATCGCACTCGTTAACCGGTTCCACTTCAAGGGGGTGTGCTGATGAACAAGGCGGATCTCATCGATAAGATTGCCAAGGACGCGCGCATCAGCAAGACCGCGGCCGGCAAGGCCCTCGACTCGCTGGTCGACGGCATCACCAAGACCCTGAAGAAGGGCGACCGCGTGGCGCTCGTCGGCTTCGGGACGTACACCGTCTCCAAGCGCAAGGCGCGCGTCGGCCGGAACCCGCAGACCGGCGAGCAGATCGAGATCAAGGCCCGCAAGGTGGCGCGTTTCCGCCCGGGCAAGGATCTGGCTGCGGCCATCCGCTGATCGGCCGGTCCGGCGCTCGGACTTCATCGGGCGTTTGTCAGTCACAGGAAACCTGGAATCCAGGAGGGCGGCGCCGATTGCGCCGCCCTTTCTGTTTCTTCCCCTTCTATTCCACCGTGAACAGCGGCGCTCCGGCCTCGACCGCCTCGCCCGGCCGGACACGCAGGGAAGTGACACGGCCGGCGCGCGGCGCCGGCAGCTCGTTCTCCATTTTCATCGCCTCGACGACCACGACCCCCTGCCCTTCGACCACCATCTCCCCTTCGCGCACCAGGATCGCGGAAATCCGGCCGGGCATCGAGGCGCGCACCTGCACCGGGCCGTCCTGGCGCAGGGTCGCCGACAGGCCGGAGGCGCGCAGCGGGTCGGCCAGGACCACCGGATAGACGTGCCCGGCGATCGTGACCCCGAACGCACGCTCGCCGGCGGGGCCATCGGCCGTCCCGCCGGTTCCGGCTCCTTCCGCGACCACCACCGCCTCGATCACCCGATCGTCGAGGGTCAGCAGGATCGAAGCGCCCTCGCGGCGGATGGCGATCTCGCGCCTGTCCCCGTCCAGCAGGACGCTGTAGCGGCCGGCCCCCTTCCTGGCGACCTCGATCGTCCGTTCTCTCGTCCCCGTGCCACCCACCCAGCGCATGACCTCGCCCTCAGCCGCGCGGCGGCCGCAGTTGCCGCGTCTCCATCAGGGCCCGCCGGCCCAGGAGCGTCCACGGGCTGATCCCGGTGCGGGGCGTAGCGGCGCGGTGGTCGCGATCCTCGACCGCCACGATCGCCGCGGCAATGAGCGCCGCCTCCTCGTCGGGGCCGGCGGCACCGATCGCCGCGGTCAGGGCGACGGCATTGCGGTCCACCCAGGCGATGTCGATCTCCCCGGCGAGGAACTCCGGGTCGCGGAGCACTTCGCGATGGAAGGGCAGGGTGGTGCGGATCCCCGCCACCACCATCTCGTCGATCGCCCCACGCATCCGGGCGATGCACTCCTGCCGGTTGCGGCCCCAGGCGATCAGTTTGGCCACCAGGGCGTCGTAGTGCAGCGACACCTCGTCCCCGGGTCGCAGCGCCGTGTCCACCCGGATACCGGGCCCCGAGGGGAGGCGCAGGGCGGCGATCCGTCCCGGCGAGGGGCGGAAATTGTGCGCCGGATCTTCCGCCAGGATGCGGCACTCCATCGCCCAGCCGCGCGGCTGCAGCTCGTCCTGCCGCGCCGGCAGGCGGCCGCCGGCGGCGATCTCGATCTGGGCGCGGACCAGATCCACGCCGGTCACCATTTCGGTCACCGGGTGCTCGACCTGGATGCGGGCGTTGACTTCCATGAAATACGCCCGTCCCTCGCGATCGAGGAGAAACTCGACGGTGCCGGCGTTGTGATAGCCGCCGGCGCGGATCACCTTGAGCGCCAGCCGGCCGATCCGTTCGCGGAGATCGGCGTCGATCGCCACCGAGGGTGACTCCTCGATCAGCTTCTGGTGGCGCCGCTGGACCGAGCACTCGCGTTCGTTGAGATGGATCGCGTCGCCATGGGTGTCGGCCAGGATCTGGATCTCGACGTGCCGGACCGACGCGAGGAATTTCTCCGCGTACACGCCGTCGTCGCCGAACGACGACCGCGCCTCGGACCGGGCGCCGCGGACGGCGCTTTCGAGCTCCTCGTCGCGCCGCACGACGCGCATCCCCTTGCCGCCGCCCCCCGCCGCCGCCTTCAGGAGAATCGGGTACCCCGCCTTGCGGGCGAAGGCGCGCAGGGATTCGAGATCGGCGGCCCGCGTCGTCTGCCCGGGGATGACCGGCACCCCGGCCCCGGCCGCCAGTCGGCGCGCCTCGACCTTGTCCCCCATCATCCGCATGGCGCGGGGGGACGGGCCGATGAAGGTGAGGCCGGCATCGGCGCAGGCCTGGGCGAAATCGGCATTCTCGGCCAGGAACCCGTACCCGGGATGGACCGCGTCGGCGCCCGCCTTGCGCGCCGCGTCGAGGATCGCGTCGATGCGCAGGTACGAGGCGGCCGCCGGCGCCGGACCGATCGGGTAGGCGGCGTCGGCCAGCCGCACCGGCAAGGTGTCGCGGTCGGCCTCGGAATGGACGATCACCGGCGACAGCCCGAGCTCGCGACAGGCGCGCATCACGCGCAGCGCGATCTCCCCGCGGTTGGCGATCAGCACCCGCCGAATCGGACGCGATCCGCCGGCGGCGGCCGCGGGCGGTCCCACCGGCGCGCGGCGCGCCGGGGTTGCGGGCGGGCCGGCCGTCGCGCGGCGTGGAGCGGCCGCGCGCGCGCGGGTTTTCGCCTTCCGGGTCATGCCGGGCTTCTTCCGCTTCACGCCGGCCTCACAGCGGGATGTTGCCGTGCTTCTTCGGCGGGTTGGTGTCCTTCTTGGTCGACAGGATCCGCAGCGCGGCGATGAGCTTGCGGCGGGTCACGCGTGGCTCGATCACTTCGTCCACGAAGCCGCGCTCGGCGGCGATGTACGGGTTGGCGAATTTCTCCCGGAACTCGTCCACTTTTTGCTTCCGCAGCGCCTCCGGGTCGCCCGCCGCCTGCAGTTCGCGGCGGTACAGGATATTGACCGCCCCCTCCGGCCCCATGACGGCGATCTCCGCCGTCGGCCAGGCGAAGTTGAAGTCGGTGCGGATGTGCTTCGACCCCATGACGCAGTAGGCGCCGCCGTAAGACTTGCGGGTGATCACCGTGACCTTGGGGACGGTCGCCTCGGCGAAGGCATACAGCAGCTTGGCGCCGTGCTTGATGATGCCGCGGTACTCCTGGTCGGTACCCGGCAGGAACCCTGGCACGTCCTCGAAGATGACCAGCGGCACGTTGAAGGCGTCGCAGAAGCGGACGAAGCGCGCCCCCTTGAGCGACGCGTCGATGTCGAGCGTCCCGGCGAGCACCGCCGGCTGGTTGGCGATCACCCCCACAACGCCACCGTCCAGCCGCCCGAAGCCGACCACCAGGTTCTTGGCGTAGTTCTCGTGCACTTCGAGGAAGGCGGTCTCGTCGAGCACGCCGTGGATGACCAGCTTGATGTCGTACGGCTTGTTGGGATCGTCCGGGACAATCGCGTCGAGCCGTTCGTCCTCGCGGTCCGGGTCGTCGGCCGGGCTTCGGCGCGGCGGGTCTTCCATGTTGTTGGACGGCAGGTAGCCGAGCAGGTCGCGGATCAGCGCCAGCGCCGCCCGGTCATCGGGGGCGGCGAAATGGGCGACGCCGCTGACCGAGGCATGCGTCATCGCGCCGCCCAGCTCTTCCTTGCTCACCTCTTCGTGGGTGACGGACTTGATCACGTCGGGACCGGTGATGAACATGTACGAGGTCCCCTGCACCATGATGTTGAAGTCGGTGATCGCCGGAGAGTAGACGGCGCCGCCGGCGCACGGTCCCATGATGGCGGAGATCTGCGGCACCACGCCGGACGCCAGGGTGTTGCGCAGGAAGATGTCGGCGTAGCCCCCGAGCGACACGACGCCCTCCTGGATGCGGGCCCCTCCAGAATCATTCAGACCGACGACCGGCACCCCGACTTTCATCGCCAGGTCCATGATCTTGCAGATCTTGGCGGCGTAGGTCTCGCTGAGCGACCCGCCGAACACCGTGAAGTCCTGCGCGAAGACGAATAGCGGCCGGCCGTCGATCAGGCCGTGACCGGTGACCACGCCGTCCCCGGGGATGCGCTGCTTCTCCATCCCGAAGTCGCGCGATCGGTGGACGACGAACTTGTCGAGTTCCTGGAAGGTGCCGGGGTCGAGGAGCAGGTCGACGCGCTCGCGTGCCGTGAGCTTCCCCTCGGCACGCTGCTTGGCGACGCGATCCGCTCCGCCCCCGGCTTCGGCGTCGCGGTTCCGCCGGCGCAGCTCCTCGAGCCGGTCGCCGGCCAACTCAGCCTTTCCGCGTCTGTTGTGGAACGCTTTCCCAGTCCTTGAGGAATTTCTGCAGCCCGAGGTCGGTGAGCGGGTGCTTGGTGAGCGCCTCGAGGACACTGAACGGGAGGGTCGCGACGTCGGCCCCCGCCTTGGCGGCGTCCACGAAGTGCAGCGGGTGGCGGATGCTGGCCGCGAGGATCTCGCAGGGGAAGTCGTAGTTGTCGAAGATGATCCGGATGTCGCGGATGATGTCCATGCCGACGTGGCTGATGTCGTCGAGCCGCCCGATGAACGGACTGACGTAGGAAGCGCCGGCCTTGGCTGCCAGCAGCGCCTGCGACGCCGAGAAGATCAGGGTGGTGTTGATCCGGATCCCCTCGGACGACAAGGTCTTGATCGCCTTCAATCCCTCCTTGAGCATCGGGATCTTGACGATGACGTTCTTGGCGATGCGGGACAGCTCACGCCCCTCGCGCACCATCTCGTCGGCGGTGATGCTGACCACCTCGGCGCTCACCGGCCCGGAGGTGATCTGGGTGATCTCCTTCACCACCTGGATGAAGTCGCGCCCCTCCTTCGCCACCAGCGACGGGTTGGTCGTGACGCCGTCCAGGATCCCCCAGGAGTGCGCCTCGCGGATTTCCTTGACGTTGGCGGTGTCCAGAAAAATCTTCATTGTCTCGTCCTCCAGGTCTGCCGGCCGCGCTCAGGCGTGGTCGTGGCCGTTCCCCTGCCCCTCGTCAACCACAGGTGCGGCTTCGTCCTTCTCCACCACCCGCGCCACCGCCATGACGCTGTCCCCCTCATCGAGATGGATGAGGCGCACCCCCTGCGTCGGGCGCCCGAGGGACGAGATGTCCTTGACATTGGTGCGGATAATCTTGCCGTGCTCGGTGATCACCATGACCTGGTCGTCCACCGCGACTTCCATGACCTTGACGACCGGGCCGGTCCTGTCAGTGACCTTCAGATTGATGATGCCGGACCCGCCACGCCCCTGCAGGCGGTATTCCTCGACCTCGGTGCGCTTGGCATAGCCGCGCTCGGTGACCGACAGGATGGTGTTCTGCTTCGAACGCAGGGCGTCCATCTCGACCACCGTGTCGTCCCCCTGCATCCGCATGCCGATCACGCCGCGCGCCGTGCGCCCCATCGGCCGGGCTTCCGCTTCGGCGAAGCGAATCGACTGTCCCTGGGAGGTGGCCATGAAGATCTCCTGCTTGCCGTCGGTGATCTTCACCGACAGCAGCTCGTCCCCGTCGTCGACGCCGGTGGCGATGATGCCGCCGGCGCGCGTGTTGGCGAACGCCGACAGCGGCGTCTTCTTGATGATCCCCTTGCGGGTGCAGAAGACGAGGTGGCGGTCCTCGGCGAAGTCCTTGGTCGGCAGGACGGCGGCGACCTTCTCGTCGGGCCCCAGCTCGACGAAGTTGACCAGGTTCTTGCCCTTGCCGGCGGTGCCGATCTGCGGGACCTCGTGGACCTTCAGCCAGTGCACCCGGCCGCGGGTCGTGAAGATCAGGATGTAGGCGTGCGTCGAGGCGACAAACAGGTGCTCGACGAAGTCCTCCTCGCGCGTCGTCATGCCCATCCTGCCCTTGCCGCCGCGTCGCTGGCTGCGGTAGAGCGTGAGCGGGTTGCGCTTGACGTAGCCGGCGTGGGAGACGGTGATCACCATCTCCTCCTCGGCGATCATGTCCTCGACCGAGATCTCCCCGACCTGCGCCACGATCTCGGTGCGGCGGTTGTCGGCGTACGCCTTCCGGATCTCCTTCAACTCCGCGATCATCAGCCCGTAGACCAGCCGCTCATTCGCCAGGATCTCCCGCAGGCGCGCGATCTCCTTGAGAGTGGCCGTGTATTCATCGACGATCTTCTGGCGCTCCAGCCCGGTCAGCCGCTGCAGGCGCATCTCCAGGATCGCCTGCGCCTGGAGCTCCGACAGCTCGAACCGCAGCCGCATCGCCTCGCGGGCGTCGTCGGCGGTTTTCGCGGCGCGGATCAGGGTGATCATCTCGTCGAGGTTGTCGAGGGCGATCTTCAGCCCTTCCAGGATGTGGGCCCGCGCCTCGGCGCGCGCCAGGTCGTAGGCGGTGCGCCGGGTGATCACCTCGCGCCGGTGATCGACGAAGTGCCCGACCATCTGCTTGAGGTTCAGGACCTCCGGACGGTTGTTGACGATCGCCAGGAAGATGGCCCCGAAGGTCTCCTGCATCTGGGTGTGCTTGTACAGGTTGTTCAGGATGACTTTGGGGACGGCGTCGCGCCGCAGGTCCATCACGATGCGGATGCCGTCGCGGTCCGACTCGTCGCGGATGTCGCTGATCCCTTCGAGCTTCTTGTCGTTGACCAGGGAGGCGATCTGCTCGATCAGCCGGGTCTTGTTGACCTGGTAAGGGATCTCGGTGACGACGATGTGGTCCTTGCCGCGCTTGCCGGCCTCTTCGATGGTGGCGCGGGCGCGCATCTGGATGAGGCCGCGCCCGGTGCGGTACGCCTGGACGATCCCCTGGTGCCCGCAGATGTACGCCCCGGTCGGGAAATCGGGCCCCTTGATGTGCTCCATCAGGCCGTCGATGGTGATCTCGGGGTTCTCGATCTGCGCGATGATGGCGTCGGTCACCTCGCCCATGTTGTGCGGCGGGATGTTGGTCGCCATGCCGACGGCGATGCCGGACGACCCGTTCACCAGCAAGTTCGGGAAGCGGCTGGGGAGGACCAGCGGCTCCTTCTGCTGGCCGTCGTAGTTCGGCCCGAACTCGACGGTGTCCTTGTCGATGTCGGCGAGCATCTCGTTGGCAAGGCGCGCCATGCGCACCTCGGTGTAGCGCATGGCCGCCGGCGGGTCGCCGTCGATCGAACCGAAGTTCCCCTGCCCGTCCACCAGGACGTTGCGCAGGGCGAAGTCCTGCGCCAGCCGCACCAGGGTGTCGTAGATGGCGGCGTCGCCGTGCGGGTGGTATTTCCCCATCACGTCGCCGACGATGCGGGCCGATTTCTTGTACGGCTTGTCGTGCGTGTTCCCCACCTCGTGCATGGAGAACAGCACGCGGCGGTGCACCGGCTTGAATCCGTCCCGGACGTCCGGCAGGGCCCGCCCGACGATCACGCTCATGGCGTAATCGAGGTACGAGGTCCGCATCTCGTCTTCGATGTTGATGCGGGTCGGCTCGGGGGGGGTCGGCGGTGTCGGCGGAGTTTCGGTCGGCGGTGTCGCGCTCATGTCAGATGTCGAGGTTGCGGACGGAGAGTGCGTTGTCTTCGATGAATTTCCGGCGTGGCTCGACGGCGTCGCCCATCAGGACGGTGAATATCTCGTCGGCCTCGACGGCGTCGGCGACAGTAACCTGAAGGAGGCGCCGGGTCTCCGGGTTCATGGTGGTCTCCCAGAGCTGCCCGGGGTTCATTTCTCCGAGCCCCTTGTAGCGCTGCACCGTCATCCCGCGCTTCGCCTCGCTCATCAGGTGGTCGAGGAGCTCGAACCGCCCGGCGACGCTGTGCTCGCCGCCGTTGGTGGCGACCAGGATCGGCACCGCCTTGAGATCGGCCAGGTCCTGGTCGAGGGCCTGCGCGGTGCGATACTCGGGCGTCGAGACCAGGTCCCAGCCCACCCGCACCGGCGCCCGTCCGCGTCCCTTGCGCCGGACATCGAAGGTGTAGCGCCCGTGCTCCTCATCGCGCTCCAGGTCGCCGGGGATGAAGCCGGCCGCCTCCACCGCGGCGCGCGCCTTCTCCAGCGTGTCCTCGTTCTGAAACGCCACGACCTCGCGCAGGCCCTGGCCGAGCAGCGCATCGATCAGCGCCGGCTCGTAGCCGCGCCGGGCCAGCAGGTCGGTCATCTGCCGGAAGCGGACCAGCCGCTCGAGGGCGTTGCGCAGCTCGACCCCCTCGAGGGTGCGCTTCCGTCCCGGCAGCTTCACCACCCGCTCCTCGGCCGCCTGCGTCATCAGGAAGCGGCCCAGGTCGTCGTCGTTGGCGAGGTACTGCTCGACTTTCCCCTTCTTGACCTTGTAGAGCGGCGGCTGCGCGATGTAGAGGTGGCCGCGCTCGACCAGCAGCGGCATCTGGCGGTAGAAAAAGGTCAGCAGCAGGGTACGGATGTGCGAACCGTCCACGTCGGCGTCGGTCATGAGGATGATGCGCGAGTAACGCAGCTTCGCCGCGTCGAAATCCTCCTCGCCGATGCCGGTGCCGAGGGCGGTGATGATGGTGCGGATTTCCTGGCTGCCGAGCATCTTGTCGAAGCGGGCCTTCTCGACGTTGAGGATCTTGCCACGCAGCGGCAGGATCGCCTGGAAACGCCGGTCCCGTCCCTGCTTCGCCGATCCGCCGGCGGAGTCCCCCTCCACCAGGAACAGCTCGCAGCGGGCCGGATCCTCTTCCTGGCAGTCGGCCAGCTTGCCGGGCAGCGCCCCGGAGTCGAGGGCCCCCTTGCGGCGGGTCAGCTCCTTCGCCTTGCGCGCCGCTTCGCGGGCCCGCAGCGCCTCGAGGCTCTTCTCGAGGATCCGCCGGGCCACGCCGGGGTTCTCCTCGAAATAAGCCGCCAGCTTCTCGTTGACCAGCGCCTCGACGATCCCTTTGACCTCGGAATTTCCCAGCTTCGTCTTGGTCTGCCCCTCGAACTGCGGCCGCATCAGCTTGACGCTGACGATCGCCGTCAGGCCCTCGCGGACATCCTCCCCCGACAGCGCCACCTGTTCCTTGCTGGACGCCTTCGCGGCGTAAGTGTTAATCGTACGGGTCAGCGCCGAGCGGAACCCCGAGAGGTGGGTCCCCCCTTCCATGGTGTTGATGCTGTTGGCGAAGGAGAAGACGATCTCGTTGTAGCCGTCGTTGTACTGCAACGCGATCTCGGCGGTCACCTTGTCGCGCTCGCCGCGCACGAAGATCGGCTTCGGGTGGACCGGGTTCTTGTTCTTGTTGAGGTGCTCGACGAACGAGACGATGCCGCCCTTGTAGGCGAACTCGTGCCGCTTGTTCTCGGCCCGCTCGTCCTGGATGGTGATGGTCACGCCTTCGTTGAGAAACGCCAACTCGCGCAGCCTCTGCGAGAGAGTGTCGAACGAGAAAGTGACGTCCTCGAACACGGTGGCGTCGGGCCGGAAGTGGATCTTCGTGCCGCGGTTCTTCGTCGTCCCGGTCTGGCTGAACGGTGTGGCCGTCTTGCCGCGCTCGAAGCGCATGCCGTAGACCAGGCCGTCGCGCCGGATCTCGAGGTCGAGCCACTCCGACAGCGCGTTGACCACAGAAACGCCGACCCCGTGCAGTCCCCCGGAGACCTTGTAGGAGTCGTTGTCGAACTTGCCGCCGGAGTGCAGCACGGTCATGACGACCTCGGCCGCCGGCTTCCCCTCGGTGGGGTGCATGTCCACCGGGATGCCGCGCCCGTTGTCGGTGACCGTGACCGAGTTGTCGAGATGGATGACGACGTCGATGCGGTCACAGAAGCCGGCCTGCGACTCGTCGATGCTGTTGTCCACGACCTCGTAGACGAGGTGGTGCAGCCCGCCGGATGCCGTGTTGCCGATGTACATCGCCGGTCGCTTGCGGACCGCCTGGAGCCCCTCGAGGACCTTGATCTTCGAGGCGTCGTAGACATCGGGGCCGGTCGCCACCGGGCGGATCTCACCGTCCATCGACTTCTCTTCCTTTCCGGTCGCCATTACCTGGTTCCGCCATGGCGGGTGTCTTGTGGTGACGGCATCGCGGGGGTCAAGGGCTGAATGATCCCTGCGCTCCTAACCGGGGGACGGGTGGTTGTTGCCGGGGGGCCAGCCCGTTGTCCAGAATCGGGTACGACGGCCAACTCAAGGCGGGCAGATTCTAGCACACGGCCGCTGTGGGCGGCAATGGTTCAGGGCCGGGAAATCAGCGACAACGCAGGCGTATAAATATGTTGCTGTATTTCCTGGCTGCGAATTCTTTCAACTTGTTTATTTACTGTACTTTATCTGTCGTCATTCTAGCCGGAGATGCGCATCGGCATGACGACGTACCGGTAGTCCCTGGTTTCCGTCCGTCCCGGGGTGAGAAGACCCTGCGTCGCCTCGTCCTTAAGGGCCAGGATCATCTGCCCAGGAGGAAGCGTCTGGAGGTAGTCGAGGAGGTAGTTCGCGTTGAACCCGACCTCCATCGCGTCGCCGTTGTAATCGACTTCCAGTGTCTCGTTCGCCTCACCAAGTTCGGGGTTGTTCGCGGAAATTTCCAGCATCCCCTTGCTGAGCGAGAACTTCACACCACGCGACCGATCGTTCGCGACCAGCGCCACGCGGCGCACCGCGTCGGCGAATGCCACCCCGTCCATCTTGACGATCTTGTCGTTGGATTCCGGGATGACTTTCTCGTACTCCGGGAACTTCGTCGGGTTGATCGTGGAGGACAGCAGCGTCCGGCCGACTTTGAAGAAGATGTTGTTGTCCTTCTGACCGAGCACGACCTCGGTCTCCCCCTCGCCGATTCGGGTCAGGGTCAGCAAAGCCTTCCGGGGTACGACAACTTCGAAGGTTATATCCCCGACGCTCTTCTCCAAGCGCGCAAAGGAGTAAGCCAACCGGTGGCCGTCGGTCGCGACCATTCGGAGGTTCTTGGCGCTCAGTGTCATCAGCGCGCCGGTGATCTGGATCCGCGTGTCGTCCGTGGTGATCGCGAAGGCGACCTTGTTGATCATCTCCAGGAGAGTGGCGCGATCGATGGCCACACCCTTGGAGAAATCGAATTCCGGGACGCCGGGGAAGTCCTCACGAGAGAGACCCATCACCCGGAACCTGGCCTTCTGGCAGGTCAGGGTGACCCAGTTTCCCTCGTCCGCCCGGATCCTGACCTCGGCGTCGGGAAGGTTTCGCACGATATCGAACAACTTGCGCGCTTGGAGCGTGACCGCGCCGGTCTTGGAGACCGTCGCGTCGCAGACCGTCCTGATCCCGACCTCGAGGTCGGTGGCAAGCATCTCGATCCGATCTTTGCGGGCATCGATCACGATACCGGACAGGACGGGGATGGTCGACTTCTTTTCGACCACACCCTGCATCAACTGGAGCTCGCGGAGCAGGTTCTCCTTGCTGGTCACGAAATCCATGGGACCTCCAACATCTGAAGATCGATCTTCTCTCTCATTCCCAACAGGGAGGGGATTGTAGCACTCGTAGGGCCTGTGGGCGTTCTGGATAAACGCTCCAGGCCGCGGGGCTGGCCGGCTTCGCCGCCGCAGCCCACCCCGAAAAACCTGTGGACGTGATTGTGCCCGGTTGTGGATGGCGTCGGACGGTCAGGGGATCCACAGACGCCCACCTTCGTATTCACAGGGGTCTGTGGACGGCCCCGCCGATCGGGGGCAACGGACAGTGGTCTCACTCGAAGGACTCGATGAAACCATCGATCAGTTTGCCGAGTTCCTTGTCGTGCTGGCGCAGCGCCTCGATCTTCCGCAGGGCGTGCAGGACGGTGGTGTGGTGCTTGCCGCCGAACTGGGTGCCGATCACCGGCATCGACTTGCCGGTCAGCCGCTTGCAGAGATACATCGCGATCTGTCGCGGGAAGGAGATGTGCTTGGAGTTGTTGCGCGACTTCAGCTCGATGATCTTGATCTTGAAGTGGTTGGCGACCGATCTCTGGATCGCCTCCACACTGACCGTCCTGGGCCGGTCGTCGATCAGGTCGCGCAGCGTGTCCCGCGCCATGTCGAGATCGATCTGCCGCCCGGTCAGCGAGGCGTAGGCGATGAGCCGGATGAGCGAACCCTCCAACTCGCGGACGTTGGACCGGATCCGGCTGGAGATGAAGAGCGCCACGTCCTCAGGCAGTTGGATGTTCTCGGCCTCCGCCTTCTTGCTGAGGATGGCGACCTTGGTCTCCAGGTCGGGAGGCTGGATGTCGGCGATCAGCCCCCACTCGAAGCGCGAACGCAGCCGTTCCTCCAGGGTCGGGATGTCCCGGGGAGGACAGTCGCTGGTGATGACGATCTGCTTCTGCGACTCGTACAGGGCGTTGAAGGTGTGGAAGAACTCCTCCTGCGTCCGCTCCTTGCCTGCCAGGAACTGGATGTCGTCAACCAACAGCAGGTCCACGTTCCGGTACCGCTCCTTGAAATCGAGCGTCTTCTCGAAACGGATGGCGTTGATCAGGTCGTTCATGAAGGTCTCGCTGGTGCTGTAGACCTGCCGGATCCCGGGACGCCTGTGATGGATGGCGTTGGCGATGGCATGCATCAGGTGGGTCTTGCCGAGGCCGACGCCGCCATAGATGTAGAGCGGGTTGTAGGCGCTCGAGGGCTGCTCGGCGACAGCCAGCGCCGCGGCGTGCGCGAACTGGTTGCAGGAGGAGACGACGAAAGAGTCGAAGGAGTATCGCGGGTTGAGGCCGATCGCCTGGGGTGCCGACGGCGGGCCTGCGGTGCGGGCGCCGGCGGCAGGGCGCGGCGTCGGCGCGACCGGGCCGGTTGCCGGCGTGGCCGGTCCGGCCGCCGGTGAATCCCGATCGCTGCGGTCGGCCACCTCGCGGCTCGTGAAGTGCACGCGCAGGTCCGACACTTCGAGCTCGCGCGCGCTTTCCTCGATCATCGGCATGTAGTTCCGATGGATCCAATCGGCGAACACGACGCTCGGCACCTCGACCTGGAGCGTGCCGTCAGCGAGAGCCATCTGGTGCGTCGGCTTCAGCCAGGTGTTGAAGCTCTGGCGATTCATCTTCTGTTGCAGGTTCGTGAGGATTTGTTCCCAGAGATTCATGGGCGCCCGGCCAATGGGGGGCGTTTCGCCCGGTTCATGTCCTGAACGGCCCGGAATTCCGCCTGCTCCGGCGATCCGCCGCTCAAGGTTTCAACAGGTTTTCCACAGGTGTGGAAAACTTTCTGCCGCTTCAAAGCCTTGATATCCATCGAGTTCCACCTCCTCCGGTTAGGAACTGGGAGGTTGTTATGTCAACCGGCCGCCCCTTCCACCAGATATGGGGCCACAGTAACGTCCGGGGGTCCATTTGGGGCCGCCACGTCCGTACAACAGCGCCATCCCGCGGGCAGAGACACCACGACCCCTCCCGGGTCACGACCCGAAAAAATCGTTCGACGCAACCGGGATGGTTCCGGCTAGTGACGAAAAAAGGAGTCCGCGCTGTCTGTGTCTCTAGGGACGCCGAAATCTAGCATCGCGATCCGCGATGGTCAACACCCTTTTTGTGGAAATCGAAGAATTGTTTTCGTGCCAGCCATCGATCGGACCCTTACTTGACACTCCGGAACGAGTCGAACGATAATCCGCCGCCCCGAAACAGGATTGCCGTCACGCTGCGTTCTTCGCGAGGCCGACATGAAGCGGACTTTTCAGCCGAACAACCGCCGCCGCCACAAGACCCACGGGTTCCGCGCGCGGATGAGCACGAAGAATGGCCGGCTCGTACTGAAGCGCCGGCGCGCCAAGGGGCGAAGACGCCTGACGGTGTGACCGCGGGCCAGCGCTTCCGCCCGCGGGATCGCATCCGCAAGCGCAGCGACTACCAGGCCGTCTACGACAAGGGCCAGAGAATCTCCTCCGGGAACTTCGTCCTGTTCGTGATGCGCAACTCCTCCGGCTGCCCGCGCCTGGGGATTACGGTGACGAAGCGGATCGGCGGGGCCGTGCAGAGGAATCGGGCCAAGCGGCTGATCCGGGAAGTCTTCCGCCGCCACAGGACAGAGTTCATGGACGTGGACATCGTCGTCAACGGCCGCTCCGGGCTGCCGCGCGCCGACTACCATCGCCTGGAGGGGGAATTCCTCGCCCGTCTCCGGCCGTTCCGCAGGCCGGCCCAGTGATGGGCCTCATCGGACGGGTGGGTGCGGGGTGCCGGCGCGTGGCGCTGGGCGTTATCCGGATCTACCAGATCGCCGTCCGGCCGCTCCTGCCGGCGGCCTGCCGGTTCGTGCCGTCGTGCTCCGAGTACGGACACGAGGCGATCGCGCGCCACGGGCTCCTCAGGGGCGGTCGCCTGATCCTGCATCGCATCCTCCGCTGCCAGCCATTCGCCGCCGGCGGCTTCGACCCGGTTCGGTGAGACGGTCATGATGGACCGCAAGCTTTTCCTCGCGTTCGGGCTCTCCATGATCGTCCTGGTGGCGTGGATGTGGCTGTTCTCTCCGCCAGCCGCGCCGCCACCCGGGCCGGCCGCGCCGGGAGCCACGATTCAGGGGGGCGCTCCGGCCCCAGGGAACGCCGCGACTCCGGGGAGCGGCGGGGTCACGCCCGCGGCGGCGCCGCAATCCGCTCCAGGTGCCGAAACAGCGGGGGCCGTCCCGCAGGCCATCTCACCCGCCGGAGAACCGGAGGCCGCCCCCGCCGGGCCTGAACTGCGAGCCGATCAAGTTGTCCAGGGAGTCCAGGAAGAGGAGGTCGTCGTCGAGACCGACCTCCAGACGATCCGGTTCAGCAGCCGCGGCGCCCGGGTGCTGTCGTGGACACTGCGCCAATACAAGGGTGACGACGGAAGGGCGCTCGACCTGGTGTCGCCGGCGGCGCGCACCCTCGGCGCCTGGCCGCTTCAGATCCTGGTGGGCGACGCGGTCGTGACGCGCGCGCTGGCCGACGCGGTGTACCGGGTGGAGCGTGGCGAGGCGACGGCGGAGGACGGGACCCGCTTCACGGAGATCCGCTTCGTCTGGAGCGATGGAAAGGGGAACGCGGCCACCCGCACCGTCCGCATCCACCATGGGTCCTATGTCGCCGATCTCGAAGTCCGGGTCCGGGCCGGTGGGATGCAGGTGGTTCCTACCGTCGTCTGGGGCCCGGGCTTCGGGCCGCACACCGGGCTCGAGAAAGGGCAGTACGCCGACATCGTCCATGCAGTCCTCAGCAGCGGGGGAGAGATCGCCCGGCGCGCCCGCACCGATTTCAAGCCGGATGTCCCGTGGAACGCGAACGGTGGACTGGTCTGGGCCGGGCTCGAGGACAAGTATTTCGCCGTCCTCCTGATGCCGCGATCGCCGGCGGCCGGGCAGGCGCGCTTCGAAGTCCGGCGGCTCGTGGAGGAGGGGCTCGAGCGCTATCACCCACAGGCGGCGATCCGGCTGCCGGGGAGTGGATCGGTTCGTCTGTTCGTCGGCCCCAAGGACTACGACCTGCTCCGCAGCCTGAACCTCGGGCTCGAGCCGCTCGTCGATTTCGGCTTCTTCGGCATCATCGCCCTGCCGCTGTTCCACGCGATGAAGTTCCTCCATGGCTATGTCGGCAACTACGGCTGGACGATCATCATCCTGACCATCGTCATCCGCCTGCTGTTCTTCCCGTTCATGCACCGCGGCCAGGTCAAGATGCGCCACATGCAGGAGAAGATGAAGCGCGTCCAGCCGAAGATGAAGGCGCTGCGCGAGCGCTACCGCAAGATGGAGCGCAAGGAGGCCGACCGGGGGAACGCCGGGGCGCGCCACTCACTGCGCCAGAAGATGAACGAAGAGATGATGGCCCTCTACAAGGAGGAGGCGATCAACCCGCTCGGCCAGATGTCGGGCTGCCTCCCGTTGCTGGCGCAGATGCCGATCCTCTTCGCTTTCTACACCATCCTGACGATCGCCATCGAGCTGCGGCACGCGCCGTTCATCTTCTGGATCAGCGACCTGTCGCAGATGGACCGGTTCTTCGTGACGCCGATCGTCATGGGCGGCACGATGCTGGTGCAGCAGTGGATGACCTCGGCCTCCATCCCCGATCCCGCGCAGCGCAAGATGATGTACCTGATGCCGATCGTGTTCACATGGATGTTCATCAAGCTGCCGTCGGGGCTGGTGCTATACTGGCTCGTCAACAACCTCCTCGGGATCGGGCAGCAGTACCTCGTGAACAAGGAAGCCGACGCCCAGATGCGGGCGCAGAAGGCCTGAGCCGGAACGCAACGCGGACCACCACACGACATGCAGGAACCGGACACCGACCACAACTCCGATCGCGCTGATTCTCCCGGACACGACGATCCGGAGAACCGCGCCGCCGTCACCGATCAGGAGGACGCCCCGGCCGCCGATCCCGGCGCGGTCCGCGATCTGGCTGACCGGCTGCTGCGCGGCCTGGGGCTCGACATCCAGGTGGAGGCGCGCGATGCCGGCGCCACCCTCGAGGTGAATGTCACCGGGCCGGACCACGAGCACCTCCTCGGGCAGCAGGGCGAGGCGCTGAACGCCATGCAATACCTGCTGAACCGGATCATCTATCGCGGTCGCCGGGGAAAGAAGATTCACGTCGACGCCGGCGGCTTCCGCAAGCTGCGGGAAGACGAGGTGGTCGAGATTGCCCGCCAGACCGCGGAGAAGGCGAGGGCCAGCGGCGAGGAATGCCTCCTGAGCCCTCTCAACTCTTACGAACGCCGCCTGGTCCACCTTGCGCTCAACGAGATCGAGGGGATCGAGACGCGCAGCGTCGGCGACGGATTTCTCAAACGCATCGCCATCATCCCTTCACGCAAACACGGCAGCGAACCGGAACGCGGCGGGGCGTAGTCCTCCAACGCTCGATGGCCGACACGATCGTGGCGATCTCGACGCCCCCCGGGCGCGGAGGGATCGGTGTCGTGCGGCTGTCTGGACCGCGGGCGGAGCAGATCGCCGCTGCCCTGTTCCGCCCCGCCCCCGGACGTGCAGGGTCAACAGCGATGCCAAGTGAGGCGAGGCCGGCGACTGCGGAACCAGGGCGGCCGCGGTTCGGCAGGCTGTTGGGGCCGGGCGGCGCGCCGATTGACCACGGCTACCTGGTGATCTTCCCTCCGGATCGTGCCTTCACGCGCGAAACGACAGCCGAGTTCTGGGCGCACGGCAGCCCGGCGGCTCTGCGGGCGATCGTCGAGGCGGCGGTCGAGGCAGGGGCGCGCCCCGCCACCCCGGGCGAATTCACCATGCGGGCATTCCTCCACGGGCGGATCGATGCGACACAGGCGGAAGCGATCCGCGATCTGATCGAAGCGCGCACGGCATTCCAGGCGCGGGTGGCGCACGTCCAGGCGATGGGCGCGATTGGCGCCGCGATTGACGCGCTGAAGAACCGGCTGGTCGAAGTGGCGGCCCGATTGGAAGCGGCCATTGAGTTCGCGGAAGAGCCGGACGCGACTCGTTTCGTCCCCCGCGGCGGGCTTGCGGGCGAGCTCGCCGCGGTGCGCGAGGCGATCGGTCGCCTTGCCGCCAGCTACGATCGCGGGAGGATCCTGCGTGACGGCGCCGCGGTTGCGATCGTGGGCGCACCCAACGCAGGCAAGTCAAGTATTTTCAACATGTTAGTAGGCAATGAACGGGCCATCGTGACCCCCGTCGCCGGCACCACCCGGGACACCATCGAGGAGGGTCTCGACATCGGCGGGGTGCCGGTGCGGTTGCTCGACACCGCCGGCCTGCACGCGGCGCGCGAGGTCGCCGACATCGAGGCGGTGCGCCGATCGCGGGCGGCGATCGACAACGCCGATCTCCTGCTGGTGGTCATCGATCGGTCGCGCCCGATCGATGCCGAGGAAGACGCGCTTCTCGGTCAGACGGCGGCGCGCCGGCGCATCGTCGTCGTCAACAAGACCGATCTGCCGGACGGCAGCGGTGGCGCCGCCATTCGGATCGCGCGGGTCTGCGGAGCGATCGCAGTCTCGGCCCGTGATGGCAGCGGGATCGAAGATCTGCGCCGGCGTCTGGCGGAACTTCTGGGTGGAACCATCGGCTCCCCGGGTGCCGCTCCCGGTTTCGCACACGGCGCCCACCCGGGCGTCGCACACGGCGCCGAATCGGGTATCGCGCACGAGGAGGCGATCATCACCAGCCTGCGGCAGCGCGATCTCCTGCAACGCGCCGCGGCGGCGATCGGCACTGCCGAAGATGCGGCGCGTTCGGGGGCGGGGGAGGAATGCTGGCTTCTCGATCTGCGCGAGGCGATCGACCGGCTCGGTGAGATCACCGGCGCCGTGACGATCGACGATCTCTACCGGAAAATCTTCAGCACCTTCTGCATCGGCAAGTGATGGGAGCTCATGTGGACAAGCAGCGGCCGGGCGATTTCGAGATCGTCGTGATCGGGGCCGGGCATGCCGGCTGCGAAGCGGCCCTGGCGGCGGCGCGTATCGGCTGCCGGACGGCGCTGATCACCGCCGACCGCAGGGCGATCGCGCGGCTGTCGTGCAATCCGGCGATCGGCGGCCTCGCTAAGGGGCACCTGGTCCGGGAGATCGACGCCATGGGCGGCGAGATGGGCCGCGCGATCGACGCGACCGGCATCCAGTTCCGCCTGCTCAACAGGTGCCGGGGACCAGCCGTTCAGGCCCCGCGGGCCCAGGCCGACAAGGAGGCATACCCGGATCGGATGGCGCGGGTCCTGGGCACGACGCCGGGGCTGTCGATCATCGAGGGCGAAGCGGCCGATCTCGTGATCGAGAACGGGCGTCTGGTTGCCGTGAAGCTGGCCGACGGACGCGCGATCCCGGCGCGCGCCGCGGTGGTCACCACCGGAACGTTTCTCGGCGGCGTCCTGCACCGCGGTCTGGAACGATCGCCGGGCGGGCGGATTGGCGAGCCGCCGTCGCTGGGCTTGTCCGCCGCGCTCGGCCGGATCGGGATGCCGATGGGGCGCCTCAAGACCGGCACGCCACCCCGGGTGCTGGCCGAAAGCGTGGAGTTCTCGCGCCTCGACCGGCAGCCGGGCGACGCCGATCCGGTGCCGTTCTCGTTCGAGACCGACGCAATCACCACGCCCCAGGTGGACTGTCACATCACCTGGACGACGCCGCGCACCCACCAGATCATCCGCGACAACCTCGATCGATCGCCGCTGTTCACCGGCGCCATCACCGCCATCGGGCCGCGCTACTGTCCATCGATCGAGGACAAGATCGTCCGCTTCGCCGACCGAAACCGGCACCAGATCTTCGTCGAACCGGAAGGCCGCCAGCACCCGTGGGTCTACTTGAACGGTGTCTCCACCAGCCTGCCGGAGGAGGTGCAGGTGGAGATGGTGCGATCGATCCCGGGACTGGAGGAGGCGGTGGTGACCCGGGCCGGCTACGCCGTCGAGTACGACTATGTCGATCCGATGTCCTGCCGTCACACGCTCGAGACCAAGGCGGTGACCGGGCTGTACCTGGCGGGCCAGATCAACGGCACGACCGGGTACGAGGAGGCGGCAGCGCTGGGGCTGATGGCCGGGATCAACGCGGCGCTGGCGGTGCGCGGCGAGGAGCCGCTGGTGCTCTCGCGGCACGAGGCGTACATCGGGGTGCTGGTGGACGACCTGGTGCTCAAGGGGACCGCCGAGCCGTATCGGATGTTCACCTCGCGCGCCGAGTACCGGCTGCTGCTCGATATCGACAGCGCCGACCTGCGGCTGACCGGACACGGTCGCCGTGCGGGGCTGATCGGGGACGCCCGGTGGGAGAGGTTCATCGAACGCCGTGACGCGCTGGCGCGCTACGCCGGTATCCTGGAGACGCTGACCCTGAAGCCGCGTGCGGAACACGCCCGCCGCGCCGAAGCGGCGCTGGGCTTCGAGGTGACGGAGCCGACCACGCCGGCGCTGCTCCTGCGGCGGGCCGATGTTCCGGTCGAGACGCTGGATCGGGTCCTGGGCGACCTCGTGCCGCCCGGTCTGACGGAACGCGATCGCCGGGGGGTTGCAAACCGGCTGCGCTATGGCGGCTACATCGATCGCCAGCAGCGGGACGTCGCCAGACTGCGACGCGAAGAGCGGCGGAGGATTCCGGAGAGCTTCGACTACGACGCGATCCCGGGACTGTCACGGGAAATCGTCGAGAAGTTGAGCCGGGCGCGTCCCGGCAACCTGGCGCAGGCCGGCCGGATTTCCGGCGTGACTCCGGCCGCCCTGACCCTGATCAACGTCTATCTCGAAAAGGCCCGACGCCGGGCCTCTACTTCAGAAGCTCCTTCGCATCCACGTTGAAGAAACGATAGCCGCTGTAGCGAAGGACCACCATTTCCTCCAGCACCTCGCTGCCGTCGAGATCGAGCGTGAACAACCGGAACTCCGACTGGTCGGGGAGCGAGATCGACCGGAAATCGTTGAGGAAGGTGACGCTGTACCGGGCGCCGCGTGGCTTCTTGCCCATCGGGTAGATGAGAAAGCGCGGGGACCGGCGGTACTCGGTCAGCTCGCGCTGCAGGCGGTCGGCCTGGTTGCCGGGCTCGGCCTCCACCTTGAGAAGGTTCAGGTTCTCGGCGTCCACCCAGACGCGCCCGTTCCACTCGTAGATCGTCTGTCCCGAGGTGAACGGCAGCGGCGCGGCGAACTCGATCACGTGGGCCAGCCGCAGCGAGAACCATTCCTGCTGGACGTAGTTGAACCGGAACAGGTGCTGACGTTCCGGGACGAACATCAGGGTCCAGGAGTACGAGTCGGGGAAGCCCAGATCCATCTGGACCTCCTCGCCGGCCTTCTCCGGCCGTCCGGTGTGCCGCTGGCGGTAGGGCCGGTAGCGCTGCTCGAGGTGTTCGACGTACATGTAATCGTGGCGCTTCTCATTGCCCGGGTCGTCGCTGGTCCGGAACGATTCGATGCAGATGAACCGGAGCGCCACCGAATCGTAGTCCTTGGCCCGCGTCCCGATACGCTGCAGGAGGGGCGCCAGGTCCTTCACCGGGTCGATGGATGTGGGGGGCGGCGGCGAGGGGATGGCGCGGGCCGGCGGGCGTCCCGGCTGGCGTGGAAGAGCCGGGGTCGGTGTCGGGGATGGCGCGGCAGTCGTCGGCGGGGGCATGGGCGACCCCGGGGCGGCGGGTTCGGCCGCCAGATAGACTCCCGACAGGAGAGCGATGGAGGCGACCGTCACGGCGCTCCGAACGCGGCCCGACGCAATACCCGGACAGGCTCCTACCCCCGGTGACCTGCCCGATTCTGATCTACGACGGTCTGCCCGTGTCGATCCGGCCAAGGCATCCTCGCATGGTAACGTACCGACGTATGGTACCGCGGTCGGGCGAGGTTGGCCCTCCCGCCGTCATGAGGCGCCGGATGTCGCGTCGAACACCCCCTCGTCCGCTGGACGCCGCCCGCTTCCGGGAAACGCTCCTCGTCGCCGCCCGCGGCTGCGGCCGCCCGCTGACGCCGGGCGAGGCCGACCTGATGACGGCGCACTACCGGCTTCTCCTGCAATGGGGAGAGAAGATGAACCTCACCGGTCTGCGGGCCTCGCGGGACATCCTCGAGAAACACTTCCTGGAGCCGATCGCCGCGGCGGACCTGATCGAAGGCGCCGGGCGACTCGTGGACCTCGGATCGGGAAACGGGTTTCCAGCCGTGCCGTTCCGGGTGCTTCACCCGGAGATCGACCTGGTGCTGGTCGAATCGTCGGAAAAGAAATCGGCCTTCCTGTGGGCGGTGATTCGCGAACTGGGGCTGGTCGGAAGCCGGGTGGAGACCCGTCGGGTGGAGGGACGAAAAGACCTCGCCGATCTTCTGCCCGGTCGCTTCCTGACCCTCCGCGCCATCGCCAGCGGCCCTCTGCTCGGCGGTGTCGGGCCCCCCTTGATTCTCCCTGACGGACGGGCGCTGTTTTTCGTTTCTGCCGACGAAGCGGACCGGCTCGACAAAGACCCACCTCGCGGTCTCCGACTGGTCGAGTCGAGGCCGCTTCCTTCCGGCCCGGGGTCGGTGGTCGCCGTCTTCGAGCCGGCCGCCGGATAACTCTCCCGGACAGGCTCCTACTGTTCCACGTGGAACACCTGCCCTCCGCGCTCCCCGGTATGGATGTTCCACGTGGAACACCCCCCCCGCACTCCGGCCGCCCAAGTTGCACCAGGAACAACCGGGCCCGGACGCCCGGGGGGGGTGGGATATTACCCCCCCCCCCAGGG
>JANNTZ010000344.1:0-12614 GCA_031394595.1 Acidobacteriota bacterium
AAGGTTTCCACCATGCGCTCGTACTCCTTTTTCCAGAAGGGTGGCCCGATCATGTGGCCGCTTCTGGCGGTGTCGATCCTGGCGCTGGGCACGGTCCTGGAGCGGATCGTCTTCATCCTGGCGGAGCACAAGAAGCGCGACAGCCGCGGCCTGCAGGAGCTCCTGGCCGCGGTCGAGCACGGCGACCTGAAGGAGGCGGCCCGCATCGGCAGCGCCTCGAAGTTCTACGTCGTCCGGGCGCTCACTTACGCGCTCCAGCACCGCGAAAAATCGCTGTCGGGCGCCCTGCTGTATTCGCAGGCCCGGGAGATCAAGCGCTTCAGCCGGGGGCTGCCGATCCTCGACACCACCATCACCATCTCCCCCTTGCTGGGTCTCCTGGGGACGGTGACCGGGATGATGCACTCCTTCTCGCTCATCGGCGGGGAGCTCAGCAGCCCCGCGGCGATCACCGGCGGGATCGCGGAGGCGTTGATCGCCACCGCCTTCGGCCTGGGGATCGCCATCCTCGCGCTGCTCCCGTTCAATTTCCTCAATAACCGGATCGAGGAGGCACGTCACGAGCTGGAGGCCGCGGCCACGCAGTTGGAACTCCTGGTGCACCCGGGGACCGCCTCGATGACGGCCGCGGATCGTTCCGCGGCGCCGGTCCCGGATCGGAACGCCCTGACACGCGGCGACGGCGCGGCGGTCGGGGCCGTCACTTCCGCGTTCTCCCCCGCCCTGCGGGCGGCGCAGGAGTAGCGGCATGCATGGCGGCGGCGGACGCGGGAAGAGGGCGCGGATCGAGATCATCCCGCTCATCGACATCATCTTTTTCCTCCTCGCGACCTTCGTGATGGTGTCGCTGTCGATGACCAAGAATCAGGGCGTGCAGGTGGCGCTGCCGGACGCCGGGTCGGCCGCTTCCCTCGGGGACCAGCAGCAGATGGAGAAGGCGGTGACCCTGAGCGTCACCGACAAGGGGGAAGTCTTCTTCAACAAGGAGAAGATCACCCTGGCCCAGCTCCCCTTCAGACTGCAGACCCTGAAAGGATCGCAGAAGGACCCCAGGGTCATCATCAATGGCGACGCGGGCGCGGATTTCCGGACCGTGGTGGCGGTCCTCGACGAAACCCGCAAGGCGGGTGTCGCCAAGGTCGGGATCGCCACCGACAGGAAGTGAGGTCATGCGCGCCGTTGCATTCGGTCTGACCGCCGCGGTCCTGATCCACCTGGTGGTGCTCGGCTTCGGCGGCATTTTCTTTTCCCGCCCCGAGGCAGAGCCCAGGGCCGCCCGCGTCGAGGAGGTCGATCTCCTCGCGGGCGAAGACGACCGCCCCGAGGAGAAGAAGCCGGAGGAAAAACCTTCGGAGGAGCCCGCGGTGGAGACGGAGGTAGCGATGGAAGTCCAGGCCGAACCACCGCCGGACCTGAACGATTTGGCGGTCCTGCAGGAGCAGGCCGCGGCAGTGCCGTCGCTCGAAGCCCTCAGCCTGAGTGCCCTCGAGAACGCCCTCAACCCGGGGACGGGCGGCGGCGCCGACTTCGGCGGCGGCATCAACCTGGCCTCCGGCGGACGCATCGGCGGCACCGGTTCGGCGTCGGAGGCTCTGGCCGGGGGCTCGGACGAGATCTTCTCGCTCCCCGAACTCGATCAGCAGCCGAGGGCCCTGTTCCAGGCGGCCCCGCTCTACCCGTTCGAGTTGCGCCGGAAGAACGTGGAGGGGACCGTGTACGTGTTGTTCGTCGTGGACCAGGAGGGCAGGGTGGTCAATCCAACCGTCGAAAAGTCGACGCACCACGCCTTCGAGAAGCCGGCGATCGACGCCGTCCGCCAGTGGAAGTTCGAGCCGGCGGTACGCAACGGCGAGCCGGTCCAGGCACGCCTGCGGGTCCCGATCCGTTTCGCGCGGGGTTGAGGAGGTCATGACCATCCGACGATTCACGCTGACCGCGGCCATCTCCTTGTTGGGGGTTGCCGGGCTTGCAGGGGCAGGCGACGATGCCGGGCCGGCGGCGGGCGCCACCGCCCCGGTCGCCGAAGCCGCACCCGCCGGCGATGCGGCCGCGCCCGGCGGCCCCACTGCGGACCTCTGGAGCGACCCCGTGTTCCAGAAGCAGTTTCTCGGGACCTACGGCATCCACCCCGACCTGGAGCCGCGCCTGAGCCCCACCGAGCGCGATCTGCTTCAGCGCGTCCTGCCCCTGATGTCCTCCAATCCCTCGGAGGCGATTCGCGTCCTGCAGGCGGGGATGAAGCGCGACTCCAGCGCCAGCCTCGACTTCACCATCGGCAACCTGCATTTCCAGCAGGGACAGATCGAGGAGGCGGCCAACTCCTTCCGGACGGCGGTCGCGAAGTTCCCCGCCTTCCGACGGGCGCATCGCAATCTCGGTCTCGTGGAGATCCGTCTCGGGAACCACGACGCGGCCATCCGCGCCTTCGCGCGCACCATCGAGCTTGGAGGCGGCGACGCCGTTCTCTACGGCCTGCTCGGCTACGCCTTCACGACCAAGGATGACTACCTGGCGGCCGAGTCGGCCTACCGGTCGGCGCTCCTCCTCCAGCCCGACAACACCGAATGGCGTCTCGGACTGGCGCGCTGCATCCTGAAACAGCAGAAATACGGCGAGGTGGTGGCCCTCCTCGAAGTCCTGCTCCAGACCCACCCGGATCGGTCCGAGTTCTGGCTGCTGCAGGCCAATGCCTTCGTCGCCCTCAGGCAGCCGCTCAAGGCGGCCGAAAACCTCGAGATCGTGCGCCGTCTCGGCAAGGCGACCGCCGACAGCCAGTTCCTTCTGGGCGACATCTACCTGAACGAGGGGCTGACCGACATGGCGGCGACCGCCTACCTCGCCGCCGTCGAACTCGACCCATCGCAGCCGGTGCAGCGCGCGCTCCGCGCCGCCGAGGCGCTGGTGGCCCGCGGCGCAATGGATCAGAGCCGGGCGGTGGCCGCCCGGCTGAAAGAAACCTTCGCGGATCGTCTCACCGACGACGAGCGCCGGGCGATCCTGCGCCTGGAGGCGCGACTCGCCGTCGCCGCGGGGGACAGCGGCGAGGCGGTGCGTATCCTGGAGGAGATTGTCGCCGCCGACCCGCTCGATGGCGAAGCGCTGATGCTTCTCGCCGACCACCACAGCCGGACCGGTGAACCGGATCGGGCGATCCTTTACTACGAACGCGCCGGTGGTCTGGAGGCGTTCGAGGCGCCGGCCCGTATCCGCCAGGCGCAGATCCAGGTCGGGCGGGGCAAGTACCAGGAGGCCCTGCCGCTGCTCCGCCGCGCCCAAGAGATCCGCCCGCGGGACGAGATCGCCCGCTACATCGAACAGGTCGAGCGGCTCGCCCGAGCCCAGCACTGACGATCCTAGTCCTGATCGCTCCGACCGACGACGGACTGCGCGCTGGGGTGGCGCACGTCGGTTCCCTCGCACATGAAAATCACCATCTGCGCGATGTTGGTGGCGTGGTCGCCGATCCGTTCCAGGTACTTGGCCACGAACGTGATCCGCAGGGCCCGGCTGACGGTCTTCGGGTCCTCGATCATGAAGGCGAGAAGCTCACGGAAGATCTGCACGTTGAGCGCGTCCACCGCCGCATCGGAGCCCAGGACGCCCCGGGCCTTCGCCGGATCGCGGTTGACGAAGGCGTCGAGCGCGGCGTGCAGCATTGCCTGCACGGCGTCGGCCATGCGCGGGATGTCGATGTAGGGCTTGAGGGGCGGCTCCTCGTTGATCTCGATCACCCGCTCGGCGGTGTTGACCGCCAGGTCGCCGATGCGCTCGAGATCGGTGACGATCTTGAGCGCCGTGGTGATGAAGCGCAGGTCGGACGCCGCTGGCTGGCGCAGGGCCAGAAGGTTCAGGCACAGGTGGTCGATTTCGAGCTCGGCGGCGTCGACCTTCGGGTCGGAGGCGATGACGGCGCGGGCGATGGACACGTCCCGCGTCAGCAGCGCCTTCATCGCGGAGGCGATCATCTCCTCCACCGTCCCGCCAAGGAACAGGATGCGCTCCTTCAACTGCTGCAGGTCGCGTTCGTACTGCCGGCTGGTGTGCTGCATCATCCGAACCGCCCCGTGATGTAGTCCTCGGTGCGGCGATCCGAAGGCGCCGTGAAAATCGTCTCCGTCTCGTCCACCTCCACCAGCTCCCCGTTCAGCAGGAAGGCGGTGCGGTCGGACACCCGCGCCGCCTGCTGCATGTTGTGGGTCACGATGACCACCGTGTAGCGGTCCCGGAGTACATCGATCAGCTCCTCGATGCGCGCCGTCGATATCGGGTCGAGGGCGGAGCACGGCTCGTCCATCAGGATGACCTCCGGGTCCACCGCCAGCACCCGCGCCAGGCACAGCCGCTGCTGCTGGCCGCCGGACAGGTCGAGGGCCGAGGACGACAGGCGATCGCGGACCTCCTCCCACAGCGCCGCCTGCCGGAGGCTGCGCTCCACCGCCGCCTCGAGCCCGGCACGGTCGTTGAGCCCGTGGATCCGCGGGCCGAACGCGACGTTCTCGAAAATCGACTTCGGGAACGGGTTGGGCTTCTGGAACAGCATCCCGACGCGCCGGCGCAGGTCGACAAGGTCGATTCCCGGAGCGTAGAGGTCCTGGCCATCAATGCTCACCTGGCCGTCGACCTTGACGTCGGCGGCGATCTCGGCGATCCGGTTGATCGACTTGATTAGGGTGGATTTGCCGCACCCTGAAGGACCGATAATCGCGGTCACCCGCCTCTCCGGCACCTCGAGGTCGATGTCCTTGAGCGCCCGGCGGCTTCCGTAGGAGAACCCCATGCTCTGGAACGCGACCTTGGTCGCGGGCGGGGCGGCCCCGGGCTGCGGTCCGGGCCGGCGGGTCGTCCGCACGGCGCTGAGGATCGGAGTCGCCATCAGGGACACCCATGACGAGACCGATAGCGGGTCCTCAGGACAATCGCGCCCAGGTTCAGCATGAAGGTCAGCCCGACCAGCACGAGGGTCGTACCGTACTGGATCGGCCGCGTGACCGCCGCGTCGGTGCTCTGGGTGGCCATGATGAAAATATGATACGAGAGCTCCATGAATTGGTCCAGTGGGTTCACCATCGGCAGGCTGAGGGTGGTGAATGGAATCTGAAAATGCACCACCGGCAGCCGGGGCAGAAAGTACGCGCAGCCGGTGAACAGGATCGGCGCCGTCTCCCCCGCGCCCCGGCTGATCGACAGGATCGATCCGGTCAGGATGCCGGCGCGCGCCTGCGGCAGAACCACCCGGCTGACCGTCTGCCAGCGCGTCGCGCCCAGCGCCAGGGCCGCCTCGCGGTGGCTGCGCGGCACGGCGTTGAGCGCCTCCGCGGTGCTGACGATGATCACCGGCAGCACCAGGACCGCCAGGGTGGCCGCCGCCCAGAGCATCGCCGGCTGCCCGAACAACATCCCCCCGCCCCGCACCCGGTCGATCGATCGCCCCACGAACAGGATGAAAAAGCCGACTCCGAACAGACCGAACACGATCGACGGGACGCCCGCCAGATTGTTCACCGAGGCGCGGATGACTCGAGCCAGGCGCGACTGCCCGGCGTACTCGACCATGGAGATGGCGGCGCAGACCCCCAGCGGCAGCGCCATGAGGATCATCAGGAGGGTGATGCAGAGGGTCCCGAAAATGGCGGGGAAGATTCCCCCGGCGGTCATGCCTTCGGTGGGTTCGGCCACCAGGAACTCCCAGGTGACGGTCGAGGCGCCCCCGACGACGATGCTCCCGAGCATCAGTAGGATCGCCAGCAGGACGCACGCCGTGATGCCGCGCAGCCCCGCCAGGGCGAGGATCTCGATCACGCGCCGCCTCACCGGCCCACGCCCCCCCGGGCCGTCACTGCGCCAGCCGCCGGCGCATGCGGGAGACCCCGATCTCGGCCACCAGGTTGATGATGAAGGTGATGGTGAACAGGATCGATCCGACCAGGAACAGCGCCCGGTACTGCTCGCCGCCTTGTGGCACGGCGCCGAGCTCGGCGGCAATGGTCGCAGTCATGGTGCGGACGCTTTCGAAAGGATTGAGCGTCATCTGGGCGGCATTGCCGGTCGCCATCAGGACGATCATCGTCTCCCCCAGCGACCGGCCCATCCCGAGCAGCATCGAAGCGATCAAACCCGAGGATCCGGCCGGGACCACAACCCGCCGGATGGTCTCCCAGCGGTTCGCCCCGAGAGCGTGCGACCCTTCCCGCAGGAAATCAGGCACGGCGCGCAGGGCGTCATCGGTCATCGTGGCGATGACCGGGACGATGACGAACGACACGCCGATGGCTCCGACGATCGCGTTGAGCCGGAAAGTCGTGCCGAAGGTGTTCTGGACCAGCGTCGCCAGCGTGGCGAGACAGAAGAACCCGATGACCACCGAGGGCACGCCGGCGAGCAGCTCGATGGCCGGCTTGACCCACTCGCGGGTGCGGCGGCCGGCGACCTCCGCCAGGTAGATCCCGCAGGCGAGGCCGAGGATCGTCGCCAGGATTGTAGCCGGCAGGGCGACGAGAAACGACCCCAGGACGAGTGGGACGATCGAGTACTTCGGGTTGGTCCCGACCGGCTGCCACATGCGGACCGTCATCGGGCTGTCGTCGAAATCCAGCTCGGTCGTCTGGATGAAGCGGCCCGGCGCAATCGTCTTGAACGATTGCACCCCCTCCTTGAACAGGAACAGGAAGATGAGGGCGATGGCGGCGATGGCGACGAAGCCGTTGAGCTTCAGGAAGAACTCGATGAGCCGCTCGCCCATCCTCGCGCGCCGCCGAGGGCGGGCGCGCAGAGTCGCCTCCCCTGTCTCCAGAGCTTCGGGACGGGCCACATCCATAGTCGTCATCGCCTCGCAGACAGGCTTCGGGGCGGGCACCTCGCGGCACCCGCCCCCGTCAATCCCGCAACTTCTACTGACCGGGCCGGTTGGCAGCCGTAGGCATTGGAATGTAGTCGAGCTTCTCGACGACCCCCTGCCCCTCCGGCCCGAGGATCCAGTCGAGGTAGGCCTTGACTTCGCCATCCGGCTGCCCGGCCGAGTAGACATAAAGATAGCGCGCGATCGGGTAGCGCTCGCTCCAGACCGATTCAAAGTCGATCTTGCCATCGGTGCGCAGCGGCGACAGCGCCTCGCCACCTTCGTCCTTGGAGATTTTCAGTATCTTCAGCTTCGGGTTGGTCGCGAAGTAGGCCACGCCACCGTAGCCGATTCCCGAGGGGTCCTTGGCGACCGCCTCGGCCACCGCGCTGGTGCCCGGCATGGTCTGCGCGTCGGCCGCGTAGTCGCGGTTCTTCAACACGTGCTCCTTGAAGAAAACATAGGTGCCCGAGTTCGATTCGCGGCTGTAGCGGAGGATCTTCTTGTCCGGTCCGCCGACCTGCTTCCAATTATTGATATAGCCTGAATAAATCATCCCGACCTGCTTCACGGTGAGCTTTTCGATCGGGTTGGTGGCGTTGACCACCACCGCCAGGCCATCCATCGCCGCCTTGAACTCGACGACCTCGATGCCGTTCTTCTTCGCCGCCGCGAGCTCTTCTTCCTTGATCGGGCGGCTGGAGTTGGCCAGTTTCGTCGTGCCGTTCACCAGGGCCGCGATGCCGGTCCCGGATCCCCCGCCGGTCACCTGGATGGTGACAGCGGAGTTGGCCTTCATGTACTGCTCGGCCCAGCGCTGGCCCAGGATCACCATGGTGTCGGAGCCCTTCACGGTGATGTTGCCCTCGGAACCCAGGACCGGGCGGACGGTGGCGGTCACGACCGCGCCCAGCAGTCCGGCGGCCAATACGATCTTCCTGAACTTCATGGTTTTCATCTCCCTGAGACTGTCCCGCCCCGTTGCGGCGTGGTCCACGCGTTCCAAGACAGCCTGTTCCAGACCGGTAGCGGTTCGATGTCGGTTCTGTGTCGGTCGTGTGACGAGGATCCCGGGCCGCATCAGAAGACCACCTGCAGCTGGGCCCTGAACTGGTAAGTCGTGTTGTTGGTGGCCGGAGTCTCGTTTTCGATGCGCCCGAAGTCGGACTGGAATTTCAGTTCGTGCTTGCTGAAGTACCATCCGAGGACCACCCGCTCCTCCGTCTGCTCGTTGGAGTCCGCATCGGTGTCGGGGTCGAGCTGGGCCCAGCGGAGGGCGACCTCCAGCTTCCGCGGCACGAAGAAATAGCCGACCTGGGCGAGATAGCCGCTCTGATCGGTGTCGGCGGCCGCCGCCTCGACGGTGCGCGCGTAGGCGTCGGCGAGGAGGAACAGCCGCTTGTACTTGAGACCGAAGAAGACCTCCTCGCTCTGGATGTCATAGTCCCCAGCGGCGTCGACCGAGTTCAGGAGGTAGGACGCCCCGACGGTCCAGTTGGCCTTGTCGGGGTGATCGACCGCCGATTCACTCAGCTTGTATTCGCCGGCCGGGTCCCAGTGGACGCGGGCGACGTACATCAGCTTGTCATTGTCGTTGGCGATGGCATTCCGGCTGTTGCCGTTGAACACCCCGACCTCGTAGCCGAACTTCTTCTCGAACGAAGTGCCCCACAGCATCGTTCCCAGCTCGCGCGACGGGGCGAACAGGACCGACACGATCGAACGATCGACGAACTCCTGGTCGCCGGAGGAGGTGAGCTCCTGGATCCCGAACGGCGCCTTGAACTGGCCGAGCCGCACCGACGCCCAGGGGTTCCGGGTGATGTCGAAGTAGAGATCGCGCAGATCGGGCCCGCTGCGAGTCGACAGGCTGAACGTGCCGCCCGTGGGCGGGATCACCAGGCTGGAGGCGGTGACGTAGGCCCGCCCGGTGAAGTCGTACTGGACCTTGTACTTGAGCCAGGGGAAGAACGCATAGCCGTCCAGACGGAGCCGCGCACGGGGGATGGAGAACTCCGCGCGGTCCGCGAAAGTCGAGGCCTCGTCGAAATCGGTCTCGGCGAACCGGAACTGGGTTCGGGTCGAGATCTTCATTTCAAACTCCGGGGTCCGGAAGAAGAACCCCTTGTTGTAGCCCCACTCCTTCTCCTCCTGGGCGGTGGCCTCGAGGGCCAACCCGGGAATCAGCAACAGGGCGAGTATCAGGACCGTCTTGCGGGCATTCATCGTTGTCCTACCTCCTCGTCTCACCGCCGCCGCATTCGTGGCGGTCCGGTGTCGGGCGCGAGAATGCGACAGCCGGGTGACGGGAATCGTTCATGACGGTGACGGTCGTGTGACGAGAAAGGGGGTGCCGCGGTTCAGGACCGCCGCAGCGTGATACGGAAGGTAGTCCCGGCGTCGGGGACGCTCTCGACTTCGATCGTCCCCTCCATGGCCAGGATCAGGTGCTTGGCGATCGCCAGGCCGAGACCGGTCCCTCCGCCCCGGCGGTCGCGCGACGGATCGACACGGTAAAAACGCTCGAAGACCCTGCCGATCTGGTCGGGATGGATGCCGACGCCGGTGTCGCGGACCGCGATCCGGACCTGCCCGTTTCCGGCCTCGGCGGTCACCGTGATCCGGCCCCCCTCGGGAGTGAACTTGGACGCGTTGTCGAGGAGGTTGATCAGGACCTGCGCCAGCCGATCCCGGTCGGCCAGCACGGCCGGCAGGTCGGCGGGGATCGCGAGGCTGAAGGTCTGCCGCTTGGCCCGCATTGCCTCGCCGACGACCCCTTCCGCCTGTACCGCCACGTCCCGGACCGAGACCGGCCCGGGGCGCAGGCGCGCCTGGCCCTGCTCGATGGAGGACAGATCCAGAAGATCCTCGATCAGGTCGCGCAGACGCTGCGCGTGCCGGTCGATGACGTCCACGAACCGGACCGCCTGCTCGCGGTCGTCGAGACCACCATGCTTCAGCGTCTCGGCGTAACCCTTGATCGCCGTCAGCGGGGTGCGCAGCTCATGGGACACGTTGGCGACGAATTCGCGCCGGACCTGCTCCAGCCGCCGGATCTCGGTGACATCGTGGAACACCGCGACCGCGCCGACCACCCGCCCGCCCTCCCGGATCGCGGCCAGGCTGGCGCGCAGGACTTTCTCCTGCGCCCCGGACAGAACCATCTCGCGGACCAGCGGCTCGGGTGTGCGCAGCGCCGCCTCGACCGCCTCCTGGAGCGCGGGGACCCGGGCCGCCTCGAGCGGCCGCCGCCCCGTCAGCGGCCACTGCGCCTGGAAGATCCGCTCGAACGCCCGGTTCGCCAGGACAATGGTCCCTTCGGCGTCGGTCAGCAGGACCCCCTCGACCATGCCGTCGAGCAGGGCACGCAGCTGGTTGCGTTCGCGCCCCAGCAGATCCAGCCGCTCCTCGAGTTGATCGGCCATCCGGTTGAGGGAGCGGCCCAGGTCGGTGATCTCGTCGTGGCCCGCCGGGGGGACGCGCGCCTCGAGATTGCCCCGGGCGAACTGGGAGGCGATGTTGGCGAGAGCTTCCAACCGCCGGGCCTGCCCGCGCGCCGCCACCAGCCCGAAGAGCGCGGCCGCCACGACCGCGATCAGTGTGGCAAAGACGATCCGGCCGGTCATCGCCTCGCGCGCCCGGCGGACGGCGGTCAGCGGCACGGCCACCCGGACGACGCCGGCCCCCGGGTCGGCCGGGTCGATCCGCAGGGCGACGTAGAGCATCTCCTCGGCGACGGTGCTGCTGTACCGTTGCGACCGTCCCTCGCCTCGGTCCAGCGCCGCTCGGATCTCGGGCTGCGACGCGTGGTTTTCGACCTTGGCCAGGAGGTCGCCGTCGAGCTCGGTGTCTCCGAGCACGTGCCCATCGGCCGCCACGATGGTGACGTGCCGCTTGAGGTCCTCGCCAATCCGGTCGGCCAGCCGGTCGGCGACCTCATCGAGACCGCCTTCCTCGCGCCACAGGTCACGCGCCAGGAGGGCGTGATGGCGCAGGTCGGCCGCGATCTCCTCGGTGATCTGCCTCCCCATGGTGCGGTTGAGGACGAACCCGGAGACGACCGTCGACAACCCGGCGACGACGATGAACGACAGGGTCAGGCGGTGCTGGATCCTCAGTCGGCACCTTCCGGCCGGAAGCGGTAGCCGACACCGCGGACGGTCTCGATCCACTCCCCGAGACCGCCGAGCTTGGCGCGCAGCCGCTTCATGTGGGTGTCGACGGTGCGGGTCTCGACGTCGCCCCCGTAGCCCCAGACTTCGCTCAGAAGCCGGTCCCGGCTGAAGACCCGGCCCGGGCGCTGGGCCAGGCGGTGCAGCAGATTGAACTCGGTGATGGTGAGCTTGATCTCCCGACCCTTGACACGCACCACGTGGGCCGACACATCGATCTGGAGCGGATCGAACTGGAGCGTTTTGTGCGGCTCCTCGTGTCCTTCCCGCCTCAGGATCGCCTGCACGCGCAGCACCAGCTCGCGTGGGGAAAACGGCTTGACGACATAATCGTCGGCTCCCAGCTCGAAGCCGACGATCCGGTCGACCTCCTCCCCGCGTGCCGTCAGCATGAGGATCGGGATGTCCCGCGTCTCTTCGCCCTGCCTCAGGCTGCGCGCCACCTCGGCCCCCGGCAGCACCGGCAGCATCAGGTCGAGGACCACGAGGTTAGGCCGATCGCGCCGGGCCAGGTCGATCGCCTGCTGCCCGTCCGACGCCGTGATGACCCGGTACCCCGCTTGCACCAGGTGATGACGGACCAGTTCGACGATGTCCCGTTCGTCGTCAACGACCAGGATAGTCTGAAGCATGGGTGACGGTTCTCCCCTTCCCGGGGCGTCCACGAGTGGCGCCGCGATTATATGTCCCCCGGCGACCTCCGCGGACGTGGGCCAGGAAGGGTCATTCTGGAAGCGGTTCGGGGATCGTCCTGTGACGCTCGCGTGACGGACCGGTGACGACGTGGCGTTTCTAGGAAGCCTTCTTGACCAGGGCCATCAATGCCCGGGCCATCTCGAATCGGGCCCGGCCGGCGGGCATCCCTTTGGCGCGCGCCAGGAGGGCGTCCCGCGAAGCGGCATCCAGCTGGACGGGAGCGCGCGTCGCCGACTGCACTTCCGCCCGCACCTCCTCGAACAGCGCGGCGAGATCGGCGCCGGAGGTGGCCGGCCAGTCGAAGATGACGCACGCCGAGGCCAGCTCGGGCGGCAGCACGAGCCGTGGCGCGGTCAGGACCAGCATGCTGTGGGCCGTCTCCTGCTCCATGACCATCTCGCGCAGGGTCCGCACGACGGTCCGATCTTCGAGGCAGGCCCGGAAATCGGCCATCAGGTAGAGCCCGCGGCTTTTCTGCCGCCGGACATACTCCAGGGCGCGCAGCGGTTCCCGGTACATCTCGCCCATCGGCTGCTCGTTGTCCTTGAGCAGCCCACGAGCCGCGGACCAGGTGTAGAAATCGCGCTGCGCCGAGGCGGCCGCCTGGTACAGGGTCCTGATGGCGGCTTTCTCCTCCAGCGTCTGCAGGCAGATCACCGGCACCTGCATCTTCATCCGCCCGACGTCCAGGCTCGCCTCGATCCGGAAGATGTCCTCGAGATCCGACGGCATCACCTGGACCTGCTCGGCAGCGGGAGGCGGAGGGGGCGGCGGCGCGACCGGAGGACGGACTTCCGGAGTATCGTCCGACAGGTCGGAGAAAAACGCCGCCGGGTCGTCAGTGGAGGCCGCATCCGGTTCGGGGCTTTGATCCACGATCTCGATGGCCTCAACCTCCGGGGCGTCCGCCT
>JANNTZ010000187.1:0-7786 GCA_031394595.1 Acidobacteriota bacterium
AACATGTCCCGGACCACCACCGGGCTGCAACCGGTGTCGCTGCACCATCTGCTCGCCGACTGGGGCGAAGGGGCCTCGGTCGCCATCGGGGGCGGAGGGGGCGGGGCGCCGTCGCAGCCGGGCGACGCCACCTGGCTGCACCGCTTCTACAACACCGTCTTCTGGACGCGGGCCGGCGGCGATTTCGTCGCCACCCCCAGCACCACCGTCCAGGTGGGACTGGCCGGCCAGTACACGTTCCTTTCGACCCCCGAGATGGTGGCGGACGTTCAGTCGTGGCTGGACACTCCGGGGAGCAATTTCGGCTGGATCGTTATCGGGAATGAGAGCGTCGTGGCGACCGCCAAGCGCTTCGATACCCGGGAGAACCTGATCGCCTCCGCCCGGCCGGCGCTCACGGTCGATTTCACGACCGCCGCGCCTGGATCGGGGCGGGTCCCGGACGGCGGCGCGGTCCCGGGAACCCCGCTGACCGTCACCCACGCCACCGGCGGCGACCTCCGGCTGGGCTGGGGCGTTTCCTGCGCCGCAGGCGACACCGACTACGAGGTCTACGCCGGCACGATTCCCGATTTCTCCCGGTACAGCCCGCTGTTCTGCAGCACCGGCGGCCTGGCCTCGATCATCCTGACACCGGCCACCGGGAACCAGTTCTATCTCGTCGTACCGCGCAACGCCGCCCGCGAAGGCTCCTACGGCACCGCCAGCAGCGGCGCCGAACGCCCGCCCAGCGTCGGCGCCTGCCTGCAGCAGGCAATCGCCCCCTGTCCCTGAAGTCGAGTCACGTCCCGAGAAGCACCGGCACCGACAGACCCAGCCCTCGTGCGTACCTCTCGAGCGTGTCGAGCCGGGGCCGGTGTTTGCCCCGTTCGAGGTTCGAGATCATCTCCTGGGTCAACCCCGTCCGCTTCGCCAGTTCCTCCTGCGTCAGCCCGTCCCCTTCTCGACGTCGCCTCAGTCTGTCGCCCAGACTGAGAGCGGCGGACTCGGAGACGGCGTCCTGACGCTCCTCCCACCGCCGATCCGCCACCGACCGCACCGCGGCCGTGTCGATCTCGAAGGTGCCGCCCCTGGCGTCCAGCACCTCGAGGGTTTCCGGGTGTCGTCCGACACGAATGGTTTCGGGGCGGAGGGTCGGCCGCACCTCGTCCAGACCGAGGGCGGCCCAACGGATCGGCCGCTTGAAACCGTCGGCGAACTCCACCCACAGCAGCCTCTCAGCCTCGGAATAGCGGACCTCGATCACCGCTTCGGGATCGGTATGTTCAAGAACCTCGGCGACCTGTTCCCTTAATGAAGCACCCGGGACCTTGGGGACAGCGTAGACCCAAACCCTCGATTCCGAGGCGCGCAACAGTTCATCCACCCGGTCTGCGTGCCCCGCGTCCAGTCGGCCACGCACCAGCGCCATCAGCAGGGGATGCGTCCGACGCACGAAGGTCCGCCAGATCCCTTCCCGGGTGTTCGAGAAAGCCTTTTCCAGGCGGGTCAGGTCGGCGATGACGACGAGCCCGGCCGGCAGGTTGGAAAGATCCCCCGAGCGCAAGGCGGACCAGAGCCCCCGGAATCGCCGCGACCTGTATCCAAGCTCCCGCATCGCCTGTTCGAGCGCCCCACGGACGCTGCGATCCCCGACCCGGCTGAAGTCCACCGGGACGGTCATGGCGGTTGCCAGCTCGGACACAGCCCGCTCCCTCATGGAGCCTCCACCGGCGGAGTGCGCACTCTTTCCCATGCTCCCAGCATCGCGAATTGATGACTTCGAGGCCCCACAGCTCGATTTTCTGATGCCGTCCGTCCATGAAAACATGACAGTGCGGCGGCAGGTGGTCGAAATCGTGGATTACGATGAGTGCGCCCCCGCACTTCCGCTTCCAGACCGCCAAGAGTGCCTCGCGGGGGCGTATGTCATTTGTAATATATTGCGGATTCCGTGTGTTGTCCAGCAACAACGTCACACGGCCGGCGTTCTGTTGCCCATCCGTCCGCGCGGCCGTGTGCCGCGCCCGCACGCCGATTGACAGACTCTCCCGGGATGCGTTACATGGGGGCCATCCTGGGTTGCGCCGGTATCCGACCAACGGCCGGAGGGAGAAATCCAATGCCAGCGTGGGACCATGAGGCGCTGCGGCGGCTGCCGCGGCGAAAAGAGGTCTGGCAGGGCGGCCTGGTCCGCCTTCCCTTCTGGGTGACCGAGGAAGGCAAGGAGCCGATCCGGCCCTGGGGCGGGGCGTGGGTCAGCCTGGGATCCGGCAAGATCCACATCGGCCAGGCAGTCGGGCCGGCGGAGCGCGACAGTCGCCAGGCTCTCGACGCGTTCGCCGAGTTCGCGCTCGATGGCACGCGCGCGGGCTACATCCCCGAGCGGGTGGAGGTGACCGGACCGGGTGTGATGGAAGCCCTGGAAAACGCGCTCGGGCCGCTCGGCGTCACCGTCAACCGCCGCGATCGGCTGGCGGGACTCGATGACCTCTTGCGCGACCTGGGGGAAAAACAGGGCACGGCGGCGGCGCTGCCGGGTGTCCTCCACGCCCCCGGGATGAGCGTGGAGCGCGTCGCGGCGTTCGCGGAAGCCGCGCGCCTCTTCTTTCTCGCCGCGCCCTGGAGATACCTGACGGACCAGGACCGGATCCGGCTGGAGGAGCCCACGCCCCGTCCCGGCTTTCAGAATCTCTTGGTCATGGGCGCCGGGGGGCGTCAGTTCGGCCTGATGCTCTTCGAAACCCCGGGCTTTCACGAGGCGATCCTGGCGAGCGACGACCCGGAGACGCTCTTCAAGGGCGACGCGTACGCGTCGGTCTTCTTCGGACCGATCCACGAGATGCCGCTGCAGGACGCCGACATCTTCGAGGACCACCGCCTCCCGGTGGCAGGTCCCCGGGCCTATCCGTGGGCGGCGCGTCTCAAGGGCCGGCGGGTCGGGCGGCTGAGCCCCCGCGATCTGGTGCAGGTCGAGGTCATTCTGCGGGCGCTGGCGGCGGCGACCGAACCGGAAATCGACTCCGGCCGCTGGACCCGGATCCTCCCCTCCGCCGACGGACCGGTGAAAGTGACGCTGGCGCTGCCCGATCTCCTGGAGGAAGACCGCGGACCCGGGCGGGCCCGGCCCCCGCTGCTGGACCGCCGGGCCGGAGAACGGCTGTCGGCGGAACTCCACCGCTACTTCCGGGATCACCCGGCCAAGTCGGTGAAAGAGATGAACCGCGTGATGGAGCGCCGGTTTTCGGGGCGGAAGCTCGACGACATTCCATCCACGGCCTCGACGCCTCTCGAGAAAGCGCAGGAACTCTGCTACCGCGCGTTCGACGTCCGCGGCCGCCGCCGGATCCTGCTGGCCCGCGAGGCTCTGCGTCTGTCCGCCGACTGCGCCGACGCGTACGTCATCCTGGCCGAACAGTCGGGCGATCCCGAGGCGGAGCTCCGGCTCTGGCAGGACGGAGTGGCCGCCGGCGAACGGGCCCTGGGTCCCGCGCGCCTCCAGCGAACCGGCGATCGGTTCTGGGGAGACATCACCACACGCCCGTACATGCGGGCCCTGGAAGGGCTGGCGCACACCTGCAGGGAACGGGGCCAGTTGCAGGACGCCATCGTCCACTTCCAGAAGATCCTTCTTCTGAACCCGGAGGACAACCAGGGGGTGCGCTTCCCCCTGGCCGGGCTCCTGCTGCGCGTCGATGACCACGCCGCGCTCGGCGCGCTGCTCGACCAGTTCGAGGAGGACGAGACGATGCTCCTCTACCCGCGGGCGCTGCGCGACTTCCGCCTGCACGGCGACACGCCCGCGACCCGCAAGACCCTCCGCCGCGCCCTGCGCGCCAACCGGTACGTGCCCGCCCTCCTCCTGGGCCGCGAGGAGGTGCCTCCCTGGCCGCCCGATGCCTACTCGCCCGGCGGACAGGACGAAGCCGCCCTCTGCGCCTTGGAACTGACCGAGCCCTGGAAGTCGACGCCCGATGCGATCGAGTGGCTGCGAAGGCAGACGAAGTAGCCTCACGGTCCCTGCGCTGTACGGCGCGGGGCTCGCGGATCGGCACGCGGCGCCCGGGATGGTGGTGTCGATCCAGACGTACGAGGATCTGGCGAACTGGCAGCCGCACATTCACAGGGGTGAGCGCGGGAGTTGTCAACCGCGAGGGCGTGTTCACCCCGCTGGCGCTGCCCCCGGCCGGCGTGGCCGAGGAGCTGTTCCGGCGCCGGGTCACCAATGATGATGCGGGAGAGCGGCTGCCTGGAAGACGAGGTGGCGGCCGGGCTTCTGGCCTGGAGGCACTCGGGTTTCTCCGTGCACCAGGCCGCCGGGGTGCACCTCACCAGGCTGTACGGTGCTTACGCCAACCGCACCCGGGGAGCGCGGGCGCGGCGGATGGCCGGGGCTGGGGAGAGGCCGGCTTCCGGCGACAGCGAGCTGGACGACTTGGCGCCGTCGCATTGCGCGCGCCGCCGGCAGGGGGCGGGGCTCATTGCCAAGGTGTTCGAGGTGGACCCGCTGCGCTGCGCCTGCGGCGGGACGATGCGGGTCATCGCGTTCATCCTCGACCCGGTGGTGATCCGGAAGATCCTGCAGCAACGCCCGCGGGCGCCAGGGTGTGTCCGCAGGGGGAACACGCGCGAGGCGGGTTAGGGCCTCGCTCCTCCACTCAGATTCGAGCTTTTTAGTTGACGCTTTGCTCTGTTAGTGGGTATTTTGTCCCCCTTATGCGAGCGAAACGTCAACTCAGCACGCTTGACACGGCTAGTTTCCTGGCCAAGAACCCCGTGTTCACGCTGGTCGATCTGCGTCGGGCGCTTGGGGGTGCCGGGAGCCAGCGTGCTGCCTCGGAGCGCGTCAAGTATCACCTGAAGCGCGGCAGGTTGAAGCCTGTGTCGCGCGGCGTGTATGCCACCGTCCCCCTCGGCGTCGATCCGGCTGACTTCAAGCCGGATCGATTCCTGGTGACGGCGGCCGTTCGTTCGGACGCGGTGTTTTCCCACCATTCGGCGCTCGAGCTCCTCGGCGCGGCGCATTTGGACTGGAATGTGTGCAGCGCCTTCACGGGCAGCCGCCACGCGCCGGTCGGTGTCGATGGTGTAAAGCTCCTGTTCCTCCTGGACCCTCCGGCCCTGAGAGAAGGAAATCTGAGGCATCTCGGCGCCCGCAGGGCCGCGCGGGAGGGGAGGACCTTGTGGACAACGGGTCCCGAAAGGACTCTGCTGGATGGGTTCAGACAGCCACGACTCGCAGGGGGACTCACTGAAATAGTGGAGTCGGCCAGGGGCTTCGGGGTCCTGGATCTCGATCTCCTGTCAAGACTGCTCGTCGTTTACAAACAGAAAATCCTCTATGCGGCAACGGGGTGGTTCCTCGAGATGACCCGGCGACAATTTTCCGTGCCGGAGAGCTTTCTGGATGATCTGGAGAAGAAGCGACCGCGCTCTCGTCATTACCTCCCGCGGGGGCAGCGTCGGGGTGGTGTGCTTGCTCCTCGCTGGAACCTCGTCCTGCCCGAAGAGATCATGCGCGGGAAGGAGCCGGATGAGGCTTGATCGCATCCAGTTGATCGAACTCGCCACGTCGACCGGCTTTCGCCAGGAGACTCTGGAAAAGGTCGATCGCCTCGTCAGTCTGCTGGACGATGTCAACCGACACCCGCTCCTTTCCAGGGTGCTGGCGCTGAAGGGCGGCACGGTATTGAATCTCGGATTCGGGCGGCCATCGCGACTCTCCGTTGATCTCGACTTCAACTACATCGGCGCCGCGGAGCGCGAAGCAATGCTTGCACAGCGACCGGATGTCGAGCGAGCCCTGGAGAGCATCGCCCGCGCCCAAGACTACAGAGTGCAACGATCCAAGGATGAGCACGCCGGGCACAAGTACTTCCTGGGCTACAGGAGTGTCTTCGGCTCGAGCGATCGGGTCTAAATCGATCTGAACTTCCTGCACCGGGTGCCCCTTGGCCCCCCTGTCCGCCTGGGCCTTTGGAGACCCGACGGCGAACCAGGATTCAGCGTGCAGGCTGTCGGCCTGGAGGAGCTGTGCGTAGGAAAGTTGTGCGCGCTCCTGGCCAGGGTCCTGCCACGTGACTGCTTCGACGTCATCCGTCTGCCCGCGATCGGCGGCGAGCGCTGGGCTGGCCGCTTGCGTCTCCTGTTCATCGCCCTTGCTGGAACTCTCGATCGACCTCTTCACGACTATGGAAGACAGCGGCTGGAGAAAGTCACTCAAGCCGCCGTCACCGAGCAGCTTCACCCAATGCTCTCCGGGAGCGATCGCCCCACTGCAGAAGACCTGAGGCGCGAGAGCTGGATTGTCGTTGCGCCGCTGATGAAACTGACGGAAGAGGAACGGGAATACTCGGACAGACTCCAATTCGGAGAGCTACGACCGGAGCTTCTCTTCCCGGACGATGAGAGCCAGGTCGGTCTATTGAGGAGCCACCCAGCCCTCCGTTGGAAGGTCCGTAACGCGCAAGCGCGGGTCAAGAAATCTTCGTGACGCGCCTCACCAAGCAGCGCATTCACCAGCAGGAGTCCCGGCAACAGGCCCTGCGGGCCTACCGCGAGCAGTGCCCCATCTGCCGGCTGCGCCACGAGGAGCTGCTCGACGCGGCGCACATCCTGCCGGACGGGCATCCACGTGGAACCCTGCGACCCGGAGGGTGTCGAGCGGCTGTGCCGGTTATGCAGAGCTCCGCTACACTTCACTTTGCCCGCGCGCTCAATCCGTCACGAACACCCGCTGGTCGCGCCACAGTTGAGGCATTTGTAGCAGGCGGCGTTGCGGACCATGATGCTGCCGCAGTCGGGGCAGGGGGGCGCGTCCTCGTCGGGGTGGAAGGCGAAGGGGACCCGCGAGGTGTCGTGGGCGGCGGCGCCGACCGATTCGGGGCCGGAACCATGGCCACCGCTCATGATCGACGGGCCGCGGCCGGTGGCGCCGGGACCGGGCACGAAGGTGACCGGCATCGGGCCGCCCGCCTGGGGACCCGCCCCAGCCTCGCGGGACGAAACGGCGACGGGGCCGGCGAGCTTGGCGCCGTTGGTCAAAGTCGGCGTGGCGTCGTCCTTCACCTGGATGCCGATCGCCCTCTGGGCGTCCTTGTTCAGGAACTTCGACGCCAGCCAGCGGAAGATGTAGTCCACGATCGATTTCGCGATCGGGATCTCCGGGTTGTTGGTGAAGCCGGAGGGCTCGAAGCGGACGTGGCTGAACTTGTCCACCAGGACATGGAGCGGCACGCCGTACTGCAGCGCCATCGAGACGGCCGTGGCGAACGAGTCCATCAGGCCGGAGACGACGCTCCCCTCCTTGGCCATCACCAGGAAGATCTCGCCGGGTGACCCGTCCTCGTACATGCCGACGGTGATGTAGCCGTCGTGGCCGGCGATGGAGAACTTGTGGGTGATGGCGCGGCGCTCGACCGGCAGGCGGCGGCGCACGGCGCGCGGCGGGCCGGAGGGGACCGCCTCCTCGGCGACCGCGGCGAGAGCGGCTGCGCCCGCTCCCCTGGCCTTCGTCTGGTCCCGGCTGGTGGAGAGCGGCTGCGTCCTTTTGCAGCCGTCACGGTAGATCGCCACCGCCTTGAGGCCCAGCCTCCATGATTGCAGGTAGGCCTCGGTGATCTCGTCCACGGTGACATCGGACGGGACGTTGACGGTCTTGGAGATGGCGCCCGACACGAACGGCTGCACCCCGGCCATCATCTTGACGTGGCCCATGTAGGGGATGCTGCGGCTGCCGCGCAGTGGCCGGAAGGCGCAGTCGAAGACCGGCAGGTGCTTGTCCTCGAGGTGCGGGGCCCCTTCGATG
>JANNTZ010000189.1:0-16382 GCA_031394595.1 Acidobacteriota bacterium
CTGCAGGATCGCTGGCGCGAGCTGCGCATCCTCAACACCATCGGCCGGGACATCAACTCATCGCTCGACCCCGAGCTGGTCTTCGTGCAGATCAGCCGTCACGTCCAGCGGATCCTGGATGCGCCCCATCTCTTCCTGTCGCTGTATCACCGCCTGCCGAGCGAGTCGTACGTTGAATACGTGGCGCGCGACGGCCAGGTGCAGCCGCGCCCGGATCGGGCCCTCGGCCAGGGCTTCACCGCCTGGATCCTGGAGAGCCGCCGGCACGTGCTGATCATGGACCTGGCGATCGACAAGGAATCGATCCAGTGCGCCCCCGTGGTCCTCGATCCGGCCGTCCGATCGATCATGGCCACCCCGCTCATCTTCAACGGCGAGGTCTTCGGAGTCCTGTGCGTCCAGAGTCCCCGACCCCAGGCTTACACCGTCGATCACCTCAACCTGCTCAGCACCGTCGGGCAGCAGGCCGCGATCGCTCTGGAAAACGCCCGCAACTTCCAGATGGCCACCGTGGACCAGTTGACCCACCTGTTCCTGCGCGATTACTTCTACCGGAAGGTCTCGGACGAACAGGTCCGTTCGCGGCGGTACGGCAGCACCTTCACCCTCCTGATGCTCGATCTGGACTCATTCAAGGGGATCAACGACCGCCTGGGGCATCTCGCCGGCGACCGCTATCTCCAGCGGGTCGGCGACGCGATCCGCGAAACGATGCGGGCCGCGGATGTCCCCTGCCGTTACGGCGGCGAGGAGTTCTGCGTGCTGCTGCCCGAGACCGATGTGCCGGGGGCGATGAAAATCGCCGACCGGATTCGCCGCCGGATCGCCAACCTGGAGGTCCGGGTCGGCACCGAGACCGTCCGCACCACGATCAGCGCCGGGGTGGCCGCCTACCCGGGGGACTATCCCGGATCGATCCAGGGGCTCATCGAGAAGGCCGATCAGGCGCTCTACGCCGCCAAGCAGTCGGGGCGCGACCGGGTGGTCTCCGCCCACGCGATGCGCGCCGAGACAACCCGGCGGAATCGCTGACCCCGGACCGGCCCCACGGCGCGCCTCAGGCCTCTCCGATCGTCGATGCCGCGAGTCCCAGCGCCTCGAGAAGAGTCCGTCCCGTCCGCGACTCGAACTGTTCCTGCAACGACGGGATGCCGCCCGCCGGCGTGTCGAGCAGGATCTTCTCGACCCGGGTCAAGGGAAAGAACACGATCGAGGGGCTCAGACCTTCGCGTCCGTCCGCGACCTGGCGGGTCCAGTCGTCGAACGCCTGCAGATCGATCCCGTGGACCACGATGCCGGCGGGGTCGATCGACCGAAGTACGCCCCAGTAGCGGTCCCGGGGTCCCTGGAGATAGGCGATGACGACCGCCCCCGGCCCCAGCGGCGGCATCGCCCGCGGCCCGGCGCTCACGACGTCCCTTTCGGGCCGCCCCGTCGCGCCTCGCGCAATTCGATGAGGACACCCCCGGTGCCCCGCGGGTGGATGAAGACGATCCGGGAACCTTCCGCCCCCGGCTTCCCCGCGCCGATCGGCTGCAGTCCTGCGCCCCGGAAGCGCGCCAGCGCCGCCTCGAGATCCGGGACCTCGAAGCAGATGTGGTGAATCCCCTCGCCACGGGCCGCCAGGAACCGGCCCACCGGGGTTCCCGGGCCGGTCGGCTCGAGCAGTTCGATCCGCGATCGCCCCGCCGGCAGCAGGGCGATCCGCACCCCTTCACCCTGGACCGTCTCGATCCCCGCCAGATCGAGACCGAGCAGGTCGCGGTACAGATCGATACGTTCGTCGAGGCTGCGGACCGCCACCCCGATATGGTCAAGCACCGCCCCGACCGGTCCGGATCCGGAGCGCCGGATCTGGCCCGCCACCTCGCGGGCGGCGCTGTACGGGTCGAGGGTCCGCGCTTCGAGGACCGCCTCGTAGCCGGACACTTCCCGGCGTCCCGGGTCGTCGGCGAGGACCTCGTCAAGCAGCCGGTCGCGCAGGATCTCGAGAAACCGGACACCGAGCCCCGCCCGCCGGCGCTCCCGCAACCCGCCCCCGTCAACCTGGTGCCGGCGGTGTCGATCGATCGCGGCGGCCAATTCATCGACCCCGCGTCCGTCGGTCGCCACGGTGGTGAGGATCGGGGGCGTCCAGGCGCGAGGTTCACCGAGCGACAGCATTCCCTCGAGGTCGGACGCCAGGCGATCGGCGCCGCCGTGGTCGGCCTTGTTAATCACGAAAATGTCGGCGATCTCGAGCAGTCCCGCCTTGATCGCCTGGATGTCATCCCCCTGGCCGGGCGTCAGGACGACCAGGACCGTGTCGGCGACCCGGACCACATCGATCTCGTCCTGGCCGACCCCGACGGTTTCGATCAGGACCGGATCGCGCCCGGCCGCGTCCATCAGGTCGACGGCATCGTGCGTGGCCCGGCTCAGACCTCCGAACCGGCCGCGGGTCGCCATCGATCGGATGAACACCCCGGAGTCGAGGGCATGCTCCTGCATCCGGATCCGGTCGCCGAGGATGGCGCCGCCGCTGAAGGCGCTGCTGGGATCGACCGCGACGACGCCGAGACTCCGCCCCTGCGATCGATACAGGGCGATCAGCCGGTTGACGAGGCTTCTTGCCCGACCCGGGAGGGCCGGTGACCCCGACGATCGCCGCGCGGCCGGTGCGCGCGAACAAGGCCGCGAGGATCCGTTCCCCCTCGGGGCCACGCTCCTCGGTGAGCGAAATCGCACGCGCCAGCGCCCGCGAGTCTCCCGCGGCCACCGCGGCGGCGAGATCGCCGGGATTCACGGGGCCTGCTCGCGACCCAGTCCCAGCACCCGGCGGGCGATGACCAGCCGCTGGATTTCCGAGGTCCCCTCGCCAATCGTGGCGATCTTTGCATCCCGGTAGGCGCGCTCGACCGGATAGTCCTTGGTGTACCCGTACCCGCCATGGATCTGGACGGCGCGATTGGTCACCCGGACCGCCATCTCCGAGGCGTACAGTTTCGCCATCGCCGCTTCGCTGCTGACCGGCCGTCCCTGATCCTTGAGCCAGGCGGCCCGTTGCACCAGGAGCCGGGCGGCGTCGATCTCCAGCGCCGAGTCGGCGATCATCCATTGAATCGCCTGGAAGGAGGCGATCGGCCGGTCGAACTGCTGGCGCGCCAGCGCGTAGGCAACCGCCTGCTCGTGGGCCCCCCGCGCGATCCCGACCGCCAGGGCGCCAATCCCGATTCGCCCCCCGTCGAGGATCTTGAGCGCGTCGATAAACCCCGCCCCGGTCTTTCCGAGTCGCAGGCCGTCCGGGACCCGGCAGTTTTCCATCACCAGCTCGGCGGTGTCGGAGGCGCGGCAGCCCATCTTGTTCTCCTTGCGCCCCGGCCGGAACCCGGGCATCCCCTTCTCGAGGATGAAGGCGGTGATGCCGTGCTTGTCCTTGGCCCGATCGGTGACGGCGAAGACCACCGCCACGTCGCAGATCGACCCGTGGGTCGCGAAGGTCTTCGTCCCGTTGAGGACCCAGGTGTCGCCATCGCGCACCGCGGTGCTGCGGGTTCCCGAGGCGTCGCTGCCGGCGGTCGGCTCGGTCAGGCTCCAGGCGCCGATGTTCTCTCCACGGGCCAGCGGGACAAGGTAACGGCACTTCTGGTCCTCGGTGCCGGCGATGAAGATGTGGTTGGCGCAGAGCGAATTGTGCGCCGCGACCGACAGGCCGATGGCGCCATCCACCCGGGCAATCTCCTCGATCGCCAGGACATAGTCCACGCACGACATCCCCGCGCCACCGTACTCCGGGGGGAACTGCATGCCCAGCAGCCCCAGTTCCCCGAGGCGCGTCATGATGTCGAGTGGGAAGGTCTGGGTCTCGTCGAGCTCCGCCGATCGGGGTGCGATCTCCTTCTCGGCGAACTCCCGGACGCTCTGCCGTGTCAGGACCTGCTCTTCGGTGAGCTGGAAATCCACGCCACCCTCCCTTCGAACCCGCAGCGAATCTTAAATCTGGTGGTCGGCCCGGGGCAAGGCGCTTCCGGGCCGCCCTCTCATCATCGCCTGCAGCGCGACGGCCGCCTTCTCGATCGCCTCCCGGTCAACGTCGTAGTGCGTGACCGCCCGCACCCGCACCGGGTCCACCGCCAGCGCCAGGACCCCGGTCTCGCGCCAGCGATCGACCAGGTCGGCTGCCGACAGTCCCGATCGAGTGACTTCGAAGATCACGATGTTGGTCTCCACCGTCCGGGGATCGATGGCCAGCCCATCGGTGGCCGCGACCCGCTCGGCGAGCCGACGCGCGTTGTCGTGGTCCTCGGCGAGCCGATCGACGTTGTCGTGCAACGCCACCAGTCCCGCGGCCGCCAGAACACCGGCCTGGCGCATCCCGCCCCCGAACCGCTTGCGGGCCCGCAGCGCTTCGTCGATGAAGGCCCGGGGCCCCGCCAGCATCGAACCCACCGGGGCCCCCAGCCCCTTCGACAGGCAGACCATCACCGAATCGAAAGGCCGGGCCAGTTCCGCGGCCGTCTGTCCCTGGGCGATCGCCGCGTTGAAGATCCGCGCGCCGTCGAGGTGAATGGGAATGTCGCGCTCACGCGCCAGGGCGGCGATCGCCGCCGCCCGTTCCGGCGGCAGGAGGGTCCCGCCCGCCATATTGTGGGTGTTTTCCAGGGAGACCAGGCCGGTGCGCGCCACGTAGTAGAGTGGCGGGCGGAATGCCCCCCGGACCTCATCGACCGACGGGATGCCCCGTTCCCCACGCACCACCCGTGGCAGGACACCCGAGAAAGCGGCCATCGCGGCCATCTCGTAGTTGACGATGTGGGAGCGCTCCTCGGCCACGACTTCCTGGCCGGGACGGGTCCAGACATGGATGGCGACCTGGTTGCCCATCGTGCCGGTCGGGACGAAGAGCGCCGCCTCCTTGCCCAGGATCGCGGCCGTTTCCTCTTCGAGCCGCCGGACCGTCGGGTCCTCGCGGAAGACGTCGTCACCGACCTCCGCCCCGGCCATGGCGTGTCGCATCGCCGGTGTCGGTCGGGTCACGGTGTCGGATCGCAGGTCGATAAGTGTCGGGTTCATCGTCGGGGCTCGCGGTGTCGCGGGGCCGGATTGCCCCTCGGCGACGCCATGGTACATGACGGCGCGGCTATAATGCCCCCGCATGAGGCGGCCGATCCGATCCGGCATCCTGGCGGCGGCATTGCTCGCCGGGGGTTGCGCGCCGTCCTCCCCTCCGCCCAACGTCCTGCTCGTCACCATCGACACGCTGCGCGCCGACCGGCTGGGATGCTACGGATCGACACGCGCAATCACTCCCCGGATCGACCGGCTGGCCGCCGAGGGAGTCCTGTTCGATCGGGTTTCGACGACGCTCCCCCGCACCACCCAGTCGGTCGCCTCGCTGATGACCGGCCGCTACCCACGAGGCCACGGGGCTCGCGGCCTGTTCTCATTCCTGCCGCCCACCAACCGGACGTTGGCGGAAATCATGAAGGGGCACGGATACCGCACCGCCGCGATCGTCTCCAATGTGTTCCTCCGTCCCGGGCGGGGATTCGAGCAGGGCTTCGACCTCTATGACAACCCACCCCGCCGCTGGGACGGAAACTCCGCGGATGAGATCACCACGGCGGCAATCGCCTGGATCGGCACCGTGCCGCCCGGCACTCCCTGGTTCCTCTGGGTCCATTACCTGGATCCGCACTGGACCTACGATCCCGGGCCACCCTTCGACCGGGGTCCGGATGGCAGATCGAGCGGGCGACCGGCGATCTACGATGACCTGGAAACGGGGCGGATCACCAAGGGTGAGGTGATTTTCGGCGGTCACCTCGACGCCGCGACGGTGCAACGGATCCGGGAGCTGTACGACGGCGAGATCGCCCGCACCGACGCGGCCCTCGGCCCGCTTCTCGACCTGGCGCGTGCGGCCGCCGTTCCACCGCTGATCGTCCTGACCTCGGATCACGGAGAAAGCCTCGGCGAGCATGGCTACTACTTCGCGCACGGCGAATACCTCTACGAGCCTGGCCTGCGGATCCCGCTCCTGTTCAGCAAGCCCGGGACTCTGGAACAGGGGCTCCGCGTTCCGGTCCTGGCACAGAACATCGACATCGCCCCGACCATCCTCGCCCTGCTCGATCTCGATCGGATGCCGGCGACCGACGGGCGGCCCTTGTTCCTGCCGGCCGGGACGGGCGCTCCCCTCCCTTTCCACGCCGCCCCGGGTCGTGACCTGGTGTTCGCGGAGTCCGACTTCCAATTGATCCACCCGGAGAACCGTCGCTACCACATCCCCGGGCCGGCCGGTCGCTGGTCGGCCGTGTCCGACGGTCGGCTCAAGCTGATCCGAATCCCACACCCAGGTGGCGACCGGTTCGAAACCTTCGATCTGGTGGCCGACCCCGGGGAGACCCGGGCGCTCCACGAAGGCGAGTGGGATCCGGGGGCGCGCGCCCGCCTGCGGCGCGCTCTGGCCGACTTCACCGATCACGATCCCGGGGCGGGGGCGGTCCTTCCGTCGGCGGGCGAATGGGACGAACAGCGCGAACGGCTCCGGTCGCTCGGCTACGTGAACTGACCCCGGAGATCGATGGATGGTCCGGGATCCGCCGCGGCCCCGGGGATCAGCCGTTCGAACACTTCGTTCGACAGCAGCCGTCCGCGACGCGTCAGGCAGAGCCGGGATCCCCGCCGTGTCAGGAGCCCGAGATCGACCAGGCCGGCGAAGCACAGGTCGTCGTCCGGCGGGATCATCGCCCCGTGACGCCGCCGTAGGCGGTCGAGGTCGATCCCCTCGACCAGGCGCAAGCCGGCGATCAGCGCCTCGGCTGCCCGGAGTTCCGGCCGATGCGGCTCGTCGATTCGCCGGACCGGCCGGCCTTCTCCCTCCAGGTAGCCCCGCAGGTCCGGGGCATTCGACCAGCGCCGGCCATCGAAATACGAATGAGCCGCCGGCCCAAACCCGAGATAGTCGCCGTCGGTCCAGTACTTCGTGTTGTGCCGGCTCCGGTGCTCCGGACGGGCAAAGTTCGAGATCTCATACTGCTCCAGGCCCGATCCAGCCAGGGTTGCGGCGGCCCGCTCGTAGAGATCGGCCGAGGCGTCATCCGAAGGCAGTCCGATCCGCCCGATCGCGACCGCCCGACCCAGACGAGTCCGCGGATGGAGTTCGAGCAGGTAGATCGAGACATGGTCGGCCCCCGCCTCCACCACCCTGCCGATCCCGTCGATCGCGGCGTCCGGGTCCTGGCCGGGCAGTCCCAGGATCAGGTCGGCGGCGACGCGAAACGACCCCGAGGCTTTCGCCGCCCGCACCGCGGCAAGCGCCTGTTCTGCAGTATGCGGTCGCCGCAGGCGGTCCAGGATCGCGTCATCGAGGGCCTGCACGCCGACGCTCAGCCGGTTGATCCCGGCCGCCTGCCAGGCGGCGATCGTCTCGGCGCAAACGTCCTCCGGGTTGGCCTCGAGCGCAATTTCAGAACCGGGGTCGATCCGGAAACCGGCGCGCGCCGCCGCCAGGATCGATTCCAGCGCCTCGGCAGGAAGGATCGACGGCGTGCCGCCTCCGAGGTGGAGGGTGTCAGCCACGACGGGATGTGCGGCCGCGACCGCCGCCATCTCCATGACGACCGCGGCGGCGAACCGCCCGGTGTCGTGGCCCCTGACCGGCACCAGGTAGAAGTCGCAGTAGCTGCAGCGGACGCTGCAGTAGGGAACGTGGACGTAGAGACCGATCACACCGGTTCGACGGTGGCCGCCGCGATCCAGCCGCTCAGGGCGTTCGGCAGGCTGACCTGGATCCAGCCGTCCCGGCGGTTTCTGACTTCGAGACGCGTCCCTTCATGGACGGTGAACAGCACGGTATTGTCCTCCGCCGGACCGCTCAGGACGTCGGCCCGATCGCGCATCACGATCGCATGGTCCGCCTCAATGTCGTGCACCTTCCACGCGAGGGCCCCCGCGGCGACAACGGCGATCAGGAGAGCCCCCAGCGCCCCGTACCCCAGCCCCCGCCGGATCGCCTCGCGGCGGACCAGACAGAGGGCCCCGAGGGCGCCGACCCCAACCCAGTAGAAACTCAGGAGCAGCCCGGTCACCAGGCCGACCGGCATGGCGTCCAGGAGCCCCCGGGCCGCGGCGATCGGATACGGCACCGGGGAATCCTCGACCCGGTCGCGGATGAGTCTCCGGGCAAACTCCAGGTTGTCACGGATGTCGTCGTCCCCCGGCGCCAACCGCAGGGCCCGTTCGTACTGCAGGATCGCCGGCCCCAGTCGACCGGCCTTGAACTGGGCATTCGCAAGATTGTAATGGGCGCGCGGATCCTGCACGCCGTAGGCCAGAACGTGCGTGTAGGCCTCGACCGCCTCGTCGTAGCGACCGGCTTCGTAGGCGGCGTTCCCCTGCTCGAACAGCGCGTCGGGTGTCGTGGCGCCCGCGGCGCCGACCGCCGCCAGCAGGATCAGGGCTCCCAGGATCGGCCGGCGGTGCCTCACATCCGTCCGCTTCACGATGCCAGCTCCCTCTCCAGCGCCACGATCGTCTCCTCCGCTCTTTCGAGGGTGCGCACCATCTCGTCGGGGGTGGACGAGGCCGGGGCGAAGCGCGCGAAATCGCAAGCCTCCAGGCAGCGATGGAAACCGGACCGGGCTTCGGCGGCCACCCCCCTCGCGGCGAGCAGGTCCTCGACCTTCTCGTGAGTCAATCCCATCGGCGCAGCATCGAACTTGTCGGCGATGTACTCGGTCAGCGCCCGCGCCACCGCGGCGTAGAAGGCGCGGGAGGTCGCGGGCCCCGCCTTGCGTCGTGCTTCCTTGAGCCGCCGGCGGGCCATGCCGCGGGCCCGGCGCTCACGCCGCTGTCGCGAGCCGACGCGGGCGGCATTCCGTTGCCGCAACGCCACCAGCAGACCGAGATCGACGGCGATCGGCACCCCGAGCGCCGCGAAGAACCAGGGAGAGCGGTGCGGGGGGCTGGATCGATCCCGCAACCCTTCCGGCGCCTGCTTGATGTAGCGGATGTCCTGGCGCAGCGCCCGCACCTCGCTCTGGGAGACCAGCGGACCCAGGAGACCGGGAGCCGCGGGCCCGCGCGCCACGCGGATCGGGATCGGCGCGCTGGTCATCGTCCGGTATTGCCCGCTCTGCGGGTCGAACCAGGAAAACGGGACCGCCGGAATCGTCTGTTCTCCGGGCGCGAGCGGGATCAGGACGTAATCCCAGGTCCGCTCGCTGCGCAGACGGTCTCCCTGGAAGGACGTCGCCGAGGTCACGCGCGGCTCGAAGCGCTTGAAGTCGCTCGACACCCCCGGGTCCATGGCGTTCACGGAGTTGAGACTTCCCTCTCCGGCCACCCGCACCGTCAGCCCGATGGCGTCGTTGACCTGGGCCTCCTTGCGGTCGGCGGTGACGCGCAGTCCGAACTGCCCCACCGCCCCGGAAAAGCCGGCCGGTCTCCCCGCCGCGGGCAGCGGGCGGACCTCCACCACGACCGGGTCGGTTTTCCGGACGATCGTCTCGGTGGGCGTGAAAAAGAACGACTCGATCGGATCGCCGCTCCGACGGCGAACCTGGATCTGCCAGGTCAGCGGAGGGATCGTCAGCCGTCCTTCGGTGGCCGGAAACAGCGCCTTTTTCAACAGGGTGTACTCGTTGTACAGCGCATCGCCCCGCTGCACCCGCTTCATCTCCAGGTTCTCCGGGAGTTTCACCTCCTCCGCCCAGAAGCCGGGGAAGGTCGGCGTTTCCTTGAGTCCGAGGTTCAGGATCTCGGTCTGCGTGTCGAGCAGGACACGCAGGGTGACCTGCTGGCCGACATAGGCGTTCCGGTTGTCGACTTCGGCGCGCAACATCACCGGTGCGGGGCTGCCACCGCCTGCCGGTGGCATCGGTCTCGGCCGGCCCGGTCCGCCTCCCGGCGGCGCCAGCGGCACGGCCCGCCCGCTGCCCGGTCCCCCACCGGGGGCGCCCGGCACCACCTCGATGTCGATCGGCGAGGTGCGGTAGGTCCGTCCCTGGATCAGCATGCCGATCGGCGGGATGGTCAGACTGCCGTTGCGTTTCGGCCGCAGCACGAACCGGTAGGTGCGGGCCGCAGAGGTCTGGCCATTGACCCACTGGAACCGCTGCGAAACCGCCGGCCCGCCGACGATGGCGAAGTCCTCCAGACGCGACATGTCCGGCGGGCCGGTCTGGCCGATACCCGGCCCGATGATCTCGACCGACAGGATCAGGTCCCCGCCTTCGCCGACCTCCTGGCGGTCCACCGTGGCGCGGACCTGGATCTCCTGGGCCGCCGCCGCGGTGGACAGGGCCACCGCGATCATCGTGACGAAGACCGCCCGGAGCGCCATCACCAGTCCTTCTCCGGATCGCGCCGGTCGGGGACCGCCGCGCGCGCCTGTTTCCGCACCCCGGCCCGTTCTTCCTGGCGCAGCGCGTCGAGCAGCCGCCGGGCTTCCTCCTCGCTCATCTGCCCCGGCTTCGGCTTCGGTGGCGCCGTTTGGGGCTGGGATTGCGGTTCGGGTGGCTTCCCTTCCGAGGGGGGTGGCGGTTGCTGATCCTGGTCCTGAGGATCCTGATCCTGCTTCCCGGATTGCTGCTGCTGTTTTTTCTGCTCCTGCATCATCCGCAGGGCCAGTTCGAGATTGCGCTTGGCGTCGGCATCGTCGGGGCGGGCGCGCAGAGCCTGGATGTAGGCCTGCGCCGCGTCCTGCGGTTTCTCCTGCATCAGCAGGGCGTTGCCGCGATTGAAGGTCGCCTGCTGCGCCAACTTCGGGTCGGGCGACGATTCGGCCTTGCGGTACTCTTCCGCCGCCTTGTCGAACTCCGATTTCCGGAACAGGACGTTCCCGATGTTGTAATGAAGCTCCGGCGCGTTGGGCAGCCGTGCCTGGGCGTCGGTATACAGTTTCAGCGCGTCGTCATACTGATGTTCGTCGTACAGCCGGTTCCCCTCGTTGTTGCGCGACGCGGCGGCCCGATCGGCAGCCTCAAGAGCCCCGACAGCTGCCAACCCCATGCCGGCGGCGAACAGGATGCGGGAGAGGGGCCTGTTCATGCCGCCTCCGCCTCGACCGCATCGCCGGCCGTTACCTTGCGCCGACGCGGGCGCTCGCCGATCGCCGTCTCGATCCCGAGCAGGACGATCGCCACGGCAAGCGGGATCTGGTAGCGATCTTCGTAGGCGGTCAGCAGGCGGCCGGTGACACTCTTCTGGTCCATCGCCGCGATCTCCTCGTAGACACGCTCGAGCTCGATCCCTTCCGGCGTCGACCGGAAGTAACGACCGCCGGTTCCCGCCGCGATCGATTCGAGGGCGGCCTCGTTCAGCCTGCTGGTGACCTTGCGGGCCTCCCGGTCCTCCTTATAGCCGGTCACATCGCCGCGCGCGTTGCGCAGCGGGATCGGCTCGCCCGCCGGACTCCCGACGCCGACCGTGTAGATCACCACGCCGTCGCCGGCCGCGGCCCGGGCCGCCGCCTCGACGTCCCCCTCGTGGTCCTCGCCATCGGTGATCAGCACCAGGACACGATGGCGCCGCTCCCCCGCCGGAAAGGCGCGCTGCGCCACCTGGATCGCCTCGGCGATCGCGGTCCCGCGGACCGGGACCAGATCGGGGTCAAGGACCTCCACGAAGAGGGCTGCGGCACCGTAGTCGAGGGTCAGGGGACAGGCCACGTACGCCGCGCCGGAAAAAGCCACCAGCCCGACACGATCCCCGTGCAGCAGGTCCAGGAACCCGGTGACCGCCGCCCGCGCCTGCGCGAGACGGTTCGGTTTCACGTCCTCCGTCAGCATGCTCAAGGAGGTGTCCACGGCGATGATCACGTCCACACCCCGCCGGGTGACGGTTTCCATCTTGGATCCCCACTGCGGCCGCGCCAGCGCCAGAATCAGGAAGCCGCAGGCCACCAGGACCAGCACCGCCTTGATGACCCGGCGTTCGGTGCTGGCGCCGCGCACCAGCCGGGTGACCAGGGGCAGATCCCCGAACACCGCCAGGACGTGGCGGCGACGGACCATGACCCACGCGTACAGACAGGCAAGGACCGGCAGCCCCAGCAGACACCACAGGTACGCCGGCGCCGCGAACCGCATCAGGGGATCCTCCGCAACAGGCTGTGCCCGAGGATGAGCTCGATGAGAATCAGCAGGGCGCCGGGATAGAGAGCCGCCGCGAACCGCTCGGTCCGCCGGACGTAGGCGCGCACTTTGATCTCGGTCTTCTCCATCCGGTCGATCCGCTCGAAGATCCCCTTGAGCGCCCGGGCGTCGGTGGCGCGGAAGTACCGCCCGCCCGTCTCCGCGGCGATCCCCTGCAAGGTTTCCTCGTCGATGTCCGCGGTGACGTTGATGTAGCGCCTCCCGAGAATCGGGTCATCGATCGGGTAGGGCGCCTCGCCCTCCGTGCCGACACCGATGGTGTGGACCCGGATGCCGAGGGCCTGCGCCAGGCGGGCCCCGCTGAGCGGGTCGATCTGGCCGCGGTTGTTCCGGCCGTCGGTTACCAGGACGATGACGCGGCTCTTCCCCTTGACGTCCTTGAGACGCGCGACCGCGGTGGCGATCCCCATGCCGATCGCCGTGCCATCGTCCTCGCGTGGCGCGACCGTGAGGCTGGCAATCTGATCGAGGAGGACGCCGTAGTCCAGCGTCAGCGGGCAGCGGGTGTAGGCGTTCGCGGCGAAGACCACCAGCCCGATCAGATCGTTGCGCCGGCCGCGGACAAAATCGGCGACCACGAACTTGGCCACTTCGAGCCGGTTCTTGGGCTTGAAGTCCTCGGTCCGCATGCTGCCCGAGATGTCGATCGCCAGGGCGATGTGGATTCCCTCGGTCAGCGCCTCCTCCTCGCGATGCCCGGTCTGCGGCCGGGCCAGCGCCACCACCAGCAGGAGCAGACTGGCGACCCTCAGGATGGAGGGCAGATGCCGCAGCCTCACCGCCAGGCTTCTCGGCATGTGCCGGAACGGCTCGATCCTGGAGAACACCAGGGTCGGAGGTTGCCGCCGCCCCCGGGCCAGGTCCCAGACCAACAGACTCAGGATCGCGACCAGAGCCAGCACCCAGGGATCCGCGAAGCGGAACATCACCGCCCTCCCCGTGCAGCCCCGGCGGCGGAACCGGCCGACGCGTCCGACGCAGCCGCCTGACCGGCGCCGGCCGGACCCGCGCCGGCCGCCAACGCCCCGGGTACGGCGGGTGGTTCGGCAGGGCGCGTCTCGTCCACCAGCCGGTAGGCCAGGGCGACCGTGACGCGCGTCGCCTCGGCGTCCGGCAGGAACTTGGCGAACTTCACCAGGTCACAGACCGACAGGAACTCCGCCAGGCCCGTGGTCACCCGGATCGGCAGCCGGGCGCCCAGGAGCGCCTCGAGGATCTCGGCGGTCGTCCGCTCGAAGGTCTCGACGCCGAAGCGGGCTTCGACGTAGCGTCGGACGATCTCGGTGAGGGCGATGTAGAACTCCTTGATGCGCCCCTTTTCGAGCAGGCCACCGGCCAGCAGGCGCTCCAGCCCGGCATACGCCACTTCATGGGCCGGTCTCGGTGGCCCGGCCGGGACGGGGGCCGCCGCTTCCGGGACGGCACGTCGGCGGCGCCACCACCACCAGGCCGCCGCCGCGGCGGCAAGCAGGGCGGCGAGGATCCAGGGCCAGCGCGGCACCAGGGGCATCGTGGCGGGCGGGCGGATGTCTGCGGGTCGAGTGTCGTCGGCCGGGACCACCGAGGCCACCGTGAACGGAATAGGGCGACTGCGCGCGGTGCCGCGCCCGCCACCCGGCAGAGAGTAGTCGGCCGACAGCGCGGGGATCTCGTGCCCCCCGACGGCATACGCGGTCACCCGGAGGAGCCGCTCATCGACACGACGACCATCCTCCAAGATTGCCGGTGGGTGGATCTCGCGTCCAAGCAGCGCCAGGTCGCCAATTCCTGCCTCGGGGGCAAAGCTCTCGATCACCGCCTCCGGCGGTGCCAGCAATCGGATCGTCAGGGTGATCGGATCGCCGATGGTGATCGCCTCACGGTCGGCGGTGACTTCCAGCCGGACGGGACTTTCGGTGACGGCAGCGGACTCCCCGCCCGTCGTGCCCGCAGCCCCTGCCCAGGAGGCGCCGAGCAGGACCAGGACCGCCCCCCAACTCGTCCTCATCGCTGCAATCTCCGGGCCCGCTTCTGGAAGAAACGCACCAGCGAGGCATCGTAAGGGCGATCGGTGAACAGCTCCAGGGCGTCCACCCCCATCGCACGAAACTGCGCTTCGCGACCCGCACGACGGGCCGCCGCCCATTGCCGGAAACGCTCGCGGACACGGCGATCCGAGGCATCGACCAGCGTCCGGCCGCCGGTCTCGGCGTCCTCCATTTCGATCAAGCCGATGGGCGGCAGCTCCTCCTCGCGCGGGTCGGTGACGGTCAGGGCGATCAGGTCGTGCTTGCGGGCCGCCACCCGCAGCGGCCGCTCGTACCCCTCGGCGAGGAAGTCCGAGATCACGAACACGACGCTCCGCTTGGTGATGGCACGCGACATGTGCTCCAGGGCCGATCCCAGGTCGGTGGTGCGGCCGCGCGGGCGGAAGTAGAGGACCTCGCGGATCACCCGCAGGACGTGATCCTTCCCCTTTTTCGGCGGCAGGAATTTTTCGATCCGGTCGGTGAAGGCGATGAGCCCGACCCGGTCGTTGTTCTTGATCGCCGAGAACGCCAGCAGCGCGCAGATTTCGGCCTCGATCTCCCGCTTGAAATGACGCCGGGTTCCGAACTGGCCCGACCCCGAGAAATCGACCAGCAGGATGACCGTCAGCTCGCGCTCCTCCACGTGCACCTTGACGTAGGCGTGTCCCATGCGCGAGGTGACGTTCCAGTCGATGCTCCGCACGTCGTCGCCGTACTGGTACTCGCGTACCTCGGAGAACTCCATGCCGCGGCCCTTGAAGACGGAATGGTATTCGCCGGCGAGCGACTCGTTCACCAGGCGGCGGGTGCGGATCTCGATCCGCCGGACCTTCCGGAGGATTTCGGCAGGCAGCATGGGCAGCAGGGGCGGCGGGGGCTCCGCGGCCTCAGGGGACCTCGATGGTGTCGAGGATTCGCTGGATGATCTGCTCGGTGGTGACGTCCTCGGCCTCGGCCTCGTAGGACAGGATGATCCGGTGCCGCATGACGTCGGCGGCGATCGCCTTGATGTCCTCGGGGGTCACATAGCCCCGCCCGCGGATGAATGCGTGCGCCTTGGCGGCCACGGTCAGGAAGATCGTGGCACGGGGCGAGGCGCCGAACTGCACCAGGGCCTTGATGTCCAGCTTGTAGTCCTCCGGGCGCCGGGTGGCCAGCACCAGGTCGAGGACGTACTCCTTGATGCGCGGGTCGATGTAGACCTGCTGGACGACGGCGCGCGCTTTCAGGATGTCGGCCGGTCCGATCACCCGCTTCACCGGCTGCAGCGGTGGTCCGGTCATCCGGTCGAGGATTTCCCGTTCTTCGACGCGATTCGGGTAGTCCACCTTGATCTTGAGCATGAAGCGGTCGACCTGCGCCTCCGGGAGCGGGTAGGTCCCCTCGTGCTCGATCGGGTTTTGCGTCGCCAGGACCAGGAAGGGCGGCGTCAGCGGGTAGGTGGTGTCGCCGATCGTCACCTGCCGCTCCTGCATCGCCTCGAGCAACGCCGACTGCACCTTGGCGGGGGCGCGGTTGATCTCGTCGGCCAGGATGACATGCGCGAAGATCGGCCCCTTGCGGGGGGTGAACTGCCCATCCTTCTGGTTAAAGACCAGGGTCCCCACGAGGTCGGCCGGCAGCAGATCGGGGGTGAACTGAATGCGCTGGAACTTGGCGTCGATGGCGTCCGCCAAGGTCTTGATCGAGAGTGTTTTGGCGAGACCCGGCACCCCTTCGAGGAGAAGATGCCCGTCCCCCAGGAGCCCGATCAACAGGCGGTCGAGGAGCGCCTTCTGGCCGACGATGACCTTGCGGATCTCCGCGACCAGCGTCTCGACGAAGACCGCCTCGCGCGCCACGAGGTCATTAATACGCCGGATGTCCTGTTCCACGCCGGGATTCCCTCCGCACCGGACACCCGGCGCGTTCCAGAAGCCGCGAAATTCTAGACCACGCCCGGCGGCGAGTCAATTTTCCCTCCCATCCGGCACGCAAGTCTCCTCAGTGCCGCGGCCCACCCTGCCCCCGCGGGGGACGGCTCCGAGGCTACGCCTCTCGCCTTCGCTGCGCTCGCGACCCGCGAAAGGCGCGGGTACCCCGCTCGCTTCCGCAGACCCCCGCGGAGGCAGGGTGGGGGCCGCTCCTCCGGGAGGATTCCGGGCGACCGCGAACAAGGTCTGTCTCGGGGCCGGGCGCGCGATCAGCGTTTGCCGGGAGACGGGCAGCACCCGGGTGCTGAGACGCCGCGCCC
>JANNTZ010000200.1:0-2121 GCA_031394595.1 Acidobacteriota bacterium
GTGCCGGCGGCGCTCACGTTGCGAGGGTGTCAGAGCGATCGTCTCGCGGTCGGGCGCGGCCAGGAAACCCCCGGGGCCGCGCCGCGCCCGCGCCCCCCGCGTGCGGTGGGCGTAGGCGCCGTACATCCGTGTGAGGTGCAACCTCGGCGGTGGGATGTGCTGGCACAGCCGGGCCAGCATCTCCAGCGGGTCGAGGGTGACACGGTCCTGGCCGGTGACCGGGTGGAGGTGGCGGCCGCGGTAGGTGGCCCGGGTCCCGTCGTACTGCAGCCGCCCCAACGCGATGGGCGGATGCACAAGGTAGCGGCCCAAGCGCTCGACGCCCTCCACGTCCCACGGCGCGACGCGGAGGGCGCTGTGCCAGAAGCCCCGCCGCGGCCTCGTCCTCGAGTCGGCCGCGCTGCCGCAACATCGCGATCACCCGGCGCCGGAACAGCTCCTCGGCGACGGCGGCCGGGGGCAGCGGCAGCGGCGTGAACGCTCCCGCGCCATCGACAACGCCCGCCGTCACCAGGGCGTGCAGATGCGGCTGCCAGTTGGCGGCCTGGTCGCCATAGGTTTGGATGGACACCACCATGCCGGGGACGGCGCGCCGGTCCCGCCGCCCCGCGCGGTACAGGTCGCGCACCGTCCTCCAGGCGCAGCGCGACAGCGCCCCCAGAAGCCGCCGGTCATGGAGAAAGAACAGCCGCAGCCGTTTGGGCAAGGTGAAAACCCACTGATGATGATCGACCGGCGCGAGCACCTCGCCGGTGAGCCACTCGGCCCACAGCACGGCACGCCGGGCGTGGCAGGACGGGCAGAAGACGCGGGTCGTGCAGGAGAGGGCCACCCGGAACTCGCGCCGGCAGGCGTCGCAACGTACCCGGGCGAACCCGCGCTCTTCCACTCCGCAGTCGAGGAAGGCGAACAGGGTGCGCTCGATCTCGGCGCGCCAGGAGCCGTAGCGCCCGGCGAAGCGCTCGTCGTAGACCTGCTTGAAGGTCTCGTGGTGCGCCTCGGCCAGCCGGTACAGGGGCGAGTCCCGCGGGCGGCGCGGGCGATACGCGGCGGGCCCGGTGCAGGCGGAGTCGGCCATGCCCCGCGGTGGAGCACGAACTGCGCCGGGAGGGAGGCCTCAACCCTATCCGTTGCCGGTCAACCGCTTGGCCGCTCCCCGGCCCATGCGCGCCTGCGAGTGGGCCGTCCGCCTGCGAACACCGGCCCCGGATGTCGCCTCATATCAGGCGGTCTCCTGGGTGAACCCGATCAGGTCGGCAACCTCCTGCCGCGTGAGCGCCAGCGGCAGCCGGATGCCGTCCTCACCGAATCGGCCATGCGCTCGCTCAGGGTCAGCAGCAGACGCGCCACGCGCACCGTTGACGAAGGGCATCTCGGCAGCGTATACCTCAACCGCTCTTGTAACTTGGCCGCGCGGAAGAGGTGCCCAAGCAGAACGAAGAGCGGAAGATCCACATCCGCATGGACGAGGGCCTCCACTGGCGGCTCAGGATTCACTGCGCCGAGCTCGACTCGCCGATCTATGCCTGGCGTACGTCCAGGAAGGGCTGTCGGCGCAGGAAGAGAGTTAAACTGGATCCAGATCCCGGAGAACGTTCGCCGGCGGCACCGGGGGACCCCGCACGAACGGAATGGCGCGCAGTTCGGTCTTCGCGATCGCTCTTTTCCTGAGTGGCGGCGTCGGCTTCGCCGCGGCGGCACCCGACACAGAGTGGCTGCGCCGGGCGAAGGGAAGCCTCGCACACTTCGAATACCGCTTCAGTCCATCGAAGGACGGGGGGTGGACCGCTCCGAACCGGTCCCACGACCTTCGAACATCCCTGGGAGCCGCGCCTGGAGTCGAGGTCACGTCGCGCACCAGGGGCGGTGACTGGTCCGTCTCCTCCGCCAACCCTCTCGAAGAGCTCGAGGTCGCCGTCACCCGGATCGGTCCGCAGGGGGAGACGAAGGAACCGTTCATCCCGGAGGAACGGATCGATCTCCCCGCGGCTCTCGCCGCCTTCACGATCAACGCCGCCTACGTCAATTTCCAGGACGACCGCACCGGCTCGCTCGAGCCAGGCAAGCTCGCCGACCTGGTCGTCCTGGAGCGCAATCTATTCGATACACCGCCCGAGGAAC
>JANNTZ010000214.1:0-3360 GCA_031394595.1 Acidobacteriota bacterium
CGAAACCGCGGCCGGTCGTGCCGACGTAATAGCGGTCGGAGAGGGTCGGGTCGCGGAAGCCGCGCGCCGCCTGGACCGTCCCCGACCAGCCACTGGCGCCCCCGGCGGTCAACGACGTGTACCCCGACCAGGCCGCCTCGCGTGTCGATCGGTCGCCAGACGCGCCGCCCAGATTATCCGTGGTCACCTGGTCGCCGCGCAGACCGACGGCGACGCTCAGTCGCTCTCCCAGCGGCCACTCGCCACTCGCGAACAGGCCGGCGTCGAGGCGATCGGCGTCGACGATCGCCGGGGTGAGGGTTGACGAGACCAATGCCCCGCCGGTGTCGTAAACGGCCTGGAAGTCGTCCGCGGCCAAGCCGGTCCGGCCGTTGATGTCGATCCCGAACTCGGCGTACCCCCGGCCGGCAAGGTGCCGTGCGATCCCGCGCAGGCCGTAGTCGTCGGCTTCGATGTCCGATCGCCCGATCTGCAGACCGGCCGTCGCGGTGGGCAGTGTCTGCCGCTCGGTGATCAGGTCGTAACGGCTCCAGGACCCCTCGATCGAAAGACCGGTGAACCCGGCCCGCGGGTCGAGGTCGTAGCCAAACGTGAACCGGTGCGAATCCTCCTCCGGGTAGAACGACCGGACGACGTCGGACTGAGCCGACGGCTTGCCGATGTCGCGCCCGAGATCGGACTCCCACCCGAGCGCCAGCCGCCCGGGACCGATCTCCTGGTTGAAGCGCGCCAGGAAACCCCGATCGGCGGCGGCGGAGTCGGCGACCTCGCCCTCCGGGCTGTCGAAATCGCCAAATTGACGCGCCCGCAGCGCCGCCAGGACCCCGCCCTCTCCCACCCCACGGCTGAACTCCACCGCCGCCCCAAGTTCCGGGATCCCGGTTCCGGCGCTCCCGCGGAAACGCGTGACCGGCGGCGCCCCGGCCTCGGCCTGCCGCGTCCGGGCATGGATGACGCCGCCGAAGGCGTCGGACCCGTAGGCGACCGACCCTGGGCCCCGCGCCACCTGGACATCCTCGAGAACAAAGGGATCGAGAAATGTCGCGCTCGGCCCGGCCCGCCGCTCGGAGGTCACCCGGGCCCCGTCGATCAGGATGAGCGTCCGGCCGCGCGCCATGCCGCGCAGCGAAGGAACGGCTGACTGGCCCTCCTCGATCTGCCCGCTCCCCGGAAGGTCGGCAATGACGGCAGTCACGTTGGGGACGTGACGGACCTCCATCTCCTGCCGATCGAGACGCGCCAGAGCGTTGGCCGGCGGCGCCTGGATGTGGGGCGCCGCCTCGGTCACGACGCGCGTCGTCTCGGTCATCAGCGGGGTGACTCGAACCTCGAGCTCTCCCGCGGGCGGGAACGACTCGACTCGAACCGGCGCCATCGCCTGGCCGCTGGCAAAGACAACGAACAGTTCGAACGGCACCGGGGGGTCCGGTTGCCAGACGAACCGCCCGTCCTGATCGGTGCGCACCGCCCCCGGCCGGCCGATCACCGACACCGTCGCGTCGGCGATTGGAGTGCCGTCGGGAAGCAGGACCCGACCCTCGAACGAGAGCGCCAGGCCGGTGGCGGCCTGAATCGCGACCAGCAACGCGAACAATCGGCGCACGGATCGACATCCTCTTTGCAACGCCCGGGCAGGGGTGAAGCTGGAAGTTTATCAGCAGGTGGCGTGCACCCGGTCGCGGGACTAAGTTGCAGGCAATGGCCGGTCTGTGGGTCCGCATCGCTTACACCGAACCGGAGTTTCAGCGCCGCAATCCTGGCACACCGCCCTGCTACTTCTCCGAATTCCGGTACCCGGGCGTCGTCCGGCCCGAGGAAGCCCGCGCGCTGGCGCTCCGCGAGTGGGATTTCTACGCCTCCTGCAGCCAGGTCGGCTGGCGGCGGGTCATCCGATCGATCCAGATCGAATCGCTCTGATCACCCCGGGCCGGCCGTCACCCGATCGTCGAGATCGGGCTGGGCGGTGGGTACTTTCCGCACCCTGATGCGGGCGGAAGCCTGCCTTCCGGACGGTTCGGTGGCCGATCCGGGGCAGGGGCCCTACATTTTCTTCACCGCGCCATGTCGAAACGCCACACGTCCGACCCGCCTGTCTTCAGGGTCCTCGCCCTGGATGGCGGCGGCATCCGGGGAATCTTCACGGCGTCTTTTCTCGCAACCGTTGAGCAGCTGGCGGGCGGGAGGATCGCCGATTTCTTCGATCTCATCGTCGGCACTTCGACGGGGGGCATCATCGCGCTGGGCGTAGCCCTCGGCATCCCGGCGCGGCGCGTCCTCGATCTCTACCTGGATGCCGGGCCGCGGATCTTCCGGCGCCCCTGCCGGGCCCGCATGCTGTTCCGCCCCAAGTACCGGAACGGCGAGCTCGCCCGGGTTCTGTGGCAGGTGTTCGGCGAACGGACCCTGAACGATGCCCTCACGCCGGTCTGCATCCCCAGTTACGAACTGACCAGTTCGTATCCCCGTATCTGGAAGGATGACCATGCTGTCGATTCCCCCGATGGCGGCCGGACTCCGGCGTGGCAAGTCGCCCTCGCCACTTCGAGTGCACCGATCTACTTCCCCGGAGTGACCGTGGGTCACGGGGACAGCCACGTGGACGGCGGTCTCTACGCCAACAACCCGAGCCTGATTGGTCTGACCGAGGCGGTCCGTTACTTCCGGCAGCCGCTCGAACAGGTCCGGATCCTGTCGGTGGGGGCCGGCGAGCGTGCCGAGCGGATCCCATTCGAGCAGGCGCGGCGGATGGGAGTCTGGCAATGGAAGACGGCGCTCTACGAGCACATGCTGATCGCCCAGGCCCGCAGCGCCCACGAAATCACCCGGCGGCTGCTCTCCCCCCACCAGTACATGCGGGTCAACCTGCCGCTCGAGCATCCCTACCCCTTCGACGACTACGAGGCCGCCAAAACTCTCATCGAGCCGGGGGCACAGACGGCCCGGAGCACCTTCCTGGAGATGCGCGGCACCTTCCTGTTTGCGCCGGCGACTATCGGGCGGGCGCAGAAAGCGGTGGCATCACGCGCCATCGCCCTCCAGCGGGCTGCGGGGTAGGGGCCCACACCTCCCGGCCTGGGGTCGCTACCGGCGGTGGCCTGAACCCGTTGCCGGTGTCAGCGCCCGATCGCGCCGTCCTTGCGCGCCTGGCGGTAGGCCTGCCAGCCGGGGATGCCGTTGACGCCGCCGCCGGCGTGGGTGGCGCACGACCCGTGGTAGAGGCCGCGGATCGGGGTGCGGTAGTCGGCGTAGCCGGGGGCCGGGCGCATGTGGAACAACTGCTCGACCGACAGCTCGCCGTGGAAGATGTTGCCGCCGATCATCCCCAGCTCCTGCTCCATGTCGTAAGGGCCGATCACCTGC
>JANNTZ010000215.1:0-3126 GCA_031394595.1 Acidobacteriota bacterium
ATCCCGGTGCCGCCGCCCACGTTTCCTTCCGCGATCGGCCCCGCATGGGCGGTGTCAAGTGCTTCGAAGGCATGCTCGCGCCGGACATGAAAGCCGTTGATGTCGTTCAGCCAGCCGTCCCAGGTCTCGGCGACCACCGGCAGCGACCAATCCTGGGTCGGAGTCTTTCCCGGAAGCCGGCTCCACTCGACGACGGCGTCCCTGACGACCCCGACGCTGTGGGTGTTGGTGATCATCACCGGCCCGTCGAGAAGCCCCGACTCCTCGATCCAGGTTGTGCCGGTCATCTCGCCATTGCCGTTCAGCGAGAACCAGCCGGCGAATACCGGCACCGAAGATCCCTTCCCGCGCGGCAGAACCGCCGTCACCCCGGTCCGGATCGCCGCCGGCTTCCGCCCCTCCCCGGACGGTGTGTCGGCGATCAGCGTCGAGTATCCGACCTCGACACCGGCGACGTCGGTGATGGCGTTGGCCTGCCCCGGTGTCCCGTCTAAACGGATCCCGAGATCGCGGGCCCGCAGTTTCGCGGCGGCGGGAGCCCCGGCCGTGGTGGAACCGACCGCGGAAGCGACGGCGACCAGGAACACCGCCGCGAGGGTCCCTGCGTGTCGTGTGGGGAATCGTCTCAGTGTCATCGCCTCGCCTCCACGCGGGACATCGCCCCGCCGATCCTTTAGACGTCCTTCCCGCATGACGGGCAAGGCGATCATCAGCCAGCCCTCGTCCGTCCCCTTCAGGAAGCCATAGACCCCGAACGAAATCCCAATGACCATCCCGGCGATGGAGCCGACGGCGTTCTTCATCGACAACGCCCGACCCGGCTTGACCGCGATCGGCTCGTCGAGACGCAAGCCGACGGTGCCGACACCCGGAGAACCGGGCTCACCCGGGCGGGCCGCGAGGCGCCGGGCGATCTCCTTGTCGAGCGACGCGGCCCTGTCGGGGTAGGCGGCGCGATCTATCCGATCCTGGACATCGATCAGCTCTTCAAGGCTGCACTTGGTGTAGTCCGGACCTCCGACGGTCGTCATCCTGACCTCTCGCTGCCTCGCGATTGATCGCGCACGCCGCCCCGAGCCGGCCACCCGCGCGGCCTCGGGATCCATCTCAAGACATGCCGCGTGTAGGTCACATAGTCTGCACCAAACCGCCTCTCCAGGCCCTTTTCTTCGAAGAATGGAATGTAGACCAGGTTGGCGAGGACGAATATCCCCAGCCACGCGACGACGGCCGGCGAACGGAAGACCAGTGACTCGCACAACAGCATCAGGAAGACGCCGAGGATCATCGGATTGCGGACGTGACGGTACGAGCCCCGGACCACGAACCGGCGTGGCGGATCCCAGGGGGCCGCAGTGCCGGCGCCGAAGCGCACGAACATCGCGATGCTCCAGGCGGACCAGAAGGCGCCGGTGATTCCGGCCAGTATCGCCGCCCAGAGCCACGGGTCCGAAAGTGACGTCGCGACGTCCAGCCAACGAGGGCCCCGGGTCAGGCGAAGCAGGACCAGGGGGATGACGAACAGGACGGTGCCGGGCAGGGCGATCACCGCGCGCAGCCAACGAATCAACAAGGGGTCCTCCCTCTAAACCGTTCCCCCGATCAGTACCGAGGTCATCGAGATCGCACTCATGACCTTCGTGTTGAAGAGGGAGATCGGCTCGTCCTTCTCGTGCAGCGCGACGGCATAAAGGAGCGGCAGGTAGTGCTCCGGGGTCGGGATGGCAAGCCGCATGTCGGCATCCAGCATCTGCCAGGCGATCAGCGCCTCGTGGTCGCGCGCCAGGATGCGCCGCCGGATTTCGGCGTCGCAGCGGGCGGCCCAGTCGTCCGCCTCGCTCTTGTCGTAGTCGAAGCGCGCGAGATTGTGGACGACGTTGCCGCTGCCGATGACCAGCACCTGCTCGTCGCGCAGCGGCGCCAGCTCCTTGCCGAGTTCGTAATGGAACGCCGCCGGCCGGCGGGAGGCGAGGCTCAGTTGAACCACCGGGACATCGGCCTCCGGATACATCGCGATCAGGACGCTCCAGGCGCCGTGATCGAGACCGCGCCGGTCATCCAGCCCGGCGCCTGGGCCGTCGCCCACTCGCAACCCGGCGGCGCCGATCAAGTCGACGACCCGCCGCGCCAGCCGCGGGTCACCGGGCGCCGGGTATCGCACCCCGAACAGCGTCCTCGGGAACCCGTGGAAATCGTGGATGGTCTCCGGCCGCTCCGAGGCCGTCACCAGGACCTCGTCGGTTTCCCAGTGCGCCGAGACGCACAGGATCGCCTTCGGCCGCGGCAGCCGCTTCCCCAGGTCCCGCCACGCACGCGAGAACTTGTTGTCCTCGATGGCGTTCATCGGGTTGCCGTGCCCCACAAACAGGACCGGCATGCGGCCTTCCGTCTTCGAACGCCCGCCCGTCACCCTTGCACCCAATGCTCGACGGGTCTCGAGAGGAACTCCTCGACCCGGATGCCGTCGCCGCCGACCAGCAGCTTGCGCGTCGGACGGAACGCTTCGGTGAACGCCGCCATGCCGGGTTGCTTGTCCCGCGAGCGGCCGCTCTTGACCTCGATGGCCACGACCTTCCTTCCCGCGCGGGCTACGAAGTCCACCTCGCGGTTCCCATCCCGCCAGTAGAACAACTCGCAGACACCCGCGCTCGCGGCGTTGGCGAGGTGCGCACCCACGGCCGACTCCACCAGATGCCCGAGAAACTCACGATCCGCGTTCGCCTCGGACGGCGAGAGGCCGGATTGTGCGGTCATCAGCGCAGTGTTGAGCACCTGGAGTTTGGGGATCGATCCGCGCTGCCGGACCACGCTGCCGGCGTACTTCTGCAGACCGACCAGCATGCCCGCCCCTGCGAGAAGATCCAGGTAGTGGGCCAGCGTCGTCGTATTGCCGGCATCCTGGAGCTGCCCGAGCATCTTGGTGTAGGAGAGAATCTGCCCCGAGTAGCTGCAACCCAGTTCGAAGAGACGTCGCAGCAGCGCGGGCTTGTGGACCCGAGTCAGGAGGAGCACGTCGCGGGAAATGGTCGTCTCGACCAGCGAGTCGAGAATGTAGGCCCGCCATCGCTGGGGATCGCTCACCAGTGGCGCCGCGCCGGGGTATCCCCCGAAGTGGATGTATTGTTC
>JANNTZ010000221.1:0-9862 GCA_031394595.1 Acidobacteriota bacterium
CCATGCAGGTGGCCTTCGCCGTATGTTGCCGCGCCTTCAGGCGCCAGGTGCGATCTCCCCGATCAAATACGCAAAGTCCATCAGCCTGCGGATTCCGGGCATCCATCGTTCATCGCAAAGGGAGGTCCCATGCGGATTGCACCGAATGCACCGACTTGCAGCACGGCCCTGGCGGGCGGGCGCGGCACTGCCCTGGCGCTCGTCGCCGTCGTCCTGATCGCAGCGTCCCTGGCCTGCACCGCCGACCCGGGGCCAAAGCGTCTGTCCGGGCCGGTCCCCTCGACCCCCGAGGCGCTGCTCGTCGAACTGAAGGCGCACAAGGACCGGGTGGATCTGGCGACGCAGGATATGATCCAGCGGATCGACACGTTCAACGCTTCCCGCAAGGAAGGCGATCGGACGATCCAGTTCAGCGAGATCTTCTCGGAGGATCTGAACCAGGCTCAGCGCGACATCCTGAACCAGATGCTGGCCGACGAGAGGGACGTCTCCTACCGGTCGCTGCTGGAGCGGATCATCGCCGACCTCGACCAACTTCGCAGCCTGCAGGAGAAGATCGCCCGGCTCGAGCAGCGGCTGACCGACAAGTACGTCGTGGCGAAGGCCGGCGACACGCATAGCGGGCTCGCCATGGACTACCTGCGCACGGACGCCGGTCTCGACGAGGCGAAAGCGAAGGAGATCCTGGCCGGTGTGGATCGGACCGACGAGCTGGTTCCCGGCAACAAGGTCTGGTTCGCCTACGACCCGGAGCCGGCGTCGTTCCGCACCTATGTCACGCAGGGAGACGCGAAGATCACGCCGCTGGCGTTGCGCCGGGCGCAGAAACGCGAGCTGGTGACCGAGCGCGACAAGGCGCTGGCGTCCGTCACCGAGCTGGAGCAGATCAAGGTAGGGCTCGAGGGGGACATCGCGACCCTGAGCCAGCGCCGGACCGAGCTCGAGTCGGCCAACGCCGGTCTCGAGGCCCGCAACGCGACGCTGCAGTCGAACGTCACCCGGCTGTCGGGCGACCTGGCGTTCAAGGAGAACAGTGTCTTCTATCATGCCGCCAGCACCCGGGACCTGAAGGACCAGAAGGTCCTGTCGCCGGTCCTCAAGCGGGTGCAGGACGTGAAGGGGATCCGGTTCGACTCGGCGCTCGATCTGCGCCAGGCGACCAAGATCACCCTCTACCCCGGCCGTTTCGGTCTCGAGAAGATCGACCGGATCCGGGTGCTGCCGTCGATCTTCCAGGAAGGCCGGGACTTCAAGGTCGAGGTCTCCGAGGATGCCGGCACCGCGACCGTCTTCTTCCTCGATTCCGACGTCTTCCGAGGCAAGGAGATCCTGCTGGCCGTCAGCGGCTAGAGGATCTCTTTGAGCCGATCACGGGCGATGTTCGCGCCACACAGGACGATCACTACGTCGCGGCCCGCGTAGCGGTCCTTCTCCTTGAGGTAGCCGGCGACCGCCACCCCGGCCGCCCCTTCGATGAGTGTGTGGTGCCGGTCGATGACCAGCCGCATGGCGGCGGCGATCTCCTCCTCCGACACCAGGACGTAGCGGTCGACGTACCGGCGCACGAGGTCGAAGGTGATGGCATCCTTCTCGACCGCGCCCGCCGTGCCGTCCGAGAGGGTCGGTCGCGAGGCCATCGTCACGATGTGCCCGGCGGCGACGGAATGGTGCATGACCGCCGAGTTCTCCGGGGAGCAGGCGACCACTTCGACATGCCGGCCGATCTCCTTGAGGAACCCGCCGATCCCGGCGATCAGACCACCGCCCCCCATGGCCACGAACAGCGCATCGATGGTGTCGAGCTGCCGCGCCAGCTCGGCGCCGATCGTCCCCTGCCCGGCGACGATGACCGGGTCGTTGTAGGGGGAGATGTAGACCATGCCGTGGTCGGCGGCGTACTGCCGCGCGTGCACCTCGGTGATCCCCGAATCGTCCGAGTACGTCCGCACCTCGGCCCCGTAGCCCCGGATGTTGGCCACCTTGGCGGGCGAGGCGTTGTCGGGGACGAAGATCAGCCCGCGCCGCTCGAGCTGCCGGAGCCCCAGGGCCACCGCCGCGCCGTGGTTGCCCGACGACGCCGTCACGATGCCGCGTCCGGCTTCCTCCGGTGTCAGCGACAGCAGCTTGTTCATCGCCCCCCGCAGCTTGAATGACCCCGTCGTCTGGAGGTTCTCCAGTTTCAGAAAGACGCGCCCGCCGCCCATCCCGCTGATGGCGATCGAGTGCTCGACCGGGGTCTCCCGCACGTGGGGTCGGATGCGGAGCTCGGCCGCGGGGACGGCGCTCTTGAGGTTGCTCACGGTGTCAAGGCCGATCGTCGTCGCGGCGGGTCAGAAGGTGGGCGAGCAGGATCGGGATCGTGGTGAGGAGCACCACGAACACGGCGACGACGTTGGTCACCGGCCGCTGACGCGGCTTGGTCATCTGGGTGAAGATCCAGATCGGCAGCGTGCTCTGCTGTCCCGCCGTAAACGTCGTGACGATGATCTCGTCGAACGACAGGGCGAACGCCAGCATGCCGCCGGCGAGCAGCGCCGTTCCCAGGTTGGGGAGGACGATGCGGCGGAACGTCTGCCCACCGGTCGCCCCCAGGTCCATCGAGGCCTCGAGAAGCGAGGGCGCGGTGCGGCGCAGACGCGCCAGGGCGTTGTTGTAAACCACGACCACGCAGAACGTCGCGTGGCCGATGACGACGGTCCAGAACGAGAAGGGCAGGTCCAGAAGGTTGATCGCCGACCGCAGGGCGATGCCGGTCACGATCCCGGGAAGCGCAATCGGCAGGAGGAGCATGAACGATACCGCCTCGCGGCCGAAGAACCGGCTGCGGTGGACCGCCACCGCCGCCAGGGTGCCGAGGAGGAGCGCCACACCGGTGGCCGTGGCCCCGACCCGGAAGGACAGGCCGAGCGCCTCCCAGACATCCGGACGGTTGTAGGCGGCCTGGATCCAGCGCAACGTCAGTCCGGGCGGCGGGAACGTGTAGGAGGCGTCCTCGGTCGTGAACGCATACAGGACGATCAGCGCGAACGGCAGGTGCAGGAACAGGATCACCGCCGCCACGACGGCCTTCAGACTCCATGGGGCGCGACGCCGGACCGTCCTCACAGGGCCTCGAATGCCCCGGCACGGCGGGCCAGGACCAGGTAGACGCACATGATCCCCATCGGGACGACGGTGAACACCGCCGCCAGCGGGATATTCCCGGCAGTCCCCTGGTGCGCCAGCACCGCCTGCCCGATGTACAGGCTCGAGTTCCCGAGCACGCCGGGCACGACGAAATCCCCCAGCGTCAGCGAGAACGTAAAGATCGAACCGGCGACGATGCCCGGGAAGGCGAGAGGCAGGACCACGCGGCGGAACGTCTCCCGCGGGCGCGCCCCGAGATCGCTCGACGCCTCCAGAAGCGACTCGGGGACTTTTTCGAGGGCAGCCTCGATCGGCAGGATCATGTAGGGCAGCCAGACATAGGTGAAGGCGAGGAAGATCCCGATCCACGACACCGACAGCGACGGTCCGCCGATCAGCGGCATTTCGAGGATCCCGTCGAGGAGCCAGGTCAACCCCGCCTGATCGAACAGCCAGGAAACGACCCCCTCCTTCGCCAGGATCAACTTCCATGCATAGACCCGCACCAGGTACGAGGACCAGAGCGGCAGCAGGACCGCCAGCGTCAGGAAGGCCCGGACACGCGGCGTGGCGAGACGCGCCATGTAATAAGCGACCGGAAACGCCAGCCCCGCCGTGGCCAGCGTCACGCAGACCGCCATGACCACGGTGCGGCGGATGATGTCGAGATTGGCGGGGGTGAACAGCTGGCGCCAGGTGTCGAGGGTGAACTCGCGGACCACCATCCCGGTGAAGTCGTCGAGGCGGAAGAAGCTCTGGACCGCAAGCGAAGCGATCGACCCGAGGTTGACGATCGAGAGCCAGAGGATCGGCGGCAGGATCAGCAGGGCGAGGGCCAGCCGCGGGTGGCGAAAGAGGAACGACGCGAACGGGCGCCGCTTCAACTGCGGTTCTCCACCGGCCGGCCCTGGTCACGGGGCCACGAAAGCCTGACCGGATGGCCTCGCAGCGCCTGGACGTCGCCGGCCGCGGCCTCCCGGTTCTGCGCCACCACGGTGAGCACCGCGCCCGACGTGACCGTGACGCGGTAGCGGGTGTGCATCCCCAGGTAGACGACGTCCTGGATCGTCCCGTCGACGGTGAGATCCCCGGGTCCGGGGGCCACGTCCGCCGCCAGCATCCTGATTTTCTCCGGCCGGATGGTGAACGGCGCCGGCGACCCGGTGATCGCCTGCGCGTCCGGTCCGTGCACGAGATTGGAGATGCCGACAAAGTCCGCGACAAAGGCGGTCGCCGGGTTCTCGTACACCTCGGCGGGCGTGCCGATCTGATCGATCCGGCCGGATCGGAACACCGCCAGCCGATCGCTCATCGCCAGCGCCTCCTCCTGATCGTGGGTCACATGGATGAAGGTGATCCCCAGCCGCTCCTGGATTCCTTTGAGCTCGATCTGCATCTGCTGGCGCAGCTTGAGATCGAGCGCCCCGAGCGGCTCGTCGAGCAGGAGCAACCGCGGTCGGTTGATGAGCGCCCGGGCCAGGGCGACTCTCTGCCGCTGGCCGCCCGACAACTGCGCCGGTTTCCGGTCGGCGACGCCCGGCAAGCGGACCAGGTCGAGCATTTCGGCGACCTGCCGCTCGCGATCCTCGCGGGGCACACCGCGGATCGCCGGCCCGTAGGCGATGTTCTCCCCCACCGTCATGTGGGGGAAGAGCGCGTAGTCCTGGAAGACGGTGTTGACGTCGCGCTCGAAGGGAGCCAACCGGCCCGCCGGCGCTCCATGCAGATCGATCTCCCCGGAGGTCGGGGTGTCGAACCCCGCGATCAGGCGCAGGCAAGTCGTCTTGCCCGATCCCGAGGGCCCGAGCATGGAGAAGAACTCGCCGTCGAGGATGTCCAGGCTGATGTCGTCGACCGCCCGCACGTCCCCGAAATGCCGGCTGACGTTGCGAAAGCGGACGACGGGAGTCGGGCTGTCGTCCGGCACGTGGTCGCCTCTTGGGGGCGGAGCCGGCGCCGCGGATGCGGCCGCGCCGTCAGCGGCCGCCGATCACCGCGATATAGCGGGTCACCCACTCATGGTAGGGCACGCAGGTGCGGCCCTCGCCGCATTTCGCGACCGGCGTGCGCCAGAAATGAATCCTGTCGAAGTTTCCGGCGCCGTTCGTTTCGCACCCGGTTTCGCCGAGCAGCGCGTTCCCCTTGCAGGCGGCCGGCACGGCCGGGACCGAACCGAACCAGGCGGCGAGATCGCCCTGGGTCTTCGGCGCGATCGACTGTTCCATCCACCGGTAGGCGCAGTTCGGGTGCGGCGCATCCACGTGCAGCATCGTGGTGTCGGCCCAGCCGGTCGCGCCTTCCTTCGGGATGACGCTGGCGATCGGGGCCCCCTTGCTCTTGAGCAGGTTGACCTGGAACGGCCACGAGCTGCTGGCGACGACACCCTCGTTGACGAAATCGTCCACCTGTGCGATGGCATCGTGCCAGTAGCGCCCGACGATCCGGCGCTGTCCCCGCAGCAGCGTGATCGCCGCTTCGAACTGCGGCGTCTCGAGCGCGAACGGATCGGCGATGCCGAGTTCCGCCTTATGGGCCATGAGATACAGCGCGGCGTCGGCGACATAGATCGGGCCATCGAAGGCCTGCACGCGCCCCTTGTTCGACTTCCCGTCGGGCAACTGCATCTCCTCGAAGACCACCTTCCAGGAGTCGGGCGGCTTCGGGAAGACCCTGGTGTTGTAGGCGAGGACGTTGGATCCCCACTGGTAGGGCACGCCATAGTGCCTGCCGTCCACCGTGTGCCAGGGGGCGTTCTGCAGGCGGGCGTCCACCGTGCCCCAGGACGGGATGAGTCCGGTGTTGATCTCCTGGGTCCGGCCGCCGGTGATCAGCCGGAGGCTGGCGTCACCCGACGCGGTGACCACGTCGAACCCCCCCTCGTTCATGAGCGCCACCATCTCGTCGGAGGTGGCGGCAATCTTGACGCTGACACGGCAGCCGGTTTCCTGCTCGAAGCTCGTCACCCAGTCGTAGCCCTTGTCGGTCTCGCCCCGTTCGATGTACCCGGCCCAGGCGATGATCGAGACCAGGCCCTCGCCCTCGCCCACCTGCTGCATCGGGCCGCCCTTCGGGGTTTCACCCACCGGCTGCTGGGGCTGTGTCACCGGTTCGCAGGCGATCAGCAGACCGGACGTCAGCAGAGCGGTCGCCAGAAATCGGCTATTCCGAATCGTCCGGCCAATTCGGATCATGAGGATTGCGCCTCCCCAGATGAAAGCAGCCCGGGGGGCTCCGGCGTCGCGACGGGCCGGGATCGGATCACGACCAGGACGAGCCAGGTCACCACCAGCGCCAGAGCGCCGAGCAGGAACAGGACGCTGATCGACAGGCCGCGGCCCACGAGCGATCCTTCCGCCGATCGCGCGCACATGGCGCACTGGGCCAGCGCCTCCGGCCCCTGTCCGAGCAGCAGGATCCCCGCGGCCGCCAGGACTGCGCCGCGTCTGACTCCACATTTAAATGAGGTAGAGAGTGACATACAGGAACACCCACACCACGCCGACGAAATGCCAGTAGAGGGCGCCGGCCTCGATCGCACGACGCCGCCGTTCCGGTACCCAGAGTTCCCGCTGGCGCCAGACGAGAACCAGGAGCCAGAGGATACCACTCACCGCATGGAAAGCGTGCGCGCCGGTCAGGACGTAGAACGTCGTCCCGTAGGTCGTGACCGCGAACTCGAGGCCGCGGGAGAGCAGTCGTGACCACTGCGTCGCCTGGAGCCCGAGGAACAGGACCCCGAGCCCCGCGGCGGCGCCCAGCCAGCGCCGGGTTCCCGGCGCGTCCAGACCCCGGAGGGCCCGGATCGCACGCCGGAGGGCCAGGCTCGACAGAGCGATCGCCGCCGTGCTGCCACCGGCGAGACCGACCGGCAGCACCGGCATCCCCGGCGGCGGCCAGACAGGTCCGCCGTAGCGGAGGACGACGTACGCCCCGATCAGGCCGGCGAAGAACATCGACCCGGCCATCAGGAAGACCATCGTCCCGACGCGCGAGTTGTCCGGTCCGGGGTCGGTCACGGTCCGGGGCGGGGTCGGCATGACTCCGGGCGATCCCGGCGCGGAGCCGGTCAGGCGCGCGCCGCCGCTCCGGCTGGAGCATGGCCGGGCACGGATACCGGCGAGGACTGCGGCAGGAAATCCTCCGCGACGCCCGGAACGCTGAATTCGTAGGGGCCGCGGTAGACGGTCGGGACCTGATCGCCCCAGTTACCGTGCGGCGCCGGCGAGGTTGCCACCCACTCCAGCGTGTTGGCGCGCCAGGGGTTTCGATCCGCCTTCTTCCCCTTGAACAGCGACCAGCAGAAGTTGGCGATGAACAGGAATTGCGTGGCCCCCAGGAGGAACGCGTTGATCGAGATGAACTCGTTCCACGGCTGCCACGGCTTGAGGAAGTCATACTGGTTCGGATCGGAGATCCGCCGCATGTGGCCGCCCATCCCCAGGATGTGCATCGGGAAAAAGGTCAGGTTGAAGAAGCTGAACGTCAGCACGAAATGGACCTTGTTGACCGCCTCGTTCATCAGCCGCCCGAACATCTTCGGGAACCAGTAGTTGATGGCCGCGAAGATGCCGAACAGGGTGCCGCCGAACAGGACGTAATGGATGTGGGCCACGATGAAGTAGGTGTCGTGGATGAAGATGTCGACCGGGGTCGAGGCCATGAAGATCCCCGACAGGCCGCCGATCACGAAGGTGCTGACGAACGCCATGGCGTTCATCATCGCCGGCGTGTAGTGAATCTGCCCGCGCCACAGTGTCCCCAGCCAGTTGAAGGTCTTGATCGCCGAGGGGACGGCGATCACCATGGTCGAGGCCATGAAGGCGGTGCCGAGCGCCGGGTTCATGCCGCTCTGGAACATGTGGTGGCCCCAGACGACGAAGCCGAGTCCGGCGATCGCGATGAGCGAGAACGCCATCGCCTTGTAGCCGAAGATCGGCTTGCGGGCGAAGGTCGCCAGGATGTCGGAGACAAACCCCATCGACGGCAGGATCATGATGTACACGGCCGGGTGCGAGTAGAACCAGAACAGGTGCTGCCACAGGAGGACCTGGCCGCCGCCCGTCGGCGCGAAGAAATGCGTGCCGAGGGTGCGGTCGAACAGGAGCATCCCGAGCGCCGAGGCGAGCACCGGCGTCGCCATCAACTGAAGCACGGCGGTGATGAACAGGGCCCAGATGGTCAGCGGCAACCGGAAGTAGTGCATCCCGGGCGCCCGCATGTTGACGATGGTGGTGATGTAGTTGACCGCCCCCATGATCGATCCCGTGCCGAGGAAAAGCACCGAGATGATCCAGAGGTTCTGGCCCAACCCGACGCCGGTGTAGGCCTCGACCGCGGCGAGAGGCGGGTAGGAGGTCCAGCCGGTCTGCACCGCGCCCCCTTGCACGAAGAACGACGAAGCCATCAGGATCCCGCCGGGCACCGCAATCCAGAACGACAGCATGTTGAGCTTCGGGAAGGCCATGTCGCGGGCGCCGATCATCAGGGGAATCAGGAAGTTCCCGAAGGCACCGGCCAGGATCGGGATGATCGCCAGAAAGATCATCACCGACCCGTGCATCGAGAACACCATGTTGTAGACGTCGTCGCCGATGTGCCCTTCGTTCTCCGCCAGGAACGGCAGGTGCGCGCCCAGCGGCACCGGCTGGTCGGGGAAACCCAATTTCCACCGGACCAGCATCGCCAGGAGTCCGCCGACGATCATGAACATCAGGCTGACGAAGAGGAACTGGATCCCGATGACCTTGTGATCTTCGGAGAAGATGTATTTGCGGATGAACGGGGTTTTATGCTCGGACATGGTGGCCTCCGGGCCTCAGGCGGGCGGCGCCTGCTGCTGGGTTTCTGTGGCGCCGGGCGCGCCGGCGGTCGGCTCGGCCGGGGGGACAACTGCCGCCTGGGCTTCCGCGAGCCAGGCGGCGTACTCCTCCGCGCTCAGGACGAACAGCATGGCTCTCATGGTCGTATGGCCGAACCCGCACAGCTCGGCGCAGGCGATCTCGTAGGTCCCGGTCTTCGTCGGCTCGACCCAGACCTCGATGGTGAGGCCGGGAACGGCGTCCTGCTTCAGGCGGAAGTGAGGCAGGAAGAGACTGTGGATGACGTCCTTCGACCGCAGCCGGAGCTTGACCGGCTTGCCGACCGGCAGGCGCAACTCGTCGTTGATCACCACGTCGTCGGGGGTATCGAAGGCGCCGTCCACCCCGCGGTAGCGGAACTCCCAGGAAAACTGCTGGCCGGTGACGGTCACCACCTCGTCGGTGGCCGGGATAGTCCCCTTGATCGTCTTCCAGCCGCGGGCGGTGGCGAACGCCAGGAACACCAGGAAGATCGCCGGCACGATGGTCCAGATCAGCTCGAGGGTGTTGTTGCCGTGGGTGTAGGTGGCGCGCCGACCGTCGCGTCGCCGGTAAATCCAGGCAAACACGACCAGCAGGACCTCGGTCAGGACGAAGGCGACGCCCGTGACGATGAGGATCAGTTTGAACAGGCCGTCCACGGTGCCGCTGTAGGTGGAAACCCCTTCCGGTAGCCAGTGCATGAGCCAGTCCATGACGCGCGTGCCCCCTGTTTGTTCGCCCCGCCGCCGGACGGCAGGAGCCCGGTTTTATACGCGACCCGCACCAGCGGAGTCAAGCGACCGTCCATCGAGCGTTCCAAGTCACCCCCGCGCGGCGGCAGCGGGACGCGCACCCGCGGGGGACGGCTCCGAGGCTACGCCTCTCGCCTCCGCTGC
>JANNTZ010000231.1:0-18799 GCA_031394595.1 Acidobacteriota bacterium
GTCCCGGTCGAGCCCGACGCGGATCCCCAGGTGGATGTCGGCAGCGTGACGCTTGTCGGGGCCCCGCGGGCCCCCGAGGGCGCCGAGGAGGATCGCGTCATAGCCGGCGAGCCGCTCGAGCGCCCCGGCGGGCAGGGTCTCGCCGGTTGCCAGGTAGTGGTCCGCACCCCACGGCAGGGTATCGAAGGCGATCGGGCGCCCGGACCGTTCCGCCGAAACGCGGAGGGTTTCCACCGCCTCCCGGGTCACTTCGATGCCGATGCCGTCGCCGGGAATCACCGCGATGCGTGTCATGCCGCCGAACCTCCCCGGACGATTCCGATGGCCGTCATCCACCGTCGCCACAACGAGGGCCGCATCTCATTGATTCCGGATGCGCGGCGGAATGCGGCCTCCACCTCCGCGGCCCCGACTTTCCCCTTCAACGGCGCCTGGCCCGGGATCACCAGCACCGGGACCTCCGAACCGAAGCGAGCTTCGAGGTCCGGACGACCGCTGACCTCGTGCTCCACCAGCGGGATGCCGGCACGCCGGGCGGCCCGCCGCGCCAGCCGCCGGAGCGCGAAACAGGGGGGACAACCGTGCCGGGTGTAAAGCGTCGCCTGCAGGTCGGCGCCGCCGCGGGTCACCGGATTCCGGCCCTCGCGAGAACCCCACGCGCCAGGTGGAGAGTCCCCAGCCCGACAGTCGACCCGGCTGCATCGCTGAGCACATCGCGATAGTCGGCGAAGCGGTCGGGGGTGAACCACTGCCACGTCTCGTCCAAAGCGGCACAGGCGATCGTCAGGAAAAAGGCTGTCGCCAGCCGGCGGGGAGGCACCGGCCTGTCGAGACCGTCATTGAGGGCCCGGGCCACGAGGATGGCCAACCCGCAGTACTCCACCGAGTGGCTCAGGTAATCGGGGGACCAGGTGGCCCACGGGATCGAGGACAGGCTCGACAGGTAAAAGATCAGGAAGACGTAGGCGACCAGGGGGCCCCAGATCCAGAGAAGGCGCAGGATCCCGGACCGGGGCATCAACGGAAAGGGAACGGGTACATCACGTAGGCGACGAGAAGGGACAGTACGATCATGGAGCCGCCGAGGATCACCATCACGCGCAGCCGCTCCCGCGTCCCCGTCTGCGTCAGGAAAGCGAAGAACACCCCCACCAGGATGGAGAAGATGGAGAGATTCAGGAAGTGGCTGCGGATCATGGCCGCCGTCAGCTCTTGCGCCCTGTGGCGATGTCCCAGGCGTCGAGAATCAACAGGATATTCATCAACCCGGCGGTCAGAAGAAAAGTGCTGCCGTACTCGTGCGTGGCCGCGGCGACTTTGACCCGCAGCCGGCCAAGGAGCTCGAGCCGTTCCGGGTCCGCCTCGTCGTACGGCAGCCGGTAGACCAGGCGCCCGTAGGTCAGCCTGCGGCTGAGGACCTCGATCGGACCGGTGGCGACGTTGTCGGCGGTCGCGAGGTAGGTCAACGGCAGGCGCGGGTCGGCCAGGGTCGCGGCTCCATCGGAAGCCAGGCCGAGGCCGAACATCGCGGTCACCACCATGCAGAACACAACCGCGCGGCGCCGCCGGCCCAGGTACAGGTGCCCGAGCCCCGGGAGCAGCCAGGCGAGACCGCAGGCCATCCAGGCCTGCCCCATCGGGAGGGCAGCCGGAGCTGCGTCCGGGACGGTCTGATCGACGACCGGCTCGGTCACTCCGTCACTCCTTGACCACCCAGACCTTGACTTCGGCGCGGACTTCGGGATGGAGCTTGACCGGGACGTTGTAAATCCCGAGGGTGCGGATCGGGTCCTGGAGCTGGATGCGACGCTTGTCGATGACCACTCCCTCCTTCTCCAGGCACTCGGCGATGTCGGCGCCGGTCACCGATCCGTAGAGCTGGTCGTTCTCACCCACCTTGCGGACCAGCGTGCACGACAGCCCGGAGATCCGGCGCGCCAGGACCTCCATCTCCTCTTTTTCCTTCGCGACGCGCGTCTGGTAGCGGCGCTTCTCCCGATCGATGACCTTGAGGTTGCCGTCGGTCGCCAGCAGTGCCTTCCCCTTGGGCAACAGGAAATTGCGTGCATACCCCTCGGCGACCAGCACGATTTCGCCCCGCCGCCCCAGGTTCTCGATGTCTTCCTTCAGTACAATGCGCATGTCCCACTCCGCCCGCAGGTGGCCAGGTTCAATCCGCCAGGAAAGGCACCAGTGCGAGGATGCGGGCCCGCTTGATCGCCTGCATCACCTTGCGCTGGTGCTTGGAGCATGTGCCCGAGATACGTCGCGGGAAGATCTTGGCCCGCTCGGGGGTGAACGCCTGAATCAGACGGACATCCTTGTAATCGATGTACGGCACCTTCTCATCGCAGAACTTGCAGAACTTCTTCTTGCGGAAGAGGAACTTTTTCTTGTACCCCTTCTTGCGGTCCTGGCCACGGCCCCTCGGGCCGGAGGACCCGGAACGACCGCCCCCGCCTCCTCCACGCGACTGCATTCTCATCGGTGACGACTCCTTCTTCTAGGGCGCGACCGGCATCTCGGGCACGGGTTCCTCGCGCTCCGGACGCGGCCGCATCATGGGCGACGGGCCCAGCTGGCTCTCATGTTCGACGCGCACCGTGAGGTGACGCAGGATCCGCTCGTTCATCCGGTACCGGCGCTCCAGTTCCTTCACCAGATCCCCCGGGCACTCGATCACCATGAGGACGTAGGACCCCTCCTCCTGACGATGGATGGCATACGCGAGCTTGCGCTTACCCCACTTCTCGACCTTCAGGACCTTTCCCTGCCCCGACACGACGACCTGTTCGTAGGCCTTGATCAACTCGTCGATATCCGCCTCGGTCAAGGTGGAGTCGGCGATGAAAATCGTCTCGTACTTTAGCATTCCCCGCGTCCCTCACTTTCTCCAGCCTCAGGAGTCGGCTTCCGGCCGTCCCCCGCGGCGATTGAACCGGTTCATCGCCACTGCAATCCCGTCCCGCAGCGCCACCGCGGCGCCCGCGGCGGCCCGTTCGACCACGTCCGGCAACCCTGCCCGCTCCTGCCGCCGGAACGGCGCCAGGACGAAATCAGCGTGCGGCACGCCGGGATCGGGCGGCCCGACTCCGATCCTCAACCGCGGAACATCCCGTGTCCCGACCGCCTCCAGGACCGACGCCAGCCCGTTATGGCCACCGTCGCTTCCCCGCGCCCGGAACCGCAGCGTCCCGAATTCGAGGTACAGGTCGTCGCATGCCACCAGCAGGTCCCCCGGACCCGCTCCGACTGATCGCAGCAGAGCGGCCACCGCCTCGCCGCTGCCGTTCATCCACGTCTGCGGCCGGGCGACCAGAACCTCCTCGCCCTCGATTCGTGCCCACTGGATGATCGACCGGGCCCGGCGCTCCGGGTCACCCGTGCCGTGGGATCGGGCGAGTTCCTCGGCCGTCATGTACCCGATGTTGTGACGGGTCAACCGGTACTCGTCACCCGGATTCCCGAGCCCGACGAACACCTTCACGATCCCGCCCCCACCGCGCGGATCCAGCCTGGATCCGGCCCTCCTAGTCCTTCCCCTCGCCCTCCTCCGCCGCTTCCTTGTCCTCGGCCGCCGCCTTGCCCTTCTTGATCACTTCGGGTTCGACCGGCGCGGCAGGTGCCGCCTCGGCGGGCGCCGCCGCGACCTCTTCCTTGGCTGGCGGGGCGATGACGACGAGCGTCTGGTCGGCATCGGTCAGGATCCGGTACTTGGCCCCCGCTGGCAGGTCGGAGACCCGGACGCTGTCGTTGATCTTGAGCGGCGCGACGTCGATGTCGATATGCTCGGGGATGTCGGTCGGAAGACACGTGACGCGCACCTGGCGCGTGACGTGCTCCAGAATTCCGCCTTCGAGCTTGACACCGGTCGATTCACCCAGGAGACGGATCGGCACGTCGACTTCGATGGCGGCGTCCATCTTGATGCGCACGAAATCGGCGTGCATCAGGCTCCCCTTCACCGGGTCGACCTGGTATTCGCGGATCATCACGTGGCGGCGCGTGTCACTCCCCGTCAGGCTCAACTGGAACAGCGTGTTGGCTCCCGACTCCGAGCGCAGGATTTCCAGGAGCCGCTTTGGATTGACGGCGATCTTCACCGGGTCCTTGCCGCCCCCGTAGACGATCCCCGGGATCATGCCCTGCGCCCGCATGCGGCGCGATTCGTTCTTCCCACTCTGCTCGCGCGACTGAACTTCGACGATCAATTCCTTCATCGCATCCATCCTCGGTCGTGTGTCCCCCGCCGCTCAGACAAACAGCGAACTGACGGAGGAGTTGGTGTGAATCCTCTTGATGGCCTCTCCCAGCAGGCCCGCCACGGATAACACCGTGATGCGCGCCGCCTTGCGTTTCGCTTCGTCGATCGGCAGGCTGTTGGTGACCACGGTCTGCGTCATTTCCGAAGCGCGGATCCGCTCGATCGCCGGTCCGGACAGGACCGCGTGGGTGAAGCAGCCGTAGATCTGCTTCGCCCCTTTCTGGATGAGCGCCTGCACGGTGCCGGTCAGCGTGCCGGCCGTGTCGACAATATCGTCAACGATGAGACAGTTCCTGCCCTGGACTTCACCGATGACGTGCATGACCTGGGGCTCGCCCTTTTCCCCACGCCGCTTGTCGATGATGGCCAGGGAGCCCTTCAGCCGCTTGGCATAAGCCCGGGCGCGCTCGACACCCCCCGCATCCGGGGAGACGATGACGAGGTCCCGGACCTTCTGCCTGGCGACATGCTCGATCATGACCGGGGCCGCGAACAGGTGGTCCACCGGGATGTCGAAGAATCCCTGGATGGCGGGCGCGTGCAGGTCCATGGCCAGGACCCGATCCGCCCCCGAGGCGGTGAGCAGGTCGGCGACCAGCTTCGCGGAGATCGGCACGCGCGGCTTGTCCTTGCGGTCCTGCCGCGCGTAGCCATAGTACGGCAGCACGGCGGTGATGCGGGCCGCCGAGGATCTCTTGAAGGCGTCGAGCATCACCAGGAGTTCCATCAGGTTCTGGTCCACCGGGGGGCAGGTCGGCTGGATGACGAAGACATCGGCGCCGCGGATGTTTTCCAGGACCTGGCAGTAGGCCTCGCCGTCGGCGAAACGGCGGAGTTCGATTTCGCCCGGCGTCGTTCCGAGGACGGCGCAGATCTCGCGGCCCAGCGCCGGGTGGGCGCTGCCGGAAATGACCTTCAGTTCGCCAATCGCATCGATGCGTTTCATACCGGTTCTTTCAGCCGCCCGCCCGGCCCGCGGCCGGGTTGGGGCGGGAGGATTCGAACCTCCGGTCCTGGATCCAAAGTCCAGTGTCTTACCACTTGACGACGCCCCAGCACGGGCAGCGCGGCGGCGGCGCCTAGGCAGGTGTGCGGTCGTCCGGACTCTCCGCGTCGTCCTCGTCGGTCCGAGACCGGACGCCGACCGCCCCGGCGCCCTCCCCCACACGCGCGTCCGGGGCGGAACCCCGGGCGACGGTCTCCCTGTACTTCTCCAGGACTTTCTCTTCGATCCGGCGCCGGGTCTCGTTGTTCAAGGGATGCGCGATGTCCCGGAAGGTGCCGTTCTTTCTCTTCTTGCTCGGCATCGAGATAAACAGCCCGCTGGTGCCGCTGATGATCTTGATGTCGCTCACGACGAAGCAATCGTCAAAGATGATCGAAACGAACGCCTTGAGCTTGTCCTCCTCGACGGGAAAGATCCGGACCTCGGTCACTTCCATGACCGGCGCCCCCTTACGATGTCGCTTTCAATTCAGCCGATCCCCAGACTCCTCCGGTACTCCGGTCGTCCGAGCGGGACCGTGGTCACCGCCCAAAACCCTTCCCCGTCCAGCACCCGTGCCGCCTGCGCCGCCCGATCGGAGTCGTCAAAGACCCCGAACACGGTCGAACCGCTTCCGGTCATCGCGACCGCTGTCGCTCCGAGGCGAACCAGTCGTGCCTTGATCTCCCCGATGACGGGACAGATCCCGCATGCCGGGGACTCGAGATCGTTCCCCATGCGCACGCAAACCCCCACCCCCCCGCGGAGCGCTGCTGTGGTGGTCGAGGCGAAGCGCCGTATCCTACTGATTCCCCGTGAGGATGTCAACGGCGGAGCCTCAAGGCGCGCATAGACTTCCGCGGTCGGCACCACCTGCCCGGGTGACACCAGGACGAGGCGGTAGCCCTCCGGATCGTCCAGTGGCTGGACCTCGGTGCCCCGGCCGGTGACCAGGGCGGCGCCGCCGGTGAGAAAGAACGGCACGTCCGAGCCGAGCCTGGCGGCCCGGTCCTCGAGATCCCCGGGTCCCAGCCCGAGTTCCCACAGCCTGCTGATTCCAACGAGCGCTGCCGCCGCGTCGCTGCTCCCGCCCCCGAGCCCCGCCCCCGTCGGGATCCGCTTGGCGATCCGGATGTTCACGCCGCGCTGGCCGGCAGCCGGCGCCGGGAGCGATGCGGCGGCACGCCACGCCAGGTTGGTCGAGTCGGCCGGCACGGCCTGGTCGTCGACTTCGAGGGAAATGCCATCGGCACGCGCCTCAAGGGTCAGGCGATCGTGCAGGTCGATCGTCTGCAGGAGGGAAACGATCTCGTGGTAGCCGTCGGGACGCCGGCCGATCACCTTGAGGAACAGGTTGATCTTGGCGTGCGCGTTGATGGTGAGGCCGGTCATTCCCCCGCTTCCGCAGCCGAGCCGTGGAGGGCCGGTGCGGACAGAGAGAGGCTGAGGCTCTTCCGTTCGAATCCTGGCGGGACGGGCGGGATGAACAACGACTCCGCCACCGGGGCGGACATCGGACCCTCTTCCGCCTTCAGGACGACTTCGGCGCCGTCACGCTCGAACTTCAGGCGCAGCACCGACGGCCAGACACCTTCCGTCCTGTTCCCGCCACCCTCGTACTCGACGCGAAGGATGATAGCACCCGTCCCGGCATCGCGGATCACCGCATCGCGCACCAGACCGCGCGATTCGCCACGCCCCTGATAGAGGACCTCCCCGGGCGGACAGTCGATGGTGTGCCAGGCGAGCGTCCGCGCGAAGGTCGCGGCGCTCCGGGTCTCCAGCCGGTCCCGGACGGACTCTGCCGGGCAGAACGGCCGCCCCATCAGGAGGGCCGACAACTGGGAGGCCGGCAGAGGCAGCCCGAGGATCCGATCCAGGTTCGCGGGCGTGGCCGGGGATCGGTCGTAAACCCGATCGCCGGGGAGAATGGCCAGGATTTCCGTGGTGTCGGCCACCAGGACGGCCCGCGCTCCTCCCACCGGTCCGAAGAATTCCAGCCGCACGCGGTCAGGGGGCAGCAGGGCGGCGGCGATCCGGAATCGGGCCCGCTCATCACCCCGCCGGATTTCGGCGCGGAACAGGGCGCGATAGCCGGACGGCGCCGGGGCGGCCGGTTCCACGGCTGGCGCCGGACCGGCGGCACAGCCGGCGGCCAACAGCGCCAGCCCGGTGATCGCCAGGACCACCGCGAGGATCGTCGGAACTCGTTTCGATCCGTTCAAGGAACGGCCCGTGACGCCTGTCGGGCACCGGTGATCTTGGTGCGGATCTTTTCCGGATCCTCGTGGCCGCGTTCGATCGCCGCCTCCCACTCCTGCACCGCCTCGCCCGGTCGACCGGTCCGCATCAGCAGATCACCCAAGTGCTCCCGGATGGTTGGGTCGGCCCCGTCGTAGCGCTTCGCCTGGCGCAGACTCTCCTCGGCCGGGCCGAACTGCCCCAGCTTGAACTGCGCCCACCCCAGACTGTCCAGGTAGGCGGCGTTCCGGGGATCCATCGCCAAGGCACGCTGCACCAGCTCGACCGAGTCACGCAGCCGGAGACCGCGGTCGGCGAGCATGTAACCCAGGTAGTTGAGCGCCATGGCGTTCTTCGGGTTCAACTTGATGGCGTGGTCGAGAAGCCGCTCGGCGTCGCGCAGACGCCCCATTCGCTCCAGCACCGCGCCATGGGCGAACGCCAGCGCATCGTCCTCGGGATGCCGTGCCGTCCCCTCACGCAGGATCCGGTCGGCAAGATCGTAGACCTTGCGACGCAGAAGCGATTCACCGATCCGCGCGTAGGTCTCGGCGGAATCACCGCGCTGCTTGAGGATCGTCTCGTACAGCGACTGGGCCTGATTGCGGTCGCCGGCGGCAATCAGCAACTCGCCGCGAAACGCCGCCAGTTCCAGATCGCCGGGGTGCCGCCGCTCCCCGGCCGACAGCGCCACCCCCGCCGCCTCGATCCGTCCATCCTCGAGGTTGGCGCGGGCCAGCAGCAGGAACAGATCCGCGTCGGGGTCGTTGGCCGCCTCGAGGGCGCGCGTGAAGGCCGCCACTGCCTGATCGTAGTGCCGGCGCCCCATCTCCAGCGATCCGGTCTGGATGTTCGCCAACACCAGGACCGCCGCCTCGCGATCGCTCAGGGCGCCCCGGCCGGCGGCCTGGGCGATGATCTCCTGGAACCCCTGGAGCGCCGCATTCTGATCCCCCTCCTCCTGCAGCAGGCGGGCGTGATGCAGGCGGGCTTCCAAGTTGGCCGGCTCGGCCGCCACCACCCTGGCGTAGCCTGCCAGCGCCAGGTCCACGTGACCGGCCGCGTCGTGTGCCTGCGCCAGGAGCAACCGCACGCGGGTGTCCTCCGGGTCGATCGCCAGCGCCTCCTCGAGATCGCGGATCGCCTCGTCCGGTTTTCCGTCCTGCATGCGGATCTCCCCGATCCGCGACCGGCCGTAGGCCCGGCCCGGTCCCTCGTCGGGAAGCGCCGCCGCGTAGACCGCGATCGCCGCTGCCAGACGACCATCCTGCTCCAGGAGGGTCGCCAGGGCATCGGCGGCTTCGAGGTTCGTGGGATCGCGGTGCACCAGGTCGCGCAGGACCGCTTCGGCATCCTTCGGACGTCCGGCGCGTGCGGCAGCCTTGCCGAGGAGAAGGGCCAGGGACGGGTCGAGCGGACCGCGGCGGGCCTCGCCCTGAAGCAGGTCGGCGGCAGCCGCCGCCCGCCCGGTGTGATACAGCAGTTCCGCCAGGGATTCCAGGGTCCCGGGGTGTCCGGGTTCGTCACGGAGCGCTGCCTCGTAGTGGGTCACTGCCCGGGACAGGTTTTCCTCCGCATCCTGGGAATCGCGGACCTTCGCGATCGCCACCTCTGCCAGCAGGCGGTGCGCCGCCGCGCGGCCGGCGCGGTCGTCGCTGCCGGCCAGGTGCGCACCGAGCGTCGTCGCGCCATCCAGGTCTCCCAGGTTGTAGCGCAGCCGCGCCAGGTCCAGCAGGAGGACCAGCGAGGGGTCGCTCTCCGCTGCGCGTGTCAGGTAGTCCAGCGCGGCGCGATAGTCGCGACCGAGGAGCGCCTGCTGGGCCAGGGAGTAGAGGTAGTACGCGTCCGGGCGCGGCTCCCCGACCGCAGGCGTCGGAGACGCAGTAGCGGCCCACGCGGGACCGAGCATCGACGCCAGCAGCAGGATCATGGACGGCCCGATTCCGTGGGCCCTCACCGGGGCTTCTCCCCCGGGTCCTCCAGGCGGAGCTTCAGCCGTCGCGGCAACTGCATCGGGGAGACGCTGAGGGTCTTCAGCTCCTTCGAACGGAACGTGGCCTCGACCCCCTCGATCTCATCGAAGGATCCGTCGCCGTTCACCAGCCGCACCTCCACCCGCCGTGTCCCCGGCTCCACATCGATCTCCTTCGCCCAGGGTTTTTTCCCGCTCCGGTTCTTGACGCCTTCCTCGATGACCGTGGCATCGTCCACCCTCACGAGAAGCCGGGCCGACGCGAAACGGTGGCTGACGCTGATCCTGAGGTGCGCCGCTTCGTTCTTCGCCGGCACGGTCTCCGGGATCCAGGGGGTCGTGAGGATGCCGACCGGCTGTCCGGTGGCGCGGCCCTGCGCCTCCCGCTTCTGAACCAGGAAGGGGGCCGCCGCCAGGATCCCGAGGCAGCCGAGGAACACCATCCAGCCGATCCCGAGCGGCGATCCCCCGCGTCCCAGGATCTGCGACCAGCGCGGCGCCAGGAACGTGATGCCGCGCACCCCTCCGGGCGGAGCCCCCTCCGGCACTGCCCCGCGGGTCGCGGAGACCAGGGTCGGCGGATGGGCCCGGTCCGAGGCCTCGCGCCATTCGGCCACGGCGAGATTGAGATCGTCGGCGAGTTCCTGGCACCGCGTGTAGCGGTCCGAGGCGCTCTTCGCCAGGACCTTCCGCACGATCCGATCGAAGACCGGACGCAGCGACGGGTTGAGCTTCGAAGGGGGAGGAGGATCGACATTGACCACCTGGTAGGAGATGGCGGTCACGCTGTCGCCCATGAAGGGTCGCTCACCGGTGAGCAGCTGGTACAGGATGACCCCGAGCGAGAACTGATCGGCGCGGCCATCCACGGCGCACCCGGTGACCTGCTCCGGCGCCATGTAATTCGGCGTGCCGAAAAACTTGCCCGGACGGGTCAGACCACCGGCCTCCAGGCGGGCGATCCCGAAGTCGAGGATCTTGGGCTGCCCCTCCTCGGAAAGGACGATGTTGGCCGGCTTGATGTCACGATGCACGACGCCGCACTGGTGCGCGTAGTCGAGGGCCTGGGCCAGGCGCTCCATGACCGTCGCCACCTGCGCCAACGGCAGACGCCCTCCCCCGGCCAGCAGGTCGTGCATGTTGGTGCCGGTCACGAATTCCATGGCGATGTAGGCCTCGCCCTCCGCCCCTTTCTCGCCGACGTCGTAGATGGTGACGATATTGGGGTGGTTGAGCCGGCCGGAAACCTGCGCTTCGTGATAGAAGCGCTGCAGGAACTCTTCTTCTTCCTCCGGACCGAGCGGGAAGGCAAAGGCGATCGCCTTCAGCGCAACGACGCGGCCGATGCGCGGATCGCGGGCCTTGTAGACGACTCCCATCGATCCCCGGCCGATCTCCTCGAGGATCTCGTATCGTCCGATCGTGGTCGGCAACGCCATGTCCCGGCTTCTCCCGCCTGCGGAGTCCGGCCGGGGACGCACCTCGCCCCAGCCAGCATCCGACGATCGCCCTTCCGGTCCTCCGGGCCGAAGACTCAATATAGGGCCTCCCACCCGGACCGTCCATGAAACCAGAGTGTTTCGGGCGATCAGGCGGCCGGCCGAACGGCCTGGAGGGTCATTCCTTTCAGGTAATCGACCGCCTTCTGGCGCTGCGGGTCGCCGGGATCGGAGGGGTCCCCGTCGGCCTGCAGATCGGGGGTGAGGCCCTGTCCGTGCCAGTCCTTCCCGGCGGGCGACGTGTAGCGGGCCACGGCCAGGAAGAGGCCGTCTCCCTGCTGCAGGGGAATAAGTTCGTGGACGCTCCCATCGCCCCAGGTCTGCTGCCCGATCACGGGCACGCCGCGCGTGTCGCGCAGCGCCGCCGCGAGCACCTCGCAGACACCGGCCGTCGCTTCGTCTGCCAGGACGACCACCGGGCGCTCCCATGCCAGCTTCCGGCCATCGGTCCGGTAGGCCCGGTCGCCGATGCTCCGGTCGTTCACGCTGACAACATTGCCGTCCTTGAAGAACATGCTGGCCGCTCCGATCGCTTCCGCCAGCGTGCCCGAGGCGCAGCCCCGCAAGTCGATCAGGAGCCGGGTGGCGCCCCGTCGCGTTGCCGCGGCGATCCCCTGGTCCAGCCGCTTCGCGTCGCCCTCCAGGAGCGAGGAGACCCGGGCCACCGCGATCTCCCCTGGATCGACGCTCACCACGGGCGCCGCCGCAGGCAGGATCCGGCGCGTGAGAGTCACCGATTTCCGGCTGCCGGCCTCCAGCGTGTTGAGGGTGACGACCGAGGGGGTCCCGGGACGACCCCGCAGGACCTGCGTCGCCTCCCAGACACCCATCTCCCGGGTCGAGCGCCCGTCGATGGTGATCAGGAGATTGCCGGTTTCCAGGCCAGCCTCCGCGGCCGGGGATCCGGCCCGGACACTCAGCACGGCGATGTAGCCGCGCCGCTTCGACAGCACCAGCCCGACCTCGGCCGGCCCCCCGGTCTCTCCCCGGGAGGCCCGTTGGAAGTCGCGGGGCGACAGGTACTCGTTCTCGGGGTCCAGTGCCTCGAGCATGCCGCGGTAGGCGCCCCGCATCAACCCTTCGATCTGGACCGGCTCGACGTAGTTGTTGACGATCAGGTAGAGCGCCTCGTTGAACAGCTTCAGATAACTGTAGGTCCCTTCGACCGCGGACACGCGCCCGATCAGCGCTCCGGACACGGTGAACAGGATCAGTCCCGCCGACACCAGCACCAGGATCTTGCGCTCGGTGTTCAGGATCATCGTTCGCTCTCCTCCCCTCAGGGCCGGACCCGCGGGCCGCGATCGGCGGCGCGCGGGGCGCCCGGACCGGCATGCGCCACGCGATCACCGCGCAGCCACCCGGCCGGATCGACCGGCTTTCCGTCATGCCGGATCTCGAAGTACAGGCCGGGGATCTCGAACGACCCCCCGGACCCGCAGTGGGCGATCCGCTCCCCCTGCCTCACCGTCCGGCCGGCGGAGACGAGCCGCTCGTCCACGTGGCCGTAGATCGAAAGATAACCGTCTCCGTGGTCAATGACCACCATCTGCCCGTACCCGCGAAACCAGTCGGCGAACACCACGCGGCCGTCGAAGACGGCCCGCACCGCCTGCCCCTCGGGCGCGGCGATTTCGATCCCCGGGTGCGGGACCTCCGTCCCGAAGCGCGGGTGACGCACGTTTCCGAACGGCATCGCGTCCCGGCCGCGCGCCGGCCACTCCAGCAGGCCGCGGAAGCGCGCGAACCCGAGCGAGCCGAGCGGCCCCTGCGAACCCGGATGTGCCAGGCTCTCCAGGAGGACCTGGATGTCCTTCTCGACCTGGACCAGATCGATGAGCATGCGCTTCTGCGAGGCCCGATGCCGCCTCAGATCGGCGAGCAGCGCGGTTTTTTCCCGGCGCGTCTGGCCGGTCTCCGCGGTCTTCCGGCCGAGGTCCGCGCGCAGGTCGAGGAGCGCCAGCCGGTCGGCTTCGATCTGCGACTCCGCTTCCGCGAGGCGCCGGCGATCCTCCCGGTAACCGGCCAGCCGTCGCCCCTCCCCCAGACTGAGGGCGTCCATCGCCCGCCGCGCCGAGGCGACCTGGGCCGGCGAGGAGGAGGCGGCCACCAGTCTCATGTAGCGCAACGGTCCGGATTTGTAGACATCGCGCAGCCAGCCACGCAGGACCACCTCGGTCTCTCCGATCCGGCGGCCGACCTCGGCCGCTTCGCGTTCGGTGATGTCCCGGCGGGTCTCGGTCATGTCGATCGCCCGCTCCAACTCCTCGGTCTCCCGTCGGAGGAGGGCCGACCTCAGGTCAATCTCGTCGATGCCGTCCACCAGGGAACCCTCCCGGCCATCCAGGCGATCGAGACGGCGCTTCAGGTCCTCGATCTCCTGCCGCACCCGCGCCAGCCGTTCCTCCTCGCGCTGCCGCGACTCCTCCGCACCGGGCGCCGCGCTGGTGGCCGGAACCGGGCCGGCGTTTCCGCCGGGCCCCTGACCTGCGGCCCGCACCGGCGGCGTCGACAGGCCGAGGATCAGAAGGATCCCCACCGCCATCGCGGCCGGCCGCGCCTCACTCGTAGAGCGTCCGTCCATCGATCCCTTCCGGGGGCTGCAACCCGAGCAACCGCAGGGCCGTCGGGTGGATGTCGGCGATCCCCGGGTCGGCGCGCGCCAGGCGCACGCTGCTGAACAGCACGCCCGGAACCAGGGCCGGGTCGTTGGAGCAATGATCGCCGCTCCAGGCCTTCAGGTTGTCCTCGAAAATCTGCGGCGGGACCTCGCCCAGGGCGGTCTGCCACCCGATCCGGTAATGGGCGCCATTGGCAGCCCGCAGGTCCGGGATCAGTCGTGGGTCGAAGTCGTGGTAAATCTCCTCGCGTGCGTAGACCCGGGTGACCGGCTTCTCGCCGGTCTCCGGATCGACCAGGGATTCGAGCTGTCGCGCCACCGCCGTCCGCACGTCGTCGTAATCGCGTCCCGGGGCGACGCTACCCTGCGGCTCGCGCCCCACCAGGTTGATATAGATGTTGCCCAGGCCGAGGGCGTAGGCCTTGGTGCGCGACCAGTCGACGTACTTGAAGAATTCCCCCAGTTCGCCCCGGTCGAAAAGGTCCTCGAGGGTCTTGCCGCCAGTGTTCGACCCCTGCTTGAGGGTCATGAAGCCGTTCTTCACCAGCCAGGTGTTGTAATTGATCCCCCGCCGGAACGACGCGAACCCGTGGTCCGACAGGACGAGGAGCGCCGTACGCGGCGGCAGCCGCCGGATCGCCTCGCCGACAATGCGATCCATGCGCTCGTAGGCCTTGGGAATCTCGCCGGCGTAGCGCGCCGCCAGCGCGGCGTCGTAGAGCGGATGACCCGGGTCGTGGAGCCGCCAGAGCATGTGGCCGACACGATCGGGGAAATCGAAGACCTGGACGTAGAGCCCGGCGTCGGATCGGTCGAGGAAACTCTCCATGACGCGCTGCTGGAAGTCCGCGGTCGCCTCCATGTCCTCGAGAAAGTGTCGTTCATCGGTGAGGCCCGAGGGCAGCGACCAGGTGTCGATCGGCCAGCCCAGCGTCTTGAAGAGACCGAACTCGCGCATCAGGTCGCGTGCGAACCGGCGCGGCGCGCTGAACGGAACCGGCTGGCATTCGGGGTGAAAGTTGAGCGGCGTGGCGTAGAGCTTCAGTTCCGGATCGATGGCCAGCAGCTTGAAGCGGACGATCCCATTGAGCGGCGCCACGCGGTTCACCAGGGGGTTGACGGCGATCGGCACGACGAACCAGTCGCTCCATGCGCCCGGCCGCAGCGTCTGGCGTTTCCCCGCCAGATCGATGGTCACGTCCGTGTCCGTCGCCTCGAGATGGAACGCGGTGTCGAGCCGGCGGCGCACGCCGCCCGCCTGCAGGCGCTTCTCGGCGTCCTCCCGGGCGGCGCGTCGTTCGGCGCCGGCCAGGTTGCCGGCCGCTTCGTCGAGGACGTAATCGTAAAACGGCTTGTTGATCGGGCCGGCGATCGCGGTGGCGATCCGGCCCCGGCGCGCCGGCAGACGCACGATCTCGACGCTGAACTGGTTGTCGGTCATTCGCAGCGTCGCATCGGACGTGAAGATCGACGGCGAACCGATGCGCCCACGCATATCGGGAACACCGAGTCCCGACAACAGTTCGCTGTGTTCGTGCTCCTCGGCGGGAAAGGTTGCCGGGACGTTCAGCACCCGGACTTTGATCCCCGCATCCGCCGCCGTCTGCCAGAACGGCACCCCCTGCCGGGCGTTGATCGCGGTCGGCACCTCGCGTGGCAGCCAGCGCGCTGCCGCCAGCGTCGTCGTGCCGCCGAGTATGAGGGCGCCCAAGAGCGATCCGGCCATGGCGAACCATCGCCCGCGACGGGCGACCAGTGCCGCGCCCCCTCCCAGCAGGATGCCGAGGAGCGTCGCAAGGCCACCGAACACCGAGGGGTTGCGGGCGCCGAAGGCAAAGCGCCGCCGTCCTTCCCGCAGCATGGCAAAATCCGGCAGGTAGGTCCCTTCGGTGCGTCGCAGGAAATCGAAGATCTGGGTGCGGCCGGGATTCAAGCCGGTGCTGAAGGAGGCCCATGACACCGGCGTCTGCGGGGGATTGGTGCTCCGGAGCGGAGCATAGAACCCTCCGGCGCGCAACCGCGAGAGGTTCGGGAGGCGCCCTTCAGCCATGTAGGTTTCGACCAGCGCCGCATCGGCGCCATCGAACCCCAGGATTACGACTCGATCGTAGGACGCCGCGGCCCCCGCCCGGGCGGGGGCGGCACCGGCCGCGATCCCCGCCAGGAAGACGGCGGCCAGGGCCATCTTTTTATTGATCAACAAGTTAGGTCGCCCCGCAGCACGCGGAGAATTATAGGGCACGGAGCGGCCTCCTTCAACATGCGTTGATCGCCGGGACCGTTTCCGCTACCATCTGCCGCCCTGTTCCGGTAAGTCCCGCCGGCACAGCCGGTTCCATTCATGCTGAAGAAACTCGCGGAAATCGCGGCAAAACCCGAGCGGTTGATCGTCGGCATCATGTCCGGAACCTCGGCCGACGGGGTGGACGCCGCACTGGTTCACGTCCGGGGATCCGGCGAACAGCTTGTCTGGCGTCTCCTGAGGCACGAAACCCTCGTCTACTCGACCAAGGTCCGCGACCTGATCCTGAACTGTTCCGAGGGGGGAACGGACACCGCTGCGCTCTGCCGCCTGAATGTCCTTCTGGGGGAATTGTTCGCTCGCGCCGCCGCCCACGTCGTCACCCAGGCAGGGATCACCATGCAGACGGTCGATCTGATCGGATCGCACGGCCAGACAGTCCAGCATCTGCCCGCCCCGCAGACGATTACCGGGATCAGCGTCCGCTCCAGCCTGCAGCTCGGCGAGCCGGCGGTGATCGCCGAGCGCACCGGCGTCACCACGGTCGCCAACTTTCGATCGCGCGATCTGGCGGTCGGCGGCCAGGGATCGCCGTTGATGTCCTACGTCGACTACCTGCTGTTCCGCAATCGATCGCGCGGCCGTCTGGTGATCAACGTCGCCGGAGTCGCCAACCTGGTTGCCATCCCGGCAAGCGCCGGACCGGACCGGCTTGTCGGGTTCGACAGCGGTCCTGGCAACCTGGTGATCGACGGGCTGGTCACCCGGATGACCGGGGGTCGTGAGGCCTTTGACCACGGCGGCCGGTACGCCCGCAAGGGCGTGGTCCAGGCCGATCTGCTGGCGCACCTGATGCAGCACCCCTATCTGAAGAGCCCGCCTCCCAAATCCTGCGGACGGGAGGAATTCGGCAGGACCTTCATCGAGGCGCTGGTGGGTCAGAACGGCGGCGCCTCGCAGCCCGATCTGATCGCGACCGCCACGCGGTTCACCGCCGAATCGATCGCCGCCGCCTGCCGCCAGTTCGTCATGCCGCACAACGTCTACGAGGAGGCGATCGTGTCCGGCGGGGGGGCCCACAACCCGACCCTGATGGAGCACCTCCGCGAGGCGTTGCCGGAGATCACCATCAAGGTCAGCGACGATTATGGGCTCCCGGCGGCGGCCAAGGAGGCGATCGTGTTCGCCCTGCTCGCCAACGAGTCAATCCTCGGGGTCCCCAACAATCTTCCCTCCGTCACCGGCGCCAGCCGTCCGGTCGTCCTCGGCACCATCGTCCCCGGTCGCCCGGACTGATGTCGAAGGACCCGGCCGCGGCCCGCCGCTGGCGGCGGACTACGCCACCGATCGCCGCCCTGATCGTGGCGCTGGCCGGTCTCGCATGCGGGCGTCCCCTCGATCCTGCTTCGACGCTGACCCTGGCCATCGATAGCGGTCCGTCCAGCCTCGACCCCCGTCTCGGCTCCGATGAGGGGGCGAAGCGGATCAACGATCTCCTGTTCAACGGTCTGTTCCGTATCGACGACGAGGCTCGACCGGCCCCCGACCTGGCCGCCGGCATCGAACAGCCGGACGATCGGACCCTGGTCGTCCGGCTGCGCGACGGGGTTCGGTTTCATGACGGAACACTGCTGAGCGCGGACGATGTCGTCGCCACCTACCGATCGATCCTGGACGACGAGGTGCCGTCGTTCCGCAAGGCGGACCTCTCCGCGATCGCCACCGTCGAGGCCCGCGACGCCCGCACCATGGTGTTCACCCTCAAGGAACCGTTCGCGCCAATCCTCACCAACCTCAACATCCCGATCCTGAAGGCCGGCGCCGGGCCAGATGCGGCCAAGGACCCGATCGGCACAGGCCCGTTCCGTCTGCGGCGTTACCGCAAGGACGAGGACTTGCTGCTGGATCGCTTCCCCGATCATTTCCGCGGGCCTGCCGGTGTCGCCCACCTGAGGCTGCGGATCATCCCCTCGGAGACCGGCCGACTTTTGGAGCTCCTGAAGGGCAGCACCGACCTGATCGTGAACGACCTGGCGCCCGATCACCTGGCGCGACTGCGGCACACCCCGGGCTTCCAGGTTCTGACGCGTCCCGGCCGCAACTATGTGTATCTGGCATTCAACTGCCACGACCCGATCCTCGCCGACCCCCGGGTCCGCCGCGCCGTGGCGCTGGCCCTCGATCGGCAGACGATCGTCGATCACCTGCTGCACGGCGCCGCCACACTGGCAACCGGGATGCTGCCGCCACAGCACTGGGCTTTCGCGGCCGATGCGCCGCGTTACAACCACGACGCAGCGGCGGCGCGGCGGCTGCTGGACCAGGCGGGCCACCCCGACCCCGACGAGGGCGGGCCACGGGTCCGTTTCCGGCTGGCCTACAAGACCTCGACCAGCGAGCTGGCGCAGCAACAGGCGGCGGTCATCCAGGAGCAACTGGCACAAGTGGGCATCGGGGTCGACATCCGGGCGCTGGAATGGCCGACCTTCTACGAAGACCTTAAGGCAGGACGTTTCCAGGTTGTCGTGTCGATGTGGACCGAGATCACCGATCCCGACGTCCTGCGACTCCGGTTCCACTCGCGTTTCGTGCCGCCGGCGGGATTTAACCGCGGCGGCTATGTCGATCCCGACGTCGACAAGTGGATCGATCTGGGGGCACGGACCATCGCACCCGGGACACGGGCGGAAATCTACGGCCAGGTCCAGCGCCGGCTCGCTGAAGACCTGCCCTACGTCCCCCTCTGGCACCGTGACGTGGTGGCGGTCTCCCGCGACCGGGTGCGTGGCTTCCGTTTGACCCCCGGCGCCGATTTCGACGCCCTGCACGCGGTGCATCTCGATCCGCCGCGCTAGGAGCCTGTCCGGGTATTGCGTCGGGTCGCGTTCGGAGCGCCGTGGCGTCGGACGCGAGGCGCCGCGACGACGCGATGGGGTTCCATCGCGGAGAAGCGGCAACGACGCGGACGGCGCCACG
>JANNTZ010000355.1:0-1798 GCA_031394595.1 Acidobacteriota bacterium
CATCTGCCCGAAGACCGGCGGCGCCACCTGTCCGCGTGGGGTCGGCGGCGGCGAGGAGGTTCACCTCCACGTCATGCCGTTCGGCGTGCCGCAGTTCGATAACATCCTGAACAACCCGGAGAACGGGACCTACCCGCAGGCGGCGTATGACCTCGACCGCTTCCTGATCAACAACCGGGACTACATGGTCTTCGTGCCGGCCGGCAGCCAGGGGGCCGACCCGTCGGTGCTCGAAGGTAGGAGCATGATCTGGCCCGACCTTTTGAACGGCACGCGTGCGGACCAGGATCCGCTCCTCCAGCCTGAACCGCATCCGCTCCAGATGCCGCCGCCCGCAACGGCCAAGAACATCGTCTCGGTCGGCATCTCCTTCCAGGACGGCGGTGAAGGGGGGGCTTTCACGGGGTACAACGAGCAGGAAGAGGACGCCGACGTGACGTCCAAGGGGCCGGCGACGGAGGCGTCGCTGCGCACCGCTCCCCTCATCATGGTGGTCAGCGGAGACGGGGCCGGTCTGTTCGGGTGGCCCAATTTCGTCAGCGTTGCGACCAACCGCAGCCGCGACAACGATTTGCTGGGCCCGGTTGAGAAAGAGGTGGACGAGAGCAGCTACGGATCGTCGTTCTCAGCCGGTTTCGCGACCGCGGCCGGCGCGATCATCCGTGACTATTTCGCGCAGGGCTTCTATCCGACCGGCGCACGCGCCGATGCCAACGCCGATGGCACCCCGGACGACAGGATGCCGAATGTCTCGGGTGCCTTGGTGCGCGCCGCGCTGGTGGCCAGCGCCAATTTCCTGGAGCTGACCGATGAGCCGAACAACCCGAATCCGAACGATGTCCGGCTGGTCAAGACCCGCGGGACCGACATGGGGGTCATCGCCGGGGTTGAGGTCGGCGTCATCGGCAACAACCTCCAGGGGTACGGACGTCCGGTCCTGAGCCAGGTCCTGCCGTTGGTGAACTGGCCGCCGACCAGGGGGTCCCACCCGCCGACCACGATCGAGTACCCGGCCGCCGGCTTGATCATCTACGACATGATCGGCACCGGCGAGCCGCCGATCACTAATGCGGTGCCGATGACCGAGAAAACGATTGTCGTGGACGGCGTCAACGCTTCGATGGCCGGCACGACGCGGGTCATCGGGGCGGGGATGCTGCGCGTTGCCCTCTCCTGGCCCGACCCGCCCGACACCGTCAACGGTGGCGGTGTCCTGATCAACGACCTCGACCTCGAGATCGAGTCGCCGGGGCCGGACAACGACATCAACGCCACCGCCGACAACGTCCTCTATTCCGGCAACATCTACATCGACCTGGGCGGCCTGCCGAACGGCCAGTGGGGCCTGGGTCGTCCGGCAGGCGACCCGCACCCGCGCCGGGACAAGAAGAACAACATCGAAGCCGTCCACCTGAGCACCTCGCTCCAGGGCGGGGTTAACCAGATCCCGACCGGCACGTGGAAGGTCCGGGTGAAGCGTGGCTGTGGCGGGGCGATTCCATGCGTGTGCAACCCCGCTTCCGGCGCGCTGGCCGGCGCGGCTTGTTTCACCAGCAGCAACTGTGGCACCGGGACCTGCCTGGCGGGCAGCCTCAGCGCGATCACTGAGGCCAACGAGGATCTCAATAATAACGGCCGGCGCGACGCCAGCGAGCCCGACAGCGACCCCGACGGCCTGCTCGACGCGGGCGGCCAGCCGTTCGCCCTGGTGATCTCCGGCCCGGTCCTCGGCCAGGGGACACAGAGCTGGAACGGCGCGGCGCATGCCCTGCCGGCCAGCGTGGCGCGCTTCGACCGG
>JANNTZ010000275.1:0-1835 GCA_031394595.1 Acidobacteriota bacterium
CTGCCCGGCGGGAACCGGGCCGACGGTCTCGATCTTGCCTGGCCGCGTCGGCCAACGGATCTCGATGCGGTCGGCCTGCGCCGCCTGTCCGAGACCGAAGTGCAGGCGGAGATCATTCTGCGACAGGTAGGAGGACGCGGAACGCACCTCCTCGACCTGGCGGCGGCCCCCCGCGGTGACCACGACGCGCGCGCCGATCGCCTCGCGGTTGGCGCGCACCCCCTCCAACCGCAGCGTGATCCAGCGCCCGGCGGCGTCGCCACCCTCGTTGCGCAGCAGCGTTGGCGGGCCGTTGTTGGTGGTGATGGCGAGGTCGAGATCGCCGTCGTTGTCGTAGTCGGCGGTCGCCAGCCCCCGCCCGACCACCGCCTGGATGAAGTAGGGACCGATCGCGGCCCCAATCTCGCGGTAGCGCGCCTTCCCCTGGTTCTCGAAGAAGAATGGCCGTTGCGGGTAGGACAGGATGTCGTTGACCAGGTGGATGTCGTCCATCGGGTGGCCGTTGGTCACCACCAGATCGAGATCGCCGTCGTTGTCGGGGTCGAAGAAGTCGGTCCCCCAGCCCGCCATCAGCAGGCTGACCTCCCCGAGGCCGGCCGGAAAGGTGTCCATGGAGAACGGCCCTTTGCCCATCAGGTTGCGATAGTACTCGTTGGTCTCGTTGCTGAGATTGGTGACGAACAGATCGATCCACCCGTCGCCGTCGGCGTCCCCGGCGTCGGTCCCCATGCCCGACTGGGGTATGCCATCCTCGCTGCAGCACACGCCGGCCAGGAGCGTGACGTCGGTGAACCGGCCGGCGCCATCGTTGCGGTAGAGCAGGTTCGGAGTCGCATCGTTGGCCACGTAGAGGTCGGTCCGGCCGTCGGCGTTGTAATCGAACCAGACCACCCCCATTCCCTTGCCGTTCGGATCCCAGATCCCCGAGGCCCGCGCCACCTCCTTGAAGCGTCCCTGTCCCTCGTTGTGGTACAGCGCGTCCGGCAGGCCGCCATAGGCGTCCGGGTGACAGTACGACGGACGGTTCTCCTGGACGTTGCCACAGAACTTCTTGTCGTCCATGGTGAAATCGACATAGTTCGCCACGAACAGATCGAGCCGGCCATCGTTGTCATAGTCGGCCCACGCGGCGCCGAGGGCGTACAGACCGTTGTCCACACCGGCGGCGCGGGCCGTTTCGGTAAACGTCCCGTTGCCGTTGTTGCGGTACAGGACGGAAGGGCCGAAGTTGGTGACGTACAGGTCCGCGTCACCGTCGCCGTCGTAGTCGCCGGCGGTGCAGCCATTCCCGTATCCCGAGGGGTTGCCGACCCCTGCGCGCAGCGTCACATCCTCGAACGTCCCATTGCCGAGGTTGCGGTAGAGGCGCGAGTAGTGGTTCCCCTCGGGGCGCGCCGTCCCCGGCAGCGGGCCGCTCTGCACGAAATAGAGATCCTGCCAGCCGTCTCCATCGGAGTCGAACCAGCAGACACCCCCCGGGACCGTTTCGATGTAGTTCTTGCGGCCGGTGCCGCCGTGGCGGTGGACAAAATCGATCCCGGCAGCGGCGGTGACATCGCTGTAACGCCAGCCGCCAGCCTTCGCCGCGCCCCGGGAGACGGGGTCCGCCGCCGGGCTGGTCGTCGCGGCGGGCGGGGGCGGCTGCAGGCCGACCAGGGCCACCAGACCAACGGCCACCGGCGACAGGGCTGCGGCGACGAGACGGGATCGCCGCATCAGTAGCCCGACTTCCCTTCGGGAATCGTCTCGAGGGTGGCGAACACCTCGAGCTCGCGATTGGCCGCGGCGCTGTCCCCCGCCTGGCGGAGGAGACCGGCCAGGAGGTAGTGCGGCGT
>JANNTZ010000280.1:0-6380 GCA_031394595.1 Acidobacteriota bacterium
TGCCTCCGAAGGCGGCGGCTCCTCGGGACTGGTGGAGTTCCTGGAGGCGCTTTTCGTCGGCAAGTAGTCACCCCCCGCGGTCCTCGAATGCCGGGGACAGCGATCTACTTCTGCTCCGCGATGAACCGAGCCACCTGCTGCTCCAGCACCGGCAAAGGCACCGAGCCGTTCTTGAGCACCGCGTCGTGGAACAGTCGCACGTCGAAGCGCTCGCCCAGCTCCGTCTCGGTGCGGGCCCGCAGCGCGCGCAGCTTCAGATATCCGATCCGGTACGACAGCGCCGTGTTCGCCGCCAGGTAGTCGAGGACCTGCCGGCGGGTCCAGCCCTGCGCATGCACGCCGGTGTCCACCACCAACCGGCACGCACGCCACATGGCGTAAGTCAGGCGTCCAAAGTTGCTGTAGGGATCGGTGTAGAAGCCGGCCTCGAGACCCAACCACTCCGAGTAGAGACCCCAGCCCTCGCCGAACGCGGAGATGTAGGAGTATTTTCGGAAGTTGGGGACGCCGGTCGCTTCCTCGGCGAGGGCCCCCTGCAGGTGATGCCCGGGCACCGCCTCGTGCGCGGTGGCGGGTGGCGCCACCGGCGCGGTGGGCGCCCCGTGCAGGCCGACGGCCAGCATCAGGATCACGCCGACGATCGGGATCGTGCGCTTCATGAAGAGATTCCTTGCGAAGTTGCCTCTAAGTTTTCGGCGGCTTCATCGCCGCGCGGAACTTCTCGGCAAGCGAGCCGAACCCTCCGGGCTGGGCCAGGTCCTGCTGCTCGGCGTACTCCCGGGCCTCGCGATTCTCCCTGGCCTCGAGGACCTTCTTTCGGCTCAGCTGGATCCGCTGTCCCGCCGGGTCCACCTCGAGAACGATGACTTCGACGTCACTCCCGAGGGGAAAGATCTTACGGAGATCGCTCCCCTTGTCACATCCGGTCTCCGAAAGATGGATGAGACCGGTGCGTCCGGGCGCCAGGAAGACGAAGACCCCATACTTCTCATGCCGCTCCACCTTGCCCGTGAGGATCGCCCCGGCCACGACCTCCACGCCAGCCCGGGGCTGCGGGGCCTCGGACTCAGCGGCACCCCCTGCGCCACGCGCACTCTCGGCCCTCACGGTACCGGCCTCCAGCACCGCAACGCCGATCCGCTTCCGTTCCAGATCGATGTTCAGGATTTCGACCGCGACCGCGGCACCGGGCGGAACGGCGGTCTTCCATCCATCCCGCTTCCCCGTCGGCGCGAACCCCGAGACGTGCGCCAGCGCCTCGATCCCCGGCTCCAGCTCCACGAAGACGCCAAATTCGGCAACCCGGTTGACCTTCCCCGCCAGCGCCTGGCCGACCTTGTACTTCTCCGCCACTGTCGACCAGGGATCGACCTGCAGCTGCTTCAGGCCGAGCGAGATCTTTCCGCCGTCCTCGTCCACGCGGAGAACCTTGACCGTGATCGCGTCACCGGGGCGGACTACATCCGTCGGATTCCCCACCCGCGACCAGCCCATCTCCGACACATGGAGGAGACCCTGGACTCCACCTCCGAGGTCGACGAACGCCCCGTAGGCCAGCACCGACACGACACGGCCGGGCAACACGGCGCCGGGTACGAGGGACCGGCGGATCTCCTCGGCCCTCTCCCCCTCCTCTTCCTGCAGGAGCACGCGCCGGGAGACGACCAATTGCTTGCCATCTTCCTTGCATTCGATGATCCGGAACGTATACGCCTGCCCCACGTGGACCGAAGGATCGGCGGTGAAAGTGGAGTCGATCTGCGAGATCGGACAGAAGGCGCGCTGCCCGCCGACCCGAACCTCGTAGCCTCCTTTGATGGCCTTCTCGACACGGCCCTCCACCGGAAGTCCGGCCCGGAAGGCATCGTTCAAACGCTGCCGCGTGGCGCCGCCCCGGCCGAGCTTGTGGGAGATTTTCAGGCCGCCGACGGTCGAGACGACGACTGCCTGGACGCGGTCCCCGACTTTCACCCGAACGTCGCTGTCCGGATCCACCAGTTCCTCGAGGTCGATGGTCGCCTCGCCCTTGCCGCCAATATCGACGAACGCCACCTCCGACCCGATCGCCACGATGGGCCCCTCGACCGTCTCTCCCACCTGGTGGAATTTCGGCGCGAGCGATTCCTCCAGCATCCGCGCGAAGTCGTCCTGTCCTTCGGAAGGTGGTGGCCGGTCGGGCATCCGGGATCCTCTTCTGATAGCGCCCATCTTACCAGCCTCCCGTCGCTTGCGCTGAACCACCCACCCTGCACATACTTGGGGACAGTCCAGCCCCTATTCAAGGAGGACCTTGCCATGCGAAGAGCCGCGACCTACGGCGTGGCCGCTGTGTGCGTGTGTGCGCTATTCGCCTTGAACGGCCTGGAGGCGCAGAAGTCGGTCGGCAGCGACCCCCACAGGCCGAGAAGACCCTCAATGTCACCGGGACCGTGGCGGTGACGAACTTCCCTCTGGACGCGGAGGGGAATCTCCGGGTCTCCAGCGGGCCAGCTTCTGGAGGGTTCGGGCCGAAGTTCGTCGGCATCACCCAGGCAACCTTCGACGATGGAATGGAGGGGGTCTACGTGCTGACCCTCAATCGTGCCTGCACCGCCGAGTATCCCGGTACGAGGGTCTGCCAGCTTCGTGAGATTCTCCTCGACACGGTTCCTGCACCACCCGAGTGGCCAGGTCTCGTTAGGGCCACCGGGGCAGATCCTGGCGCGCTCGCGGGCCAGGAGGGCAGACTTGGCGGCCCGTCGATTTGCCTGCGTTCGAACGGTTCCCTGACGCACTGCACTTACGGTAACGAAGGGCCCGGGCCTGCCGTCTGCTGCGGCAACTGAAAGACGTTCAGCTCCCGACACCGGGCGCGGCTCTACCATGCCGTGCCCGTACCACATAGAATGCGCCCGATGCGAATCGCCGTCGGACGACGCCCCATCGCTTGGGCCACGGTGCTGGCGATGATGGTCGCCGCACCATCGGGCGCCGCGCAGGACCACGCAACGGCCGGCCGCTACCAGGATCTCGTGGCGCTCTTCGCGGACTGGCGGGCGTTCGAGCAGCCGCCGATGCGCGCCGGCGCACCGGACTACACCGCCGAATCGTTCGCCCGCCGTCATCGCGAACTGGGGACGTATCAGGATCGTCTGGCGGCCATTCAGCCCGGGTCATGGCCCGTCGATCAGCAGGTGGACTATGAGTTGCTGCGCGCCGAGATGAACGGGATGGATTTCTACATCCGCGTGCTGCAGCCTTGGGCGCGCGACCCGGCCTATTACGCGACGGTCATGACGGCGCAGAGCGATACTCCCGCGCATGAAGGCCCGACGCATCATCGGGTGATCGAACTGTGGACCTACTCGTTCCCCTTGTCGCCCGAATCCGAAACACGACTGGCGGCCGAACTATCGATCATCCTGCCGCTGCTGCGGCAGGCGCGTCTCAACCTGACCGGCAACGCGCGCGACTTGTGGGTCACCGGGATCAACTCGGCGCGTGGGCAGGTTGAGGCGCTCGAAGGGCTCGCGCAACGGACTGCGGCAGGCGGCAAGGAACTCCAGCGGACCCTGCGCGCGGCACGCGAAGCGACCGCGCAGTTCGTCGTCTGGCTCGAGCAGCAGGCGCCCTCGAAGACCGGGCCGTCCGGCATCGGCAAGGAGGCCTACACCTGGTGCCTGCGTCATGTGCACCTGGTGCCCATGACCTGGGAGGACGAAGTCGAACTCCTGAAGCGCGAGCTGGCGCGTGCGCATGCGGCATTGAAGCTGGAAGAGGAGCGCAATCGAAACCTGCCGCAACTGCCGGCGATCTCGAGTCCGGAGGAGTACGAGCGTCGCGCCAACCAGGCTGTGACCCGGTACATCGCGTTTCTGCGGGACCGGGACCTGTTCCCGATGCGCGACTCCATGGACCCCGCCCTGCACGCGCAGATCGGCCGGTACGTGCCGATCGAGACGCGCGATTTCTTCGCCATCGCGACGCATTACGAGCCGCTGACGCTCTACACGCATTTCTACCACTGGTGGGATCTGGCGCGGATGCGCGATGAGCCACACGCCAGCCCGATCCGGCGTGGGGCCTTGCTGTACAACATCTGGGACACCCGCGCCGAGGGGATGGCGACGGCGATGGAAGAGTTCATGCTGCACGCCGGGCTCTACGACGACACTCCGCGCGCGCGGGAGATCGTCTGGATCATGCTGGCGCAGCGCGCAGCCCGCGGGCTGGCGTCGCTCTACGCTCACGCGAACCTGTTCGACATCCAGCAGGCGAAGGATTTCCAGGTGCGCTGGACGCCGCGCGGCTGGATGCGTCCGGATCTCGACCTGCTGCATTCGGAGCAGCAGCTTTACCTGCGCCAGCCCGGCTACGGCGCGAGCTACGTGACCGGGAAGCACCTGCTGGACGAACTCATCAAGGACCGCGCCGATCAGCTCGGGCGCGAGTTCACCATGCGTCGCTTCTTCGGGGAGGTCAACGCCGCCGGGATGATTCCCGTGTCGTTGATCCGCTGGCAGACGACCGGCCTCGACGACGAGATCCGGGCGTTAAGGTTGCAGCCCGGGTCGTGACCCGCCCGAACCAAGCCAAGGAGCGTCGCTTTCGCATGTTGGACATCCTGTTCGCCATTCAGACGGTGTCCACTGGATCGGGGGAAGCCCAGTGCCGCCTTCTTTGATCATGAGGAGGCTCTGGCGCCGGCGCGCCGATTCGAGCAGGTTCTGTCCCCGGGCACCGTCGGCGAGCAGGGGGAGAAACGCTAGAAACTCTGCTCGCCGAGGGAGAAGCCGTTGAACGTGTCGGAGACGACGACGTCCTTGGGGAGATCGATGTGGAAGTGGCCGGCGGCGACGGCGACGTTGGGCCTGAGGTCGTGGAACTCCAGGCTGGTGGCGTCGCCGTCGGTCTCGCGGTATTGCAGGCGCTTGGGGAGATAGGTCGTCGCGTCGACCCAGATGCGGAGGTCGACCATGCGGTCGCGCACCTTCTTCTTGCGCGGTGTGAGCACCAGGAGATGCGTCCCCGGCATGGTGTCGGTCGTGTCGAGACGGAAATGGTATGACTTGGCGAGGTCGTCGATCGACTGGCCGAGACCGATGAAGCGGAACAGGCGCTTGCCGACGAACTTGCGGATCGGTACTTCCTCGGCGCGCTTCAGCGCCGGGTAATACGCCACGTAGCGGTCCTCGGTGATGACGAACACCTTGCGATCGGGCGAGGTGTATTCCCAGCGGACCTGGTTCGGTCGGTTGAAGAACAGCTCGCCGCGGGAGACGACCGGCTTCTCCAGCAGCTTCAGCCGCTTCTCCTCGGTGAATTGCGCCACCAAGGTCGTCGTCTTCTTCTGTGCCTCGTCGAAAGCCTTGAGGATGCGGTCGAGGGCGGGGTCGTTCGTCGTGATGACCGCCACCGGCTCGTCCTTGTCGTCCTCGTCCTGTCCGGTCGCGGCCAGAACGGTGCCGGCCACGGCACAGCAACCGGCGGCAAGTAGGACGGCCATCCACACACGCCACTGACGCGACAATGAGTCCCGCATGCGCTCTCCCAACCGATGATATCGCGGCTCAATCTAACAGACGAGGATCGGTCCGTCAAGAAAACGCGGTTGACAAAAAGTGGCCACGATGTCGATCATCCCGCATGATCGGCTTCGGCCTGCGGCGTGCCGCCCTGGCGGTACCGCTCCTTTTCGGTGTCGCGACCCTCGTCTTCCTGCTCATCCACCTGATCCCGGGCGACCCGGTGTCGGTGATGCTCGGAACCGGCGCGACCGCGGCCGACGTCGAGGACCTGCGGCATCGTCTCGGCCTCGATCGGCCGCTCGCAGGCCAATACGCCGCGTTCCTCGCCGGGATCCTGAGGGGCGACCTGGGATTGTCGCTGCACTATCGCGACCCGGTCACCGCCCTGATCCTGGAGCGCTGCCCGGCGACGATTCTCCTCGCGACCGCCAGCATGGCGGTGGCCATCCTGCTCGCCTTGCCCGCGGGCATCGCGGCGGCGCTCCGGCCGGGCGGCCTTCTCGACCGGATCACCACGACACTGTCGGCCCTGGCGCTGTCGTTTCCGTCCTTCGGGCTGGGGCCGGTGCTTCTCTTGATCTTCGCCATCCGTCTCGACTGGCTGCCGGTCTCCGGGCTCGACGAACCGGCCGCCATCCTCCTGCCGGCCGTCACTCTGGGGCTCCCGGTCGCGGCTCTGCTGGCGCGGCTGGTGCGGGCGGCGCTGATCGAGGAGCAGGGACTGCCCTACGTCCTGGCCGCCCGGGCCCGGGGCCTGGGCGCCGTCGCGGCGGGGCTGGGTCATGCCCTGCCGAACGCCCTGCCGCCGGTGATCACGGTGGCCGCCCTACAGCTCGGTTCGCTCCTGACCGGGGCGATCCTGACCGAGACGAT
>JANNTZ010000300.1:0-12679 GCA_031394595.1 Acidobacteriota bacterium
ACAGCGCGGTGGGCGGGCTCGACCCGAAGGGAGGGGAGGCTCGCGCGAGCGAGCCGGACCCGTGCCCGGCAACGGCAGGGTGCGGCGCCCCCCCCGGACCGGTGGTATCCTCTGCGCCCGTGAACGCCCTGCCCCTTCTCGTCGGCTCCATCTGCGTCATGTTGATCGGCTACCGCTACTACTCCGCCTTCCTGGCGGCCCGGGTGATGACGCTGGACGACGCGCGGGTGACACCCGCGCACCGCCTCAATGACGGCACCAACTACCACCCGACCAACCGCTGGGTCCTGTTCGGCCACCACTTCGCCGCCATCGCCGGCGCGGGGCCGCTGATCGGTCCGGTCCTGGCGGCGCAGTTCGGCGTCCTGCCGGGCCTCCTGTGGCTGGTCGTCGGGGTGGTGATGGGCGGGGCGGTCCATGACTTCGTGATCCTGTCGGCTTCCGTCCGCCACAACGGCCGGTCGCTCGCCGAGATCGCCCGCGCCGAGATCAACCCGGTCGCCGGGCTCACCGCCATGGTGGCGATCCTGTTCATCGTGGTGATCGCCCTGGCGGGCCTCGGCCTGGCGGTGGTCAACGCCCTGATGCACTCGCCCTGGGGGACGTTCACCATCGCGGTGACCATCCCTCTGGCGCTGTTCATGGGGATGTACATGTACCGCTGGCGGCGCGGCGCCTATCTCTCCGGGACGATCATCGGCGTCATCGGCCTGATCCTGGCGGTCCTCGTCGGGCGCTACATCCCCGGGTCTTTCCTGGGGCCGGCCTTCACGCTCAGCAAGGGGCAGATCACCCTGGCGCTGGCGGGATACGGCTTCATCGCCTCGATCCTGCCGGTCTGGATGCTCCTCTGTCCCCGCGACTACCTGTCATCCTTCATGAAGATCGGCGTCGTGGCGGCGCTCGCCGTCGGCGTCTTCGTGGTCGCACCCGACGTGCAGATGCCACTCCTGACCGAGTTCATCCATGGGGGCGGGCCGATCATCCCCGGCAAGCTGTTCCCGTTCTGCTTCATCACCATCGCCTGCGGCGCCATCTCCGGCTTTCACTCGCTGGTCTCCTCCGGCACCACCCCGAAGATGATCGACCGCGAGTCCGACATCCGGCCGATCGGGTACGGCGCCATGCTGTGCGAAGGGTTCGTCGGTGTCATGGCCTTCCTCGCCGCCTTGTCGCTCCAGCCGGGCGACTACTTCGCCATCAACGTGTCGCCGGAGAAGTTCGCCACCCTCGGATACCAGGTGGTCGATCTCCCGGCGCTGTCCGCCGGCGTCGGCGAGGACGTCGCCGGCCGCACCGGTGGGGCGGTGTCGCTGGCGGTCGGCATGGCGCACATCTTCTCCAGCGTCCCCGGGGCCCGCGGGTTGATGGCCTACTGGTACCACTTCGCCATCATGTTCGAGGCGCTGTTCATCCTGACGACCATCGACACCGGGACCCGCGTCGCCCGCTTCCTGGTGCAGGAATTCCTGGGCCGCTTCCACCCGAAGATGGGGAAGACCGACTGGCTGCCGGGGACCATCGTCGCTTCGGCCCTGGTGGTGGGTGCGTGGGGCTACTTCATCCACACCGGGACCATCAGCACCATCTGGCCGATGTTCGGGATCGCCAACCAGCTCCTGGCGGCGATGGCGCTGTCGATCGGAACGACGGTGATCATCAGGTCGGGCAAGGCGCGTTACGCCTGGGTGACGCTCGCGCCGCTGTCGTTCGTGGCGGTCACCACGCTGACCGCCGGCTGGCTGTCGATCGCCGACAACTTCCTGCCGATGGCCCGCGAGGCCGCCACTGCGTCGATCCGCTTCCAGGGCTACCTGAACGCGTCGCTGACCACCCTGATGATGGGGTGCATCGTCCTGACCATCGGCAACTGCGTCCTGAAGTGGATCGAGCTCCTGCGCCCGCGCGCGTCCCAGACGGATTAGACCGGCCCTTCCATGTCGCTCTTCAGTCCGCCCGGGCGGGCGGTTTCCAGCTCCTTCCAGATCAGGACGCTGTGGGTCTCCTTGAGGAGCAGCGAACCGACGATGAAGGTGATGCCCGCGACGGCGATCGGGTAGTAAAGCCCAGCGTAAATATTGCCAGTCTCGGCAACGACCCAGAGACCGATGACCGGCAGCAGCCCTCCGAAAACGCCATTGCCGATGTGGTACGGCAGCGACAGCGCCGTGTACCGGATCCTCGCGGGGAACGCTTCGACCAGGTAGGCGGCGATCGGTCCGTACACCATGGTCACCAGCAGGACCTGCGCGAACACCAGCAGGATCAGCTTCCAGGCGGTCGGACTCGTGATCAAATTCTCGAATCCGCTGTAGGTGAGCACCTCCCGGGCAGGCTGGAGGACGCCGTCGACCGAGGCCAGCGGCGTCAGGACGAGGGCGCCGGTCACCAGGTTTCTCTGCGAGGCGACGCTCACCACCGCCGATCCGGCCGCCGACTGCATCGCCCGGTAGATCGGGACATACGCGAGCGCCGCCAGCAGGCAACCCGCCATCATGATCCTCTTCCGCCCGATGCGATCGGAGAGGGCCCCGAACAGGACGAAGAACGGCATCCCCAGGAGCAGCGCCACCGCGACGACGTGGTTGGCCGCGGTCGCATTCACCTTGAGGACCGTCTGCAGGTAGAACAAGGCGTAGAACTGCCCCGTGTACCAGACCACTCCCTGTCCGGCGGTCGCCCCGAACAGTGACACCAGGACGCGCTTCAGGTTGTCCCGCTGGGTGAAGGCCTCCGCCAGCGGCCGGGCCGACGTCATCCCTGCCCCCTTGATGAACTGGAAGATCGGCGACTCTTTCATGCGCAACCGGATGTACAGCGACACGCCGACCAGGACGATCGAAATTAGGAACGGGATGCGCCAGCCCCACGAGCCGAACGCCTCGGGGGTCATCCGGCTCTGCACGGTCAGGATGACCGCCAGCGACACGAACAGACCGAGGGTCGCCGTGATCTGGATGAACGACGTGTAGAAGCCGCGCCGGTGGTCGGGGACGTGCTCGGCGACGTACACGGTGGCCCCCCCGTACTCGCCGCCGAGCGCCAGCCCCTGGAGGATCCGGATCACCAGAAGGATGACCGGGGCGGCCAGACCGATGGTCTCGTAGGTCGGCAGCACCCCGATCAGCGCCGTCGCGCCTCCCATGATCAGCAGCGTGACCAGGAAGGCGTGCTTGCGGCCGACGAGGTCCCCCATCCGTCCGAAGAACAGCGCCCCGAACGGCCGCACCACGAACCCCACCGCGAAGGTGGACAGGTAGGCGATCAGCGCCAGCGTGTCATTCCCCTTCGGGTAGAAGAGAGGCGAGATGACCGTCGCCAGGCTGCCGAAGATGTAGAAGTCGTACCACTCGATCATGGTGCCGACGGCGGAAGCGGCGATCACCTTCCAGATTCCCTTCGTCGACATCGCCGGCTTCGCCAAAATCGCCGGCCACGCCGTCATTACCGGCCCTCCCGATCGCGCCCTCCAGACCCGCTCCCCGCCCGCATGAACGGGATGGCCCGCTGCAGCAGGCCGCCGGTGGTCGCGAGCAGGGAGTAGTGGCCGCGATCGAGCCATTCGATCCGCGGACGGTCCCAGGCACGGTGCAGCCGCCGCACCGACGCCGGCAGCATGATCCGGTCGTAGCGCCCCGCGACGATCAGGATCCGATCCTTCGACACGCGTGGCTGCAGCCGGCCCGGCGAGATCACCGCCCAGGCGCGCTCGACCCTCTGCCTTTCGAGCATGCCGCAGGCCGCCAGGTCCTCCCGGACATTGCGCCCGATCGGCGTGTCGAGGATGGCCGACGCCAACGAGTCCCCCGATCCCCCGAGGACCACGAACGCCCAATCGTCGCGCACCGCGGCCAGAAGCCCAGCTACGTAGCCGCCCAACGAGTAGCCGAACACGCCGATCGTCGGGTGGCCCGCGGCACGCAGCCAGCGGGCCGTGCCACACAGGTCGGCCACCGCCTGGCGGAACCCCTCGACCGTCAGCACCACGTCCCCCGACACCAGGAGTTCACCACTGTAGGTGCCGGCCGGGGTGCGATCGAAGTGCAGCGGGTGGCTGACGAAGGCGACGGAAAAACCGGCGTCGAGGAAGCGCCGCACGTACGAGTGCTCGGGACCACGCCGCGACCGGTGCGCCCAACCGTGGCTCACCAGGACGATCGGCGCCCGGGGGTCGCGGCTGTACAGCCAACCGACGGCGCGGTTGCTTTCCGGGTGCTTCAGCGGGTGCAGGGTCGGGAAGGAGAAACGCACGACGCGGGCCGCGAGGCGGCGCTTTTCGTCCCGGACCTCGACCTGCGGCACCGGATCGTCGGCATGGAAAAAGCGGCGCGGATCCTGCAACAGGACCGGGTCGTCGAAACTCTTCCAGACGTCGCTCTCGGTGGCGAGGACCCGGCCGCGCGCGTAGGTGATCTTGTACCAGATACGCGCCTGGTCGAAACGCACGTTGAGCGTCCGCCAGACCCGCGCCGGCGCGACGGCCCGGCCCAGGTTCATGGATCGAACCGTCGGCGCAGCGCTTCGGGGAGGACCGGGCACAGATCGGTCGGCGGCGACAAGAGACGGCGGCGCAGGAGGGCGACGAGATCGTAGACCGCGTCCCGGATCGGCCCCGGGACGACTCCCGCCACCCGCGCGACGGCGCTCCAGCCGGGAGTCAACCGGCCGAGGGCGTGCAGGACGGCGGCCGACCGGACCAGCAAGCGACCGTCGGTCGTCTTCATGATCACGCTGTCCGGGAACGGTCCCAGTCCCGCGGAGGCGGCCCGGAACGATTCTCCCTGCAGCGGCGCGTAGCGGAACAGGGCGCCGTCGTGATCGCGCCTGACGAGAAAGCGCACGAACCCGTGACAGAGGGCGCACCGGCCGTCGTAGAAGACCTGCTCGGTCATCGGCCGCTGTAGAACGCCTCGACCGCCACCGGGAGGCTCCTCCGGACTTCCGCCGCGATGGCGTCGACCTCGGCGTCGGCGAGCGGCGCGACGTACGACTCCGCGGGGACCCGGGCGACGGTGTAGACCTGGATCAGACTCACCCGTCCACCTCCGGCCAGGATTTCCCCCACCCGGTTGCAGTAGGCGGCGATCTCGGCGGCCGGCGGCGGTGCCCCGCGCACCCGCATGAACAGACTCTGGAGAACCACCGGCCGCACCCGGGCCGCCTGCAGGATGTTGCGCAGCACCTTCGCGAACGGCACCGAGGTCCGTTCGATCAGGTCGTAGTAGGTCTCCGTGCCGGCATCGAGCTTCAGCCAGAACTCGCCCTGATCCTCGTCCATCAGGCGCATCGCTTCCTGCACCGACGGGCGGTCGAGAAGCGTCGCGTTGGTCAGGACCACCAACTTCAGCCCGTCGTACCCGGCGGCCCGCTTGATCGCCAGGACCTCGCGGACCACCTCGAGAAACCGGGGGTACGAGGGAGGCTCGCCGTCGCCCGAGAAGGTGATGTCGCGCACCACCCGCTGGTCCGCGGGCACATCCCGGAACTCCGGCCGCTCGAACAGCGCGCCGCTGCGCACGTCGTCCAGCATGGCGCGCAGCTCCCCGAACAGCCGCGACTCGTCCACCTCACGCACCACCGGCGGCGTGCGACGATCCACCTGGCAGTAGATGCAGTCGAAATTGCAGACCTTGTCGGGATTCAGGTTAATGCCGATCGACAGACCACGCGCCCGCCGTGACAGGACCGGGTACACGTAGAGGTTGCCGCGGTAGTCGCGCGGGTGACTCCGGATGGACACGCCCGGGGTGGGAGCGCCTGTGTCGTTTCGGTCGGCTTCGCGCATGGCTGATTATAATCGCCTGATGCCACGAACCCGCCCCCTCACGTCGAGCCGCAGCTCGGCACCTTCTGCCCGGCCGCCTCACGCGCCCTCGCCCCGTGACATGGTCCCGCGGATTCTCGCCTGGTACCGGCGGCATCATCGTGCCCTTCCCTGGCGTCGGACGCGCGATCCATGGCGGATCTGGGTATCGGAAGTGATGCTGCAGCAGACGACCGTACGGACCGTCGTCCCCAGGTATGGCGCTTTTCTGCGACGCTTCCCGACGCTGGGCTCGATGGCGAAGGCACCGCTCGACGAGGTCCTCGCCGCCTGGTCGGGGCTCGGATACTACCGCCGCGCACGCCATCTGCACGCGGCAGCCAGGATTGTCCTCCGGACCCACGGTGGCCGGTTTCCGGATCGGATGGACGCGGCGATCGCCCTGCCCGGAATCGGCCGCTACACCGCCGGGGCGATCCTGAGCATCGCCTTCGGCCAGCCGCACCCCGTCGTGGACGGCAACGTCTCCCGCGTCCTGTCCCGCCTTCACCACCTGCGCGGCATTCACGGCAGGCCCGCCTCCGTTGCCCGTCTGTGGGGCATCGCCACCGGGCTCATCGCCTTCACCGACAGCCCGGGGGACCTGAACCAGGCCCTCATGGAGCTGGGGGCGACGGTGTGCACTCCGCGCCAGCCTGCCTGTCCCGCCTGTCCACTGGGCCGCGTCTGCCTGGCCCGTGCCCGCGGCGTCCAGGAACTTATCCCACCGCCCCGGCGAAGACCGGCGCCGCGCACCACCCGTGTTCAGGTGGCGCTGGTGTCACGCGCCGGCCGACTGCTCCTCTGCCGCCGCCGGGGAACCACGGTCATGGACGGCCTCTGGGAATTTCCGGTGCTGGGAGACGACGGATCCCCCGCGACCGCACCTGCGGCGCGCGGCGCGCGAGCCGGCCATGCCGAACGAGCCGGCCAGGCCGGACGGAGGATCCCGGTCCTGATCGCCGACCACCGCCTGCGGATCCGGGCCGGCAGGACAATCGCGTCGGTCCGTCACACGATCATGGAACGTCGGTATGTCGTGATCGCCCGGCGGGCCCGGCTGCTCGCCCCCCCGCCCCGGGGCAGCTGCCGCTGGGTGAGACCGGATGCCATCCCCGGCCTGCCGACCTCCTCGCTGGTCGGCAAGATCCTGAAAGCGTTCAGCGTTTGACCCCGATCGGCCCCTGTGCTAGCGTTCGGACCTGCCGCCATGTACCGCGTCACCGAGATCGTCGAGTTCTGCTACGGCCACCGTCTCCTGAACTACCAGGGGAAATGCTCCCGTCTGCACGGCCATAACGGCCGGGTCGAGATCGTGCTGGCGGCGAAGGATCTCAACGCCCAGTCGATGGTGGCGGACTTCTCGGACATCGGCCGGATCGTCCAGGGGTGGATCGACAAGACGCTCGATCACAAGATGCTCCTGCACCGGGAGGACCCGCTGGTCCCGGTCCTGCAGCAGCACGATGAGCCGATCGTCCTGATGGACATGGATCCGACCGCCGAGGCGATCGCCCGGCTCATCTTCGACTACGCGGCGTCGCAGGGCCTCCCGGTGGAGGAGATTCGCCTGTGGGAGACCGGATCCTCCGTGGCCTCCTATGCACCCGCCGGGCGGCGCGGGTGACCCCGTCCACCATCTCCCTGCGTTCGTGACCGTCCTGCGCGAGGGGTTCGCGGGGGTCAACGCGCGGTTCCATCTCGTCGGCCTCTACACGCTCGCGGCCCTCCTGGTGCGCTTCGCCGAAACTGTGGGGGTCGAAGACCCGGTCACCCTCCCCTGGTTATTGCTCGCCTACATGGTGTTCCAGGTCGTCGTGTGCGGCGTCTTCGGACTGCTCTTCATGGATGCCGCGGCGCGGCGCGACCGGCCCTCCTTCGGCCAGCAGGCGTTCGCACTGCTGCTCCCGATTGTCTGGCTGTCCCTGAAGATCGGGTTGATTCTCGCGGGGCTTGCGGGTGCCGCCACCGCGGTATTGACCGCCGTCAGCGGGGGCGCGCGGGACGCCGAGGCGATCTGGAAGGACATCAGTTACTGGGGCGCCCCGCCGCTCGGTCTCGCGGGGCAGATCCTCATGCTCTACAGCCTGCCGCTGGCGATCCGATCGCGGTTCGATGGCAAGTGGGGGACCTCGATCCGCGACGGTTTCCGGATGTTCCGGCGCCACCCTCTCGAGTCGGCTTGGATGGGAATCGTGCTGCTGGCGATGGCGGTGCTTGGCGGGGCGCTGCACTATGTCCGCGGCCCGGAGGGCCTCGAGGCCGATCCCGATCCGGTCGAGACCATGGTCCAGCTGGTCAACTCCTACCTGACCCTGGTGACTTTCTTCGCGGCGGCGCGGGTCGTCCTCGCCCGCGGGACACCGGTCCCCGGGCCACTGCCCGGGCGCGACGTCACCGCCCCCGGCCCACCCGCGTAGTGCGTCGGGTCGGGGACCCCGGCCCGCAGGAACGCCTCGATACGCTCGGCGCACTTGCTGCAGTTGCCGCAGTGTCGGCCCCGGCGCGGGTTGCTGCACGACAATGTCAGGTGAAGCGGCAGCCGGCGCCCGCGACGGACCACCCGGTCCTTGCCCAGACTCCGGAACGGCGTCCGGATCCGGATCGGGGCGTCGAGCCCGGCGCGCAACGCCCGCTGGATCGCGCGCATGAAGGCCGGCGTCGCGTCGGGGTACGGGTTGCCGCACAGGACTCCCGAGATCAGAGTGGGGATCCCATGGAGGGCGCAGAAGGTCGCCCCCTTGGCGAACAGGGCGATGTTCCGCCCCGGCAAGTAAACCGACGCGGCCCCCTCGTGGTAGCCCGGCGTCCGACCCGAGGTACTCCAGTGGCGGCCGTAGAGGTCGGCCATCGGCAGCGACACGACCTGCAGCGGCCGCAAGCGCGGCGATCGCAGGCGGCGAAGGTAGCGCCGGAGCAGGGCGATCTCCCCCGCCTCCCATCGCAGCCCGGCCCGCACGTAGATCGGGGTCACCGCCCGGTAGCGCCGCAGGCTCTCCCCGATCAGCACCGCCGAATCGAGGCCGCCGCTCGCGAGGACACAGGCCGTGCCCCTTTGTTCGCGAACCCGGTTCCAGGATCGCCGTTTCAAACGCCGTTCCTCAGGGACCCAAGAAAAAGGGCCTCCCGCGGGAGGCCCTGGATTTCGCAATCGGTCTCGGATGTCAGCGCAGCTTGTTGCCCGGCTTGCGGGGCGGATCGTTGGCGGGGCGGAGCGGGACCGCCGGCTGGCCCTTGAACGACGGAGTCAGATCCTTGTTGATGACTGCCCACTCCGGCGATTCTTCTTCAGTTTCGACGATCGCCTCGATCGGACACTCCGGGAGACAGGCACCACAATCGATGCATTCTTCCGGGTCGATAATCATGAACTCCTCGCCCTGGTATTCGCCCGGATGGATGCAGTCGACGGGGCAGACCGCGACGCAAGTCGCGTAACGTTCCCCAAGGCACTTTCCCGTGATGACGTAGGACACAGCCCCTACCTCCTCAGAAAGCGACGTTGATGACCAGCCGGGCGGGATGTTAACACACAGGACAGCGCGCCTGTAAAGCCCTCATGGGGAAGCCCCAGCGGCGCTCCACAAGCTCCGCACCACCATGCGTTGCCCAGTCTTATCCGGGACCTATATTCCCCGCGTGCTGGAGCCGGCGGGCGTTACGGATCTGAAATCGGCGGGCCCGGTCGCGGACGGGACGCGGGCGCGCCGCACGATTGCGTTCTTCCTCATCGTGCTCGCGCTCCTGGTGTTTGCGCGGCTGGCCCGTTCGGCTGAGAACGCTCCGGACACCAGGGCCGGATCGGCCCCCGCGTCGGGATCCGCCGCCCCGCGCGGCCAGCTCGCCCCGCCCGGATCGCCGGCCGGTGTGTCGCTGACGCTGGAAAACGATCTGCGGCTCCTGATCGCCGGCCGGCCGCTCAACCGGACAATTGTCATCGGTGGGTTGCGGCCGGGTCGATCGGGTTACTCGCTCGACTGGGAGGCGGTGCAGTCCGGCCGGAAGATCGCGGGCGGACGGCACCCGTTGACGGTGAGCCGCGGGACGGCGACCCGCATCGTCGTCACCGTCCCGATCCCGTCGCTGACGCATCCGGCCGGGGTGGACCTGCGTCTCGAGGTCCTCGAAGGCGGGCAGAGCATCGGCGGCACGGTGATCCCGTTCACCGTCTACCCCGAGGACGTCGGCCTGGCGATCGCCGGCCGGCTGGCGGACGCCCACGTGGCGATCTACGACCCGGAGAAAAAGGCGACTCCGCTGCTCCGCAGTCTCGGAATGCGCCTCGAGGAGTTCGGCGAACCCGAGGGGCTGGCGCTCTACGAGGGCGACCTGGTGGTGGTCGGTCCGGGCGGTTTCGCCCGCGGACGCGAACAACTCGGACCGGTCCTCGCGGCGCGCGCCGGCGCCGGGATGAACGTGCTGGTACTCGACCAGCCGACCATCCCCGGCACCTTGAGCGATGACCTTCGGCTCTGGCCGGCATTCGGCCGATCGGGCGATACCACGACGCTCCTGACCGCCACGCATCCGCTGCTCGCCGGCCTGGCGCCGGAGGAGATCGTCTCCTACTTCGCCGGTTCCGGCTCGCCGCCGCTGGTTCCCCCGAGCCGCGGCAACTTCCGGGTGATCGCCCAGACGGTCGTCCGGAACGGCCCGCAGTCCCAGGAAGGAGTGCGGGCCCTCGAAATCGATCTGGGCGGCGGGATCGGTCTGTTCATCCAGGCACCGATCTGCGCCGACACACCGCACGATCCCCGGGCCCGCATCCTGCTGGTCAACTCCCTGGCCTCTCTGCTGACCGCCCGCCCGCCGGCCAGCGAGGCCCTGTTTTACGGTCGATCGACCGACGACCTGCCGGCCTGCATCGCGCGCCTGCGGCCGCGCGCCACGCGCGCCGGGCCCGACCTGCGTGGTGACGGCGTCCTCATGGTGCCGGCCGACTGGCGGGCCCCGATGCTGGTCGCCGGCGCTTCCCTGCCGGCGCGCGCCGAGGTGGCGCGTTTCCTGCGCGACGGCGGCACCGTCATCCTCCTGCAACCGCAGCCACAGGCGGATCGCTATATCGCGACGCTGACCGGAGCAATTCCCGCGTTCGGCGTCCCGGCGCCGGTCCTTGCCGGCTTCGGCGCGGCGCCCCAACCCCACACACCGCAACGCCCCGCCGGTCCCCAATCTGCGGGCCCCGCGGATCGGGCCGGCCATCCCACTCTTCTCGATGGGATCGATCCCGGGGACCTGGCGATGTTGCTGCACCCGGACGACCGTGACTTCACCCTGCGGACCGCTCCGGGCGGCGTCGCCGTCGATTCGCTGATCGACCTCCCCGGTCTGGCGCTGTATCGTGTCGGACGCGGCACCCTCGTCGCCCTGGCGCTGCCGGGGGCGGACGCCTGCGCTGCACCCCGTGCCTCCAGCCTCCTGGCCCGCCTGCTCACCAATCTCGGCGTTCCGCTCGAGTCCCCGCCCCTCGCGACCCCCGCCACCGTCTCGCTTCTCGACTGACCGACGCCCCGACCGACGCCTTCTCCCGCTATAATCGCCGCCCCCACGGAGGGAATCATGTCGGTGCGCGTGGCGATCAACGGGTTCGGCCGGATCGGGCGGATGGTGCTGCGGGCCGCCAAGGAGCGCCGACTCGACCTCGACTTCGTCGGCATCAACGACGTCGCCGACCTCGAGCCGCTGGCGATGGTGCTGCGCTACGACTCGATCCATGGGCGCTACCCGGGGACGGTCGATTGGCACGATGACCAGATCATCGTGGACGGCGACGCCATCCGGGTGTTCAAGGTCGGGGACAAGCGGGCCGGGGATCCTTACGCCTTCCCGTGGAAGGACCTCGACGTGGACGTCGTGGTCGAGTCGTCCGGCGTGTTCCGGCGCGCCGCCGAGCTGCAGCGGCACCTCGACGCCGGTGCGAAACGCGTCGTCCTGACGGTCCCCAGCAAGGACCCCCTCGAAGCGACCATCGTCCTCGGCGTCAACGACCACGTCCTGACGCGCGATCACCGCATCATCAGCAACTCGTCGTGCACCACCAACTGCGCCGCCCCCGTGGCGAAGGTCCTCGACGATGCCTTCGGCATCCGCACCGGCTTCCTGACGACGGTGCATGCCTACACCAACGACCAGCGGTTGTTCGACTACCCCCACAAGGACATGCGGCGTGCCCGGATGGCGGCCCTGAACATCGTGCCGACCTCCACCGGCGCCGCGCGGGCGCTGGGGATGGTAATCCCGTCCCTCAAAGGCAAGGTCGAGGGGATTGCCTTCCGGGTGCCGGTGCCGTCGGGTTCGGCCGTCGACCTGACGGTGACGACCGAGAAGAAGGCCGACGTCGAGGAGATCCACGCCCTGATGCGGCGCGCCGCCGCCGGACCGATGCGTGGCATCCTCAGGGTCTCGACCGATCCGATCGTCTCGGCCGACGTCATCGGCGACCCGCATTCCGCGATCTACGACGCGCCGCTGACCCAGGTCATGCAGGGGAACCTGGTCAAGGTGGTCGCCTGGTACGACAACGAGTGGGCCTACGCCATGCGCGTCGCGGAGCTCATCCCGAAAATCCACGCGCTCGGGGCGTGAGCCCGGCCCCCGGGATCCCGACACCCAGGAGAACCGACATGCGCACCCGTTCCTGCACCACGCCCGCCCTAGCGATCGCCGTCCTGGTCGCCCTTCTTCCCTCCCCCACCGCAGCGAAGCAGCACTCCGCGGTGCGCGAGTTCGTGCTCAAGCAGATCGACGTGCCGCACCATTACTACTACCGCGAGATGTACCTGCCGCAGGTGACCAGCGGGCCGAATGCGGTGTCGTGGTCGCCGGACGGTCAGGAAGTGGTCTACGCCATGCAGGGGACGCTGTGGCGGCAGCGTC
>JANNTZ010000365.1:0-3075 GCA_031394595.1 Acidobacteriota bacterium
CTGTCGCGGCCGCTACGACCGGCGGACCTGTCGGGAAGGAGAAGAGCCCGCAGCAGCATCTCGGGCGGGATCGAAGGGCGGCCCAGCGGCGAGTAGATCGTCGTGAAGCGAGGCGATAGCTCCCGCAGGACCTGGTCGGTCATGGTCCGGATCGCCCGCAACGGATGGCCCTGCGGGACGCGTGCTTCCGGTACGACGTAGCTGAACATCGCGCTCTACTGCCGATCGTCTCCACGCATCGCGGGTTCCACTGACGTGTCGAGACGCATCGTGCGTCAACCGATCCAGTCAGGACCGGTGAAAACTTGACTGTTTCCGCGGCCTTCAACGCCCCGGCTAAGCCGAAGTTCCCTCCAAAGCTTGGCCTGATTTCGGGCTGAGATCCGCGCCGGTGCTGGAGTTCTGGTCTCCCCGCGCGCTTCCATGTGTACCCATGTAGATATCACATTACCTATTGACATAGTGTCTGATTCGTGGTCATGTACGTGGCATGTACATCGACGTCGTCCCGAACCGCAACTCCCCGCCGGCGGTCCTCCTGCGCGAAGCCTTCCGCGAAGCCGGCAAGGTCCGCAAGCGCACCCTCGCGAACCTGTCCTCCTGGCCCCCGGTGCAGGTCGAGACCCTGCGCCAGGTCCTGCGGGGCCAGGCGCTCGTGCCGGTCGAGGGGACTTTCGAGACGGTCCGTTCCCGCCCCCACGGTCATGTGGCCGCCGTGCTGGGCACGCTGCGCCGGTTGGGGCTGGACACCCTCCTCGGCTCCAAGCGGAGTCGGGAGCGGGATCTGTGCAGCGCGATGATCGTCGATCGCATCCTGGAGCCGCGCTCGAAGCTCGCCACCGCCCAAGGGCTCGACCCCGAGACGCTGCACAGCTCCTTGGGCCAGGTGCTGGGTCTGGAGTCGGCGGGCGAGGACGAGCTGTACGCGGCGCTGGATTGGCTGTTGGCCCGGCAGGGTCGGATCGAGCGGCAGCTGGCGGCACGGCACCTGGCGGAGGGAACGCTGACGCTGTACGACCTGACCTCAACCTATTTCGAGGGACGGCACTGTCCGCTGGCCCGCCTGGGGCATTCGCGCGATGGCAAGCGGGGCACGTTGCAGATCGTCTTCGGGCTGTTGACCAATGGGGCAGGCTGCCCGGTGGCGGTCGAGGTCTATGAGGGGAACACGGCCGACCCGAACACGGTGGCCGCGCAGGTCCGCACGGTGCGGCAGCGGTTCGGGTTGCAGCGTGTGGTGCTGGTCGGCGACCGGGGGCTGATCACGAGCGCGCGCATCCGGGAAGACCTGCAGAGCGCCCCGGGGATCGAGTGGATCACGGCGCTGCGGGCGCCGGCGATCCGCCAGCTGGTGGAGGGGGGGACCCTGCAGCTGGGCCTGTTCGACGAGCGGGACCTGGTCGAGATCGCCGCGCCGGAGTACCCGGGGGAGCGGCTGATCGTCTGCCGGAACCCGCTGCTGGCGGAGGAGCGGGCGCGCAAGCGGGAGGATCTGCTCCGGGCCACGGAACGCGACCTGGACAAGATCACGGCGGCCACCCGGCGCCGCAAGAACCGGCTCAAGGGGCAAGCGCGGATCGCCCTGCGGGTGGGCGGCGTGATCGGCCGGTTCAAGATGGCCAAGCACTTCCGCCTGCGGATCACCGACCACGGCTTCGGTTACCAGCGCGACGAGGAGCGCATCGCCCGGGAAGCGGCGCTGGACGGGATCTACGTGATCCGCACCAGTGTGCCGCGGACGAGGTTGAGTGCCGAGGGCGCGGTGCACTCCTACAAGCAGCTGGCCACCGTCGAGCGCGCCTTCCGGAGTCTGAAGACGGTGGACCTCAAGGTGCGGCCCATCTATCACTGGAAGGCCGACCGGGTCAGGGCCCACGTGCTGCTGTGCATGCTGGCCTACTACGTCGAGTGGCACATGCGGCGCGCCTTGGCGCCGATCCTTTTCGACGATCACGACAAGCCGGCTGGCGACGGGCTCCGGGCCTCGATCGTGGCCCCGGCGCAGCGCTCACCGGAGGCACAGCGCAAGGCTCGCAGCCGGCGGACGGAGACCGGAGAGCCGGTGCAGAGCTTCCAGGGTCTCCTGCGAGACCTGGCGACCATCGTGAAGAACCGGAACCGGCTGCAGCGTGCCGGCGGCCTGGAGTTCGAGGTGATCACCACCCCGACTCCGCACCAGCAGCGGGCCCTCGACCTGCTGGGTGTCTCGCACCGCCTGGCATAGGCTGTACCCAGTAGACGGAACTCGGAAACGGCGACTTTCCCGCACTACGACCGCGGAATCTCATTCCGGAAGATCAGGAACTTCGGCCTAGGAGCCCGGGCGGCGGGCGCGGCGGTCACTTTCCCTGGCTTTGCGGCACCAGGACCGAGGCGGTGGCCGGGGTGGTGTTCCCCGAAGCGTCGGTCGCCTGGTATAGGACGGTGTAGGTGCGGCCGGCGTTTCCACCCGAACGCCTGGCGCGGAGCGATAGGACCCGATCATCGGTGCCGTACGCGGCGCTGGCAATGTCGGTGAGCGGGTCAGCCCCCTTAGGATCGTCGATGGCGACCGATTCGAGCGTCACCCGCGGCCGCGCGTCGCACCGATCGGAAACCGCCAGCGGGAAGAAGACCGTCCGCAGCCGGCCGTCCGGCGGCCACAGCCGGTTGGGAACGGCCCGCACCGCGAGGGTCGGGCTGATGGTGTCGCGCACCTCCACCACGACAGTGTCGGGATCCGACTGCACCTCGCCGTCACTCACCACCAGCGTGATGGTCGTGCGCCCGAGCGGCAGGGTCACTGTCGGCTGCGCACCGGTCACGGTGCCGAACGGGCCGGTCCACAAGTAGGTCAGCGGGTCCCCGTCGGGATCGGTTGTGGCCGTGGCGTCAAGGATCACGCTGGTTCCCGACCACCCGGCACACTCGACCACCTGGTCAGGTCCGGCAGCGCCTGTAGGAGGCGCATTGGGTGTGAGGTCGTACATCAAGATAGCCTGCGGCCCGGTTGTGGTAGCGGCAGAGAGCGCCAGCAGGCCCGAGCCATCCGAGCCGAGCCGGGCCGTGGTGCGGCTGCCGGTCTGAAAGGCGAGA
>JANNTZ010000314.1:0-9484 GCA_031394595.1 Acidobacteriota bacterium
GCAGCGCGGCGTGGCGACCTCGAGCCGCGCCATGCGCATCGAATGGCCACCTCGTGGCCCGCGCGAGCGAGTGCGGAGCCGCGCCGCGCTGCGGCCCGCCACCCGAAACTGGGGCTGCTTCAGATCGGGCGGATGACAGGCAGTGGCGGCGGGGTGCCACGGATTCGCACCTCAGGCCACCGCCCCGGAGATGACGGTTTTGAAACCGGCGGGGTCGAAGACCCTGATCCGCAGCGGGATGCGTCGGCGACCGAACCGTCATCGCGGGCTGGCATTTCCCTTGCGCATTCATAGATTCCGGTAACGGGGGTACGACCATGCGCGAACGTCGGGACCCGGGTTTCACGCTCATCGAGCTGCTGATCGTCGTGGCCATCATCGGCCTGATCGCGGCGGTGGCGATCCCCAATCTCCTGAACGCCGTGGACAAGGGGAAGCAGAAGCGCAGCATGATGGACATGCGCAGCATCTGCACCGCGATCGAGGCCTACTCGACCGACATGGCGACCTATCCCAAGGCGATCGGCGCCTGGCCGACGATCAGGCCGCTGCTCAACCCCTATTTCATCGAGAACCCGCCCAATGGGGACGGTTGGAACAACGGGTGGGAGGCGACCACCACTGCGAGCGGATCCGACTACACGGTCGCCAGCCTGGGGAAGGACGGGATCACCAGCGCCCGGAGCGGCGGGGCGACCACCGACTTCAATTGCGACATCGTCTACACCAACGGTTCCTTCTTCCAGTGGCCCGAGGGGCCGCAGAACTGACGTCGTTCCCGCGGGACTGCTAGACTCGCTCCGCATCCTGTGGAGACGATCGTGGACACCCCCCCGATGGTTCTCGCCGCGCCGCGCCGTGCCGAGACCCGCGTGATGGCGTCGCGGTTCATCGCCACCGCCTGCCCGGCGGTGGACGAGTCATCTGCCCGTGCCGTCGTCGCGTCGGTCCAGGCCGAGTTCCCGGACGCCACGCATCATTGCTGGGCCTGGCGGGTGGTGGACGACGGTGACGAGCGCGCCCACGACGCCGGCGAGCCGGCGGGGACGGCGGGGCCGCCGATCCTGCAGGCGATCCGGAGCGCCGGTCTATCGGGGCTGGTCGTCGTGGTCAGCCGCTATTTCGGCGGCACGAAGCTCGCGCTCGAGACGTTGACGCGTGGCGCCGCGCGTCTCGATCCGGTTCCGCCCCGGCGCGGTTGATCGGCCGCGGGGGCCCTGTTATCATCCGGACCTCCCGGCGCCGGCCGCACGGTCGTGGATGGCCCGCTCCGGGCTTCTGGGAGGGAACCTCGCGTGCCTCTGTTCAGGGACCATCGTCGCGCCGCCGGCACTGCAGATCTCGACGACAACCTGACCCTCGTGGACGTTGACCTGACGCTCATCGGAGACATGGTGTCCGAAGACAACATCCGGCTGCGCGGACGGGTGGAAGGGAATGTCCTGACCTCCGGGTCGGTCGTGGTGGAGCCTGGCGGCGCCGTGCTCGGCGACATCACCGCCGAGAACCTGATCGTCGAGGGGAACGTCGAGGGGAAGGTGGTGATCGCCCGCAAGTTCGAGCTGCGCCCCACCGGGCGGATGCGGGGCGACATCAAGGCGTCGATCGTGGCCATTGCCGAGGAGGCGTTCCTGCAGGGTCGCGTCCTGGCGACGGAGAAGATCTCCACCAATACGCAGCGCCGTCGGTCCGAACGGCGCTGAACCTCGGGTTGGAACGCCGCACGTTGGTCACCATCGGAGTGCTGGCCGTCGCCCTGGCGATCACGGCCGGCTTGGTGATCTTCACCTTGCGCCGCACGCCGCCACCGATCCCGTCCGACACGGACCACCTGACGAGCCGGGTGGCGGATGACTGCCTGGCGTGCCACGGGCCTGATGGCGGCCGGCCGCGCGGTCGCAATCACCCCCTCAACAACCAGTGCTTCAACTGTCACGAACGCGGTTGACCGGGGTCCCGGCACGCGCCCGGCGCGGACGCCCGTGCGATCGCGCCAGGATCTCCCAGCCGACCCGGGCCGTCTTGAGGATCAGCCGTGTCTTGAGGGTGCGGTACGGCTGTCGCCCGGCGATCAGATCGGACATCACCCGGGCGATGGACGGGCTTGCCCCGCACAGTCTGACCAGCCGTTCGAGGAACGGAGTGCTGAAAAAACCGCCGCTGTGGCCGGATGCCCAGGCCAGCTCGCGCGCCCCGTCACGGGCCCACAGCGCGGCATAATCCCCCGGTCTGCCGGCGACCAGGGCACCGGCCAGCAGGTCCCCCGAACGCATGGCGTGGTCGATCCCCTCGCGGGTGATCGGGTCGACGAACCTGCCGGCATCGCCGGCCAGCGCCCAGCCGTCGCCTTGAAGGGTCGCGTCGTCCGTGACCGCCGGAGCGGCCGGGATCAGCGCCGCGTACGGGCGGCTCGCCGTCAAAACTCCCGCGCCATAGCGGGACTTGAGATCGGTCTCCAGCAGTTCGCGGAGATCGTCCACGGGACGCGATCCGAGTGTGGCGCAGATTCCCGCCGAGGCGTGATCGATCCGGGGGAAGACCCACAGGTAGCCATGCAGCTTCTCGAAGAACCGCAGCACGATGCGGTCTTCCGTGTGACCCGGGAGGTAGTGGCCAATCGCCTGGGACACCTCGGTGGGGCGCGCGGCGCGGCCGGTGAGCCGGCGCCGGCAGAAGCCGCCGGCCCCATCGGCCGCGACCAGGAAATCGAACGGTCCGCGGCGGGCCGGAGGGCCACCGTCCGGGGAAGTGCGCAGGGACCAGGACGAAGCGGTCCGGTCGAACCCGACGACCCGTTCGGCGACCAGGGTGGCGCCGGCGGCCGTGGCGCGATCGATCAGGAAGCTGTGGAGGTCGGCGCGGCTGAAGACCCACAGCGGATCACGCAGGTCGAAGACCGCCTCGCGTCCGGACGGCGCGACCAACAGACAGTTTCGGACGAGGCGGACGGGCAACCGGGGGTCGGAGAGAAACGGGTAATGCTCCAGGGCGCGGGCCGGAACACCGCCGCCACAGGCTTTCTCGAACGCCCGCCGAGGCTCGAACAAAGTGACCCTGACGCCGTGGGCGGCAAGGGAGCGCGCGCACTGCGCACCCGCCGGTCCACCGCCGACGATCGCCACCTGCCCCGGTCTGCTGCTTGCCACTTCGATCTCGGGTGGGATCCTTTCCGCGGCCCGATCCTACCGGAGAAGGGGACCCGCCAGCGTGTAAGATCGGCCCGCGGAGTCACGATGGCCTTTTTCCTCGGCAGGATTCTCCAGCTGACCGGCATGCTGACATTGGGCGTGGCCCTCTTCGTGTACGGATTTGCCGAGGAGGACATGAACGCCGAACTCGCCGCGCTGCTGCTGGGCAGCCTGATCTTTTTCGCCGGCCGTCTGATCGAACGACAGGGGGGGCGGCCGCGATGACGACCCCGGCCGATTCGCGTGCCCCGCTGGAGGGGAGGCTGGCCACCATCCTGATGGTGGACGACGTCCTGCCCCTGATCGAGCTCCAGAAGAGCTATCTCAAGCGCACCACCTGCCGCGTGCTCACCGCGCGCACCGGTCCCGAGGCGCTCCGCCTCTGCGAGACCGAGAAACCCGACCTGATCTTTCTCGACGCCACGATGCCGGGCATGGACGGGATTGAGGTGTGCCGCCGTCTCAAGGGTGATTCCCGGTTCCGCGAGGTCCCCGTGGTGCTGCTGGCCACGGAAGAGCGGTCCGCCGCCTGCCGGGACTCGGGATGCGACGCGGTGCTGATGCGCCCGGTGGCGCACGATGTGTTCCTGGAAACAGTCCGGCGTTACGTGACGCTCCTGGAGCGACAGACGCCCCGCATCCCGGCCAGCCTGCGGGTCGAGTTCACGGTTCGCGGCCGGGAGTACGCGGCCTTCACGAAGGACATCAGCCCCGAGGGATTGTTCCTGAAGACCCCCCGGCCGTTCCGGATTGGGACGCCGGTGGACCTCGTCGTGCATCTCCCCGGACCGGTCGACCTGACGCTCCAGGGGGATGTGCGGCGCGTCGTCGGCCCCCGGCCCGGCAGCCGCCTGCTGCCGGGAATCGGCATCCGCTTCACCGATCTGGCCGCCGGCACGCGGGCCCGGATCGAGGAGTTCATCCGCGGCCGGCTACCGCGCTGAGCGGGTGCGTTTGCAGTCGGGCTCGACCTTGGCGATCAGGTCGAGGATGATGCCACGCCGCGCGGGGTCGGTTTCCAGATCGCGGGCCGCCTGGAGGGAAGCCAGCGCCTGGCAGTAGTCGCCGAGCGCGTGATGCGTGTTGGCGAGGCGCAGCCGCGGCTCGACCGCCGTGCTCTCCAGGGACGCTGCGGCCTGATAGGCCCGCAGCGCCATCTCGTGGAGCCCCTTGCGATAGAAGGCGTCGCCGATCTTCAGTTGCAGATCGGGGTAGCGCGGGTTCTTGGCTCCGCACAGACGGTAGGCCTCGATCGCCTCGTCGATCTGGCCGCGTCGCATGAACAGGTCGCCCAGCAGGGCGTAGGGCTCGGCGAGGTTCCGGTCCTGCTCGGCGACGGTGCGCAGTTGACCCATGGCGTCGTCGAACCGGCCACGCTGCACGTTCAGGCGGGCGTACGCCAGCAGCACATCGGTGTTGCCTGGCCAGATCACCAGCGCCGCCTGCATGTCCGACTCCGCGAGGTCGTAACGTCCCTGCGCCTGCCGGACGGCGGCCCGCCCGATCCGCGCCCCTGGGAACGCCGGCGACCGATCGAGCGCCTGGGTGAACTCCTCGGCCGCCCGGTCGAGAAAGCCGAGACGCCAGTAGGCGTTGCCGGCGAGGACCCGGGGAAGGTGATCGGGGAGTCGGCGCGCGGCGGGTTGCTGCAGCGCCAGGACAGCCGCCTCGTAGTTGCCGGCCTGGAACGCCGCCTGCCCCGTCAGGACCAGGCGCGAGCCGCGGACCCGGTCCGCCTGGGTCACGAGACCGGTTGCCCCGGCGGCGATCCAGACGATCAGCGCGAGGGTCGCCCAAACCCGGGAACGCGGGTAGTCCGCCGGGACACCGCTCGATGCCGGCTGCAACCTCCCGATCAGACCGGACGCGTCCGGTGCGGCCTGTGCCGCCGGTTGGACGGCGGCGGCGACCAACCAGAACAGGAGCAGGGGGACCGATTCCTGGAAGGGGGCGCCGAAAAACGCCGTCACGATCAGTGCCAGCAGGGTGTTCAGTCCGGTGAACCCCGCCATGTCCCAGGGCGCCGGCGCCCGGGCCGCCGCCAGCCCGGCCTGGATCAACAGAACGATCACGAGCGCGCCGAAGGCGAGTCCTCCCAGGACCCCGGTCTCGGCGAGCATCTCGACGAAGGAATTCCCGGCGTGAATCGCCTGGTGTCCGAGGGTGAACGGGGACGGTTGCGCGCCGGTCCAGGCGACCTCGAGAAATGCGTGGCGGAAGTTCTTTGGCCCGATGCCGAGCGGATGGTGGAAGGCCAGCCGCAGCGTCGCCGGGACCGCGGCCGCGCGATCGGTCCGCGGGTCGCCGCTGGTCGGCACCAGGAGGGTCGTCCCCCGCAGCAGGGCATCGGCGCCGGCCACAGGACGGGCCGCCGGCAGCCGGGAGATCGCACCGATCGCCACCAGGACGATCCCGGCCGCCAGTGCGGCGCGCAGGGAATCCCCGCCGGGATCGGGAACCAGGGAGCGCCAGCCCTCCCGGCGCCACAGGACCAGGAGCCCGCGGCTGAGGACCAGCAGCAGGATCACGATCGCACCGGCGATCCACCCTTCCGGACGGCCGACCACGAGGAGGCCGCCCGCGATCAAGCCGGTCAGCGCGCCGAACACGACACGGGCCATGCCCCGACGCATCGCCGCCGCGCCGATGCCCAGCGGCAGCGCGATCGCCAGGGCCTGGGCCACCAGCCCGGGATCGCCCAGTGTCGATCCGCCGCGCAGGGGCGGGAGGATCGAGACCGGCCCTGCCGTGAGAGAAGTACCGAAGAAGACCTGCGCGATCGCCCCGGCCGCGACCAGCGCGGCGCCCACCGCCGCCGCGGAGTAGACCCGGGTCACCGCGTTCCCGCCGGACAGGACCCGGGCGCCGGCCCGGAAGATCGCCACGCCCGCGATGAGCTCCAGCAACCCGCCGATTGCCAGTCCACGGTTGGCGGCAAGGAGCGTCGCGATCGAGGCGCCGATCAGGACGACGAGGCCCAGTCGCAGCGCCGGCGAACGGACCGTGCTGCCCGCCTCGTCGGATCGGCTCCCCGCCAGGACGAGGGCACCGACGATCACGCCGGTGAGCAGGACGAAGATCCGCTGTGGCAGGGCAAATGGGTCGGCCAGGTTGCCGGCGTGCATGAGCGGTGCGAGGAGGGCGGCGCCCGCGAGGCTCAACGCTGCCAGGCGGTCAAGGCGGCCGGCGGTGGTCTTCTGCTGCATCCGAGGGTCTCGTGGAGCCCCGCCGCACGCGGCCCGCAGCGCGGCGGACGGCGGAGGCGCTGCCGAAAGGGGATGCATCCTAACACAGCGCCGGGGGGCGATCAACGGCTTGCCGCGGGCCTTCCGGGGCGGCTATCATGCGACAGGCACGGGGGAGCCATGGACGCAAGCGTCATCTACCGCACCTGGAACGACCATGAAGCCGAGCTGGTGAAGGGGATCCTGGAGTCGTACGGGATCCCGGTGCGGCTCGACGCTGATGTCACCCATCTCCTTTATCCGTGCGGGGAGACGAGGGTCCTCGTGCCGCCCGAGGCGGAGGACGAGGCGCAGTCGATCCTCGCGGGTCATCTCGCCCGGACCGGCCGGATCGATGACTGAAGCGCGTCACGAGCCGCCGTCCCGGGTTGACGCCCAGGCGCCCACGCGGATCGATTTCGCCGGCGGAACTATCGACCTGTGGCCGCTGTACCTGCTCCACGACCGACCGATCACCGTGAATGCCGCCATCGACCAATATGCCCGGGCGAGGGTGGAGAAGGTCGCGGGGACCGGTGTGGAGATCTTCTCCACCGATCGCGGAACTTCGATGCGGGCCGGGGGCTTCGCCGATCTCGCGGCCCTGGTGGCCGGGTCGCCGGTTGAGATCGAGTTCCCGCTGCGGCTGGCGGCGCATTTCCTCGGCCCGCTCGCCGGGGCGGGGCACGTCGGCGGGTGTCGCGTGACCACCAACTGCCAGGCGCCGGCCGGTTCGGGTCTGGGCGGTTCGTCGACCCTGGGGATCGCACTGGCGACCGCGCTGGCCCGCTACACCGGACGGAACCTCGAACCCGAAAAACTCCTGGCACTGACACGCGCCATCGAGACCCAGGTCCTGCGCATCCCGACCGGGGAGCAGGACTATCACCCGGCGCTGCGCGGCGGGGTCCTGGCGCTGCATTACACGGTTGAGGGGACGCAGGTCGAGCGGTTGCCGGTGGACGCGACCGCGCTGCGGGCACGCACGGTCCTGGTCTACACCGGCCTGTCCCGCTCTTCAGGGCCGTCGAACTGGGACATGATGAAGCGCCACCTCGATGGCGATGCGGGCGTCCGGGAGTCGCTCGGAGCGATCAACCGGGCCGCACACGCGATGCGGGAGTCCCTGCTGGCGGCCGATTGGGAAGGCGCGGGGGAGGCGCTGGCGGCCGAGTGGGAAGCGCGCAAACGCCTCTCGCCGCTGGTGACCAACCCGGAGATCGAGACGTTGATCGAGGGCGCCCGGGTGGCCGGCGCCCGGGCGGGCAAGGTCTGCGGCGCCGGGGGTGGCGGCTGTCTGGTGTTCTGGACCCCCGAAGGTCGCCGCGAAGAGGTGTCCAGGAGGGTCTCCGCGATGGGGGCCAGGGTCCTCGATTTCCGTTACGTTGCCGAGGGCGTCGCAGTGACGGAAGCGTAACACCCAAAACAGGTTGCTCCCCCGGAATTCTCAGCGTAGACTTCCCCAGACCCGCCCGACAGAGAGACCTCCCGCGGGCGTTCCGCCGCCTCGGGGTTTACTTCCTGTGGGAACGGGGGGACAATAGGTGGTCCGTCTGCCGGCGATGCACCGGCGAACCGGAGAGTCGATCACGATGCCCACAGGACTCCGCACTGCCGCGATTGCCGCCGGCGTCATCCTTGCCACGGCGATGGCACCTGCTGTTGCCGATCAGATCGTCTACTTCGCGAACGGCAAAGCGATCCAGGTCAAGAGCGTCGAGTCGCAGGACAAGTTCACCATCCTCGAGATGGAGGGTGGCGGGAAGATCGGCGTCCCGACCGAGCAGATCGCCCGCATCGAGATTCTGGCGCCGATCACTCCCTCAGTGGCGCCTGCCTTCACCAGGGTCGCCCAGGAGCCGCCGGTCGCGGCGCCGATCGCGAACGTACCGGCCCCGCTCATCGTTCCCGGGGCAGGTGCAGCAATTGCCTCGCCCCCGGCCGCCGCTCAGACGGCGCAGGCCGGCACCCCGCCGCCGACCGCAGGGGTGCCGCAGCCGGGGGCCTCTCCGGGATCTGCTGGCCGCCAGGGAGCTACCCAGGGAGGGTTCAATCGCCGGTTCAGCCCGCCACGCGCGGGCGGCCCGATGCTCAGCGTCGGTGCGGGAGCGGCGAGAGGGGGAGCTGCCGGCGCCGGAGGCGGGCGACCCGGAATGGCTGGTCGCCCCGGTGCACGACCGGGTGCGTCAGGACCGCGCGGCGGGGTGGTGGCACCGCCACCGGCCGAAGGCGGCGCAGTTGCTCTCCCGGATCCGGACGAGGAAAACGCGCCGGAGGAATCGACTGCGCCACCGGCCGAAGGCACACCAGGAAATGAGCCGTCCACCGATTCCGGCCAGGAAGAAGAAGCAGCGCCGCCGGACGACGCGCCGCCCTCAGCGCCGTAGCCCGAAACGCCGGCGTTCCCTCCGTCCACCCGATCTCGTCATCGGTCTGACCGGACCCAACGCATCCGGCAAGGGGGAGGTCGCGAAGTTTCTGGCGACCCACGCCATCGGGGTTCACTCGTTGTCGGACTCGGTCCGCGAAGAGGCGACCCGTTGCGGCCTCGATCACACGCGAGACGCCCTGATCGAAACGGGGGTCAGGCTACGGACCGAAGGGGGACCCGGGGCGCTCGCGCAGCGGATTCTGCCGCGGCTCCGGCGGCGGGCGGTGGTGGATTCGATCCGCAACCCGGGCGAAGTCGCTATCCTGAGGACCCTGCCACGTTTCATCCTCCTCGGCGTCGACGCGCCACAGCGATTGCGCTTTGACCGATCATTACGGCGGGGACGTCTGGGGGATGGTGCGACGCTGCAGGAGTTCGCGGCCAAGGAAGCCCGGGAGAATGCGACCACCGAGGCGGGTCAGCAGTTGATGGCCACCCTCGCGCTCGCCGACGCGGTGATCGACAACGCCGGCACCATCCGCGCGCTGCGGGCTGCGGTCCGTGGCACCCTCCGGGCCTTCAGCGTACGACTCTAGGAGCCTGTCCGGGTATTGCGTTGGGCCGCGCGCCTGGGGCTTGCGAGGTGGATGCAAGGAGCGCCGAGGCGGCGATGGGGATCCATCGCCAACGAGGCGCGACGC
>JANNTZ010000321.1:0-1971 GCA_031394595.1 Acidobacteriota bacterium
CCGGCCGTCGCCGCCGAAGGTCGAGATCAACCGCGAACTGATGGCCGCCTACCTGGAAGCGATCAATGCCGTGCGCCGGGACCTTCGGCTGAAGGACACGCCGGGCATCGATTTCCTGGCCGGTCTCCCCGGGGTCATCACCGTGAAAAACGACGAGACACCGCCGGAAGGGGTCGTCGCCGGCCTGATCACCCAGGCGCTCGATCAGGCGATCGCGGCGTACGAGGCGATGCGGGCCGAGGAAGGCCGCCGCCTGTCGGAGGATCTCCAGGCCCGGGTCGGGATCGTCGCCGCACAGGTGGCGATCATCGAGGCGGGCGTGCGCGGGGCGCCGCAGGACTACGCGGATCAGCTGCGCCGTCGGTTGCAGGCCCTGGTCGGGGAGCACGGTCTCGACGCCGGGCGACTGGCGCAGGAGGCGGCAATCCTGGCCGATCGGGTCGACATCACCGAGGAGCTCGTCCGTCTGCGGGGCTACCTCGAACAGGCCGGGGGCCTCCTCCGGGGCTCCACCGGGCAGGTCGGCAAGACCCTGGATTTCGTCCTCCAGGAGATGAACCGGGAGGCCAACACGGTGTCGTCCAAGGCGGAATCCCTGGCGGTCTGCCAGGCGGCGCTGCACATCAAGGCGGAAGTTGAGAAGATGCGCGAGCAGGTGCAGAACCTCGAATGAAGGGCGTCCGGCGGGGCATCCTGTTCGTGGTCTCGGCCCCGTCGGGGGCGGGCAAGACGACGCTATGCCGCCGCCTGCTGCGGGGCGATCGGGGCCTGGAGTTCTCCGTCTCCCACACCACCCGGCCGCGCCGGCCGGGGGAGCGCCACGGTCGGGACTACTGGTTCGTCACCCAGGCGGAGTTCGCCCGGCTTCGGCGCCGCGGTGAGTTCGTCGAGTGGGCGGTGGTGAATGGCATCACCTACGGCACCTCTTCGCGGATGCTGCGCCGGGCCGGGGCCCGGGGCCGCGACCTCCTCCTCGACATCGACACGGTGGGGGCGGCCAGCATCCGGCGTCGGTTCCCCGACGCGGTCCTGATTTTCATCCTGCCTCCCGCGCCGGCCGACCTGCGACGGCGCTTGCGGGGTCGTGGCACCGAGGAGGGGACGATGCTGGCCCGCCGGCTGCGCCTGGCGCGGCGCGAGGTGGGTCGTGCGGGGCGCTATGACTATCTCGTGGTCAACGATGACCTGGAAGGGGCGTTTCGTGATCTCCGGGCCATCCTCCTGGCGGAGCGCTGCCGTAAGGGGCGGCCGCGGGCGGACGTGGAGGCGATTCGCCGTGCATTCCGGGTCTGGCGGCCGCGACCTGTCCCGATCGCCGGACGCCAGTCCTGACCTTCCCTTCCCGGCGACTTTTCGACTACAATGCACCGTTCCGAAAGTGGAGGATCGATGATCGAGACCGGAACCATCGGCAACAAGTTCGAGTTCATCACCATCGCTTCGGAGCGCTGCAGGCAGCTGCAGCGGGGCGCGCGGTCGCGCATCGACAGCCTGTCGAACAAGTTCGCCACGGTGGCGCAGGAAGAGGTGCTCGCCGGGGTCGTTCCTTACAGCTACGGCCCGTTCCCCGAGGAGGCCCCGGCGCAGACCGAGGTAAGCGAGGTGACCACGGAGTCCCTCGTGCCCGAGGACGGTGGTGCGGCGGGTGAGTAAGGGCCCGGTGGCGCGCCGGCGTGGCGCGCCCGCGATGGAGAGCACCGGCGGACCGGTAGCGGGGCCGGGCGGGCGGGTGGTACTGGGCGTCAGCGGCGGCATCGCGGCCTACAAAGCGGCCGAGATTGTCCGCGGTCTGGTGCGCGAGGGCGTAGAGGTTCACGTCCTCATGACCGTGAACGCCACCCGGTTCATCACCCCGCTGACTCTGCAGACGCTCTCCGGGCACAAGGTGCTGGCCGATCCATGGGACGCGTTGCAGGGCGCGGACATCCAGCACATCTCGCTGACGCGAGGCATCGACGCGTTTGTCGTGGC
>JANNTZ010000371.1:0-7869 GCA_031394595.1 Acidobacteriota bacterium
CACCTCCGCCCGTTCGGCTACCTCGGCCCGCCGTTTTGGGTCAGCCCAGATCTCGGCCCACCTCAGGCGCCAACGTGCCAGTGCACGCTGACAGTCGAGCAATGCTACCTGCGTCTCAACTGGGGCATCGGGTGCGGCCCACTCAATGAACCACGCACTCTCTTCGAGTAACCGCGCCACAACATCCAGGTGGGCAGAATTGTCGGAAAAGGACCGCACCCTCGCCAGGTTCGCGGCCACGCCCCCTACACGGACCGGCAGAGCGTCGCGGAGGTACCTCTCGCGCAGCGCTGAACGATTGGTCATACGCCACCTAACAGTGACTCAACGATCTTCTTGATCCGAGCTCGCACCGAAGGGTCCTGAATCGTCATTGACCGATTGCCCTGAGCGGGTCGAATGTTGATCAAGGCTTCGTACCGTACTTCCTGGGAAGAGGGGACCCAGTCGGCACCCCAGATATCGGCCTGCTCACTGCCAGCTTCCAACAACACGGCCTCGCAATCCGCGTGCAGTGCCCCGCCTCCTGCGGCGATGCCCTGCTCGATGTCGACTGCAAGATTGACGTACACGTCAAGAGTCTCGAGCACTTCGGCCAGGTGAACCGCCGTTGATTTCGCGCGCAAGAGATGAATCATTCTACCCTACTGGCCACACTCACTGAGCGTTCCCTCACAGAGCCTAACTACAATTAGACGGAACTAGCATAAAGAATAGGGCTGCGAGGCGGTCGGCCTAGTCTGGGAAACACCGCGAGACTGGGCCGGACAGCCTATTCCGGAAAACACTGCAAGCGACGGGATCATCGAGTTGGGTCCAGGGGGCTCATTAGCGCGCGGCCGCCGTGGTTGAAGACGTGCGCGTAGATCATGGTCGTGCCGACGCCGCGATGCCCGAGAGGTTCCTGGGCGGGACGGATGTCGTAGACATCGTCGAGAAGCTGGAGGGGGGCGGAAGCGTGGCGCGGCGGGTGGGGGCTCGCCGACCTGGCGATCCAGCAGCGACGCGCGCGACCGGAAAACGCCTTGCGGACCACAGAATCGTGCGGCACCGGGATGGTTGCTGCCTGGCTCTGAGTTGCGGTCCGCGATCCGATCCACGAACATTCGACGGGCTCAGCGTCCATCGCCATGCATCCTCTGGGGCGAGGCGTTACGTGCACACCGTTGCCGGGGACTATACCGCCGATCCGGGTTGTCGACAACCGGATTGACGAGGGATCCCGGACCTTCTGCGGGTTGTCTGCAGCCCCGCTGTCCGGCGTCTCAGTCGATCGCGATCCGCAGGCAGCGGTGGGCGGCCCGGAGGGCCGCCTCGACGGCGGCGGGAGTGCGGGCGCGGGCGAAGATGAAGCCGAGGTAGGCGTGGCCTTCGGGGAGCGGGGTGATCGATTTTCCAAGGGTGGCGGTGATGGTGATGGACCGGATCCCGGGGGTGCGGCGGGCGGCGGCAAGGTTGTGGATGTCGCGCAGCACGCCGGCGCGTGGGATTGGGATCATCATGACGCCGGCGGCGGCGCGTTCGCGGCGGAGCGTGGCGACGTTGCGGCCGGTGGCGTGCAGGAGGACCACTTCCTCCAGCGACAGACCGGTCCCGAAGCGGAGGGCGCGCGCGCACAGGCCGCCGATCGATCGGGCGGCGATCTCAATGATCCGGGGTCGGGCATCAGCGGCGCGGGGCGCGCCTGCCGCGCGGCGGGTGGCAGCCAAGCGTGCGGTGGCCGCGGAGGCAGGGCGCGGGGCGTCAGGGCGGGAGAGCGGAATCCGCAGTTCGGCATGCACCGGCCCGTCGCGCAGGCCGAGGGCGCGGGCGGCGGCGGCGGTCGTCCGTTCGATGGCGCGCTGCGTGGCGGGCGGCAGGCGCGACGGCGTGACGTAGATGGTCTCTTCGAAGTAGGGCCCCACCAGGGGGTCCGGCTTGTCGAACAGGGCGAGCGTCCGCAGGCGCCCGCCTCGGAGCAGGCCTTCGACGGCGACCTCCACGCCCGGGATGTACTCCTCGACCAGCAGGCGGCGCACGGCAACAGGCGGCGGGCCGACGTCATCTTTCTCTGCATCGGCCAGGATCGCGATGATGCGGTGGGCGGCGGCCACGAATGTGCCGGGGTCGTCGGCGCGGATGACGCCGCGGCTGGCGGCCAGGGATGTCGGCTTCAGGACGCAGGGGTAGGTCTGTCGGGAGGCGGCCTGGCTGAGAACGGCGTCGAGGGGAGACGCAGCCGGCGATGCCTGGGATCCCGGCCGCGGCGCTGGCGGACGGCCGGCGGCTGCGCCGGCCGGCAGGCGCAGGAGACGCCAGCGGGGTTGGGGCACGCTGGCGGCAGCGAGGCGGCGGCGCATCAGGTCCTTGTGCCGGGCCGCCAGGACGGCGGTGGGCCGGTTGTGAGGCAGGCCCAGGTGGCGTGCGGCCGCGGCGGCGACGATGGCGCTCTGATCGTCGGTGGGAATCACGGCGTCGAGCGGCTGGATCGCGGCGAAGTGGGCGATCTGGGCGGCGGCGCGCTCCGGGTGGCTCAGGTCGAGAGTGACCGTGCGTCCTGGTGCGATGTCCTGCAGGGCCTGGCGGGTTTCCGAACCGACAACCGTTTCAATCCCGAGGCGTTCGGCGGCGTCGAGAAAGTCCTGCGCCTTGTAGGTGGTGGTCGGCAGCAGGAGCAGGACCCGGCGGCGGCGCGGGCGGCCGGGCGGGCGGCGGCGCGGCGCGGTCCGGGCACGGACGCGCGACCGGCGACCCCGCAGTTTCAGACGCGCTCCTCCATCGGGATGTAGTCGCGGCGCTTCGGACCGATGTAGATCTGGCGCGGGCGGGCGATCTTCTGCTCGGGATCGAGGACCGCCTCCTCCCACTGGGCCAGCCAACCGGAGGTTCGCGGGATGGCGAACAGGACCGGGAAGGTCTCGATCGGGAAGCCCATGCTCTGATAGATGAGCCCGGAGTAGAAGTCGACGTTCGGGTAGAGCTTGCGCTCCATGAAGTAGTCCTCCTGCAACGCAATCCGCTCGAGTTCGAGGGCGATGTCGAGGAGCGGGTTGCGGCCGGCGACCTCGAACACCTGGTCGGCGATCTGCTTGATGATGCGGGCCCGCGGATCGTAGTTCTTGTAGACGCGGTGGCCGAAGCCCATCAGGCGGACTTGCCCGGCCTTGACGCGCTCGATGTAGTCGGGGACCTTCTTGACCGAGCCGATCTCCTCGAGCATCCGCAGCACCATCTCGTTGGCGCCGCCATGCAGCGGCCCGTAGAGGGCGGCGACCGCCGCGGCCACCGCCGAGTACGGATCGGGATGGGACGACCCGACGGTGCGCATGGCGGTGGTGCTGCAGTTCTGCTCGTGGTCGGCGTGCAGGATGAACAGCACGTCGAGGGCGCGCTCGTACACCGGGTTTGGCACGTACTGCGCCTCGGTCATGCGGAACAGCATGCTCAGGAAATTGCCGGTGTACGACAGGTCATTGTCCGGGTAGACGAACGGCAGCCCGACGCTGTGCCGGTAGGCGAAGGCGGCGAGCGTCGGGACCTTGGCGATCAGGCGGACCTGCTGCGACCGCCGCGACGCCGGGTCGAAGATGTTCTTCGCCTCCTTGTAGAACGTCGACATCGCCGCCACCGTCGACACCAGCATCCCCATGGGATGGGCGTCGTAGCGGAAGCCGTCGATGAAGCGCTTGATGTTCTCGTGCAGGATGGTGTGATGGGTGATGTTGAACAGCCACTCGTCCTGCTCCTTGCGGTCCGGCAGCTCGCCGTTCACGATCAGGTACGCGGTCTCGAGGTACGTGCTGTACTCCGCCAGCTGCTCGATCGGGTAGCCGCGGTAGTCGAGGATGCCACGGTCGCCGTCGATCATGGTGATGCGGCTGCGGCACCAGGCGGTGTTGGTGAGCGCGGGGTCGTACGACATCAGGCCGAAGTCGGAGGGTGCCGACTTGATCTTCCTGAGGTCGAGCGCCTTGATGGTGCCGTCTTCGATCGGGATCTCGTAGGTGCTGCCGGTACGGTTGTCGGTGACGGTCAGGGTGTCCCGCTGCGTGTCCGCTTTCGCGGCCACGGCCGCGGAGTCCCGGGGGGAGGTCGGGGTGCTCTTGGGCATCGGGCTCCTCTCGTTCAACGCGGGTGAGGATACAGCAAAACTGCGCGGCCGTGGCATGGTCTGCCGACGAGCGTCAGCCTGACGGAGCCCGTGTCCCCGGCCGCTCTCAGCCGGACGGGTCGGCGCCCCGACGGAGCGTCTTGACCAGGTGCCGAAGGTCGCGGGGCAGGTCGGACTCGAAGGTGAGACGCTCGTCGGTCGACGGGTGATCGAAGGCGAGGGCGCGGGCGTGCAGGGCGGTCCGGCCGATCAGCGGGGACGGCTGGCCGTAGCGGCGATCGCCGACCAGCGGGTGGCCCGCCTCCGACAGGTGGACCCGGATCTGGTTCTTGCGTCCGGTGTGGATCCGCACCGCCAGGATGGTCGCCCGCGGCAGACGCTCAACGACGCGATACTCCGTCAGGGCGTACTTCCCTTCCCCGCGTTTCTTGGTCGAGCGCACCTTGAGGGTCTTCGGATCCTCGGTCAGGAGGCTTTCGAACTTCCCTTCGTCCGGTCCGACCCGGCCGCAGGCGACCGCCACGTAGTGCCGTTCGATGGTGCGGGAGGCGAACTGCCCCCGCAGGTTCTCGAACGCCGGCCGCGTGCGGGCGAAGAGCAGGAGCCCCGAGGTGTCGCGGTCGAGCCGGTGCATGGCGAACAGGGCGGGGCGACCGACACCGCGCCGGCGCTCCTCGTCGAGCAGTCGTTCGACCAGGCTGTCCTCTTCGGATCGGTCGGTCGGGACGGTCAGAAGGCCCGAATGTTTTTCCACCAGCAGAATGTCACGGTCCTGGTGGACGACGCGGAACCCCTCGCCAGCGCGCGGCCGGACCTGGGGACGGTAGCGGCGGCCGGACTCGCGGCGGATCTCGTAGCGCTCGCCCGTCGCGACGCGCAGGGTGTAGCTCCCGGCCGGGATCGGGACGCGGTCGCCGATCCGTCGGATCGCCCCCGCGTCGATCAGCCCCTTCGCCTCCGAGTGGCTGCAGTCGATTCGCGCGTGGAGGAACGCCTGGACGGTGCGCCCCCCGTCCTCCGGCCGGACTTCGACCACGGTCGAGGCTTCGGCAGCCCGGCGCGGCCGGGCCCCTTTGCGCGGCGCGCTCATCCTCCGGCCGGCCCTTCGCCACCGGGGGCCGCTCCCCCTCCGGAGGCTTCTCCTCCGCCCGCCCGCTCCTTCACGAAGGCGGTCAGGCGGGCCGGGTCGCCCAGCATGGCGATGTCGCCGGGGCGGCCGACAACGATGAGGGCATCGCCGGCGCGCAGGTCGGTGGCCGGGTCGGGGATGATGCGGCGTTCGCGGCCGTGCTCGATCGGTCGCTTCACCTCGATGATGTTGACCCCGAAACGCTGGCGGGCGGCGAGATCCTTGAGTGTCATGCCGGGGAACGAAGCCGGCAGGGTGACCTGCGCGACCACGTACTCGCTCGGCAGCTCCACGAAGGTGGTTTCCGGGCGCCCTCCTCCTTCGCGTGGCCGATCGAAGCGCGCCAGCCGCGCCTCTTTGTGCAGGATCTCCTGGCTGTAGAGCGAAATGATGTCTCCGGCCGACAGCTCGCCGACGAACCGGCGGGTGGCGGCGGCATCCACCACCGGGAGTCGATCGCGGCTGACCTTGGACCAGCGCTCCATCGCTTCGCTCAGCCGGTCGTCGAGCGCCAGGACCGGGACGTCGGCGTAGAGGATGTCTTTCGCCTGCATCGTCTTCAGCGCTTCGCCCTTGCCGAAGTGATCCGACAGTTCGGCGAGGGTGATGGTGCCGCGGAAGCGCCAGTCGTCGTGCCCGACGACGAACAACTCCTTGCGCGCCTCGTCGAGCATCCGTTTCATCACCCCCGCGAGCGGCTCGTCGTCGGGGACCGGCATCGCCCCCTGGCGCATAATGTCGCGCACCTGCATGCTGTCCATCACCAGCTCCTCCATCCGCCCGCCGATGCGGATGCCGCGCTCGACCAGCGGCTCGGTGTAGATCGACGCCTCGTGACAGAGACGCGAGGCGACGATCGCCATGGTGCAGGCGACCATCAGCGGCACCAGGATGGCGTAATTGCCGGTCAGCTCGAAGAGGATCATGATGGCGGTGAGCGGCACCTGCGTCGTGCCGGCGACCATCGCCCCCATGCCGACCAGGGCGTAGGCGCCGGGGCCGGCCGTCGATCCGGGGAAGGCGCTGTGGCACCAGGTTCCGTACGCCGACCCGAGCACGGCGCCGATGAACAGGGTCGGAGTGAACACGCCGCCGGCGCCACCCGACCCGCGGGTCAGGGCGGTCGCCACGATCTTCAGGATCGGCAGGAGGAGGATCAGCGACAGTGGCAGAGATTCGTTCAGGACGAGGTTGACCGTGTCGAAACCGTTGCCGAGGACGTGCGGGAACCAGACGGCGATGGCGCCGACGGCGGTGAACCCGAGGATCGGCTTCGACCAGTCGGGCAGACGAATGCGGTCAAAGCCACGGTCACTGGCGCGCAGGGTCACGATGAACAGCGCCGAGGCCAGACCAATCAGCAGCCCCATCACCAGGTAGTGGCCGATTTCCCAGACCGACACCAGCATCTCGTGCGGCGGGGGCGTGTAGGCCGGGTAGTTGCTCAGGAAGGCGCGCGAGACCACGGTGCCGATCGCCGACGACACGACGATCGGCCCGAACGATTCGAGGGCGAAGTTGCCCAGCAGCACTTCGAGAGCGAACATCGCGCCGCCGATCGGGGCGTTGTAGGCCGCCGCGATTCCGGCCGCCGCCCCGCAGCCGAGCAGGATGGTGACGCGGTGGCCGCTCAGGCCGAAGCGGCGCCCGAGATAGGACCCGAAGGCCGCACCCAGCCGCATCATCGGCCCTTCGCGGCCGAGCGATCCGCCGGCGCCGACCGTGACCAGGGCCGCCCCGGCCCGGACCAGACTGTCCGTGAGCCGCAGGGTGCCGCCCTTCTGCGCCACCGATTCGATGACTGCGGCGGCCCCCGATCCGCGCACCGATCGGCGCCCCAACAGGATGATGCCGCCAACGATCACGCCACCGATCGCCGGCGCCAGAACACGGCTCCAAGGGGGCATCGCCAACGCGTGGTCCAGTAGATCCCGCCCGCCACCCCAGAACGCCTTCTGAACCGCGGCCAGCAGGCGCACCACGGCCACCGCCGCCAGCCCGGTCACCAGCCCGGTGACCGGCACCAGGGCCAGGAACCGCTTCTCGCCAGGAGGGCGTTTTCTCAGGTTGGCGATTAATGGCAGATCAGCGAACCGCAAGGCAGGCCTCCAACCGCGCGATTCTATCCGAACCCCCTCTCACGGAGAGCATTCCATCCGGATCGCGCCCCGAGTCATCCCCTCGCTGCGGCGCCACGCCCTGCAGTTGCCGGGCACGGGTCCGGCTCGCTCGCGCGAGCCTCCCCTCCCTTCGGGTCGAGCCCGCCCACCGCGCTGAAAAGCGCGCGGCGGGGCCCCGGGCTCGACCTCTCAGAGGACCCGGCAACCGCAGGGCGGGGCGCCGCAGGACGCGTGCAAATCCGGTCGTGAACGGGCATCCGGCATCCGGTGACAGGTGTGGAATCCTGCCGCTCGGCGATCACAAGCGCCGATGCGATGTAGCGTCATCGAGGCGCGACGGAACATCCACCTGCGACCGGACCCACACCCGGCCCCGGCGGCGACACGCGCTGCGCTTGCCGGGTCCTCTGAGACCTCACGCCGGGTCCCCCCGGGGGCTTTTCTGGGGGGTGGGTGGGCGTGAGGCGAAGGGAGGGGAGGCTCGCGCGCGCGAGCCGGACCCGTGCCCGGCAAGCGCAGCGCGTGTCGCC
>JANNTZ010000378.1:0-3587 GCA_031394595.1 Acidobacteriota bacterium
GGATCGGTTCCCGTTCGGGCGCCGGCAACGACGCGATCGGCGCGCTGGCGGGGGGTGGCGCCGGGGAGATCGATTCGAGGCCCCGGTTCGCCTGCCAGATGGCGACGGCGATGACGGCGACGAGGAGACTGGCCGCCGCACCCAGCGGCAGGGGAGCGAGCCAGAACGGCCGTTAGCCGGAGCCATACCCGGTCGACGGGCCGATCGTGCCGGCGTCAGCCGGCCGGCGCGCGTTGTCGATCCGACCGCGGATCCGCGACGCGAGGTCGGCCGGGACCGGCGGCACCGGGTCGGCGGAAGACGCCGCCGCGAGACGGCGGAGATCTTCAAGCAGGTCGCGGCAGGCCGGACATCCCGCCAGGTGGCGATCGACCGACTCCCTTTCCGTCGCGGCCAGCTCGCCGTCCAGGAGGGTGGAGAGAAGATCGTGCGGGTGTCCGGGATCGTCCGGCCTCATGCCGCTTCCCCTTCGATGCAGCGTCGCAGGGCGATCCGGGCCCGCGCCAGCCGCGATCGCACCGTCCCCATCGCGATCCCGACGAGCGCGGCGATCTCCTCGTAGGACCGTTCGTCGGCATCGCGCAGCGCCAGGATCGCCCGCCAGGCGCCCGGCAGGCGCGACAGACAGTCGGCCAGCCGGCGGCGCAGCTCCGAAGCCTCCAGCGACTGCAAAGGTGTCGGACCGGGGGCCGCCGGCATCCCGGGAGGATCTCCCGCCGGGTCGTCCGATTCCCCGCCGGCCGGATCGATCGACCGGGAGGCGCGCCGGATCTTCTCGGCCGCACGATCCAGGTGGTTCAGGGACCGGGTCACCGCGATCCGCTGCAGCCAGGTCGCCAGCCGCGCGTCGCCGCGGAACGAACCGATCCCCTGGTAGGCGGTCAGGAAAACCTCCTGCACGACATCCTCCGTGTCCTCGCGATGGCGCAGGATACGCCAGACGATCCCCCAGACGCGCGGCAGGTGATCGGTGACCAGGAGGTCGAACGCCTCCCGGTCCCCGACCCGGGCCCGGGCCAGGAGCATCGTTTCGGTCGGGCCGGCGGCGGGTCCGGGGCTGCGCATCCACGCCAGCATGACACGGGTCACCCGCAAAGTCCCCAGATCGCTTCCTCCCTGCAGAGATTGACAGCCGGGCGTCGCCGGAGTTCCGCGGCGGGGGAACTTTCCACCCTCCCGGCTGTCTAGAGCAGGTGAGGAGACACCGATGACCACACATTCGCTGCGCCACTGCCGGACGCTGGCCATTGCCGCCATGGCCCTGATTTGCACCCTGGTCCCGCCGCCGGTCCGGTCGCAGGACCGGCCGGTGCCGAGCCGGGACGTGCTGGCCCGCCCGGGGCCGGACCCGGAGTCGCTGGCCCGCCCGTGGAACGAGCCGTTCCCGGTGCGATCCCCGTTCCTGCTGCGCCGGACCGACGTCCGCGCGTCGGTGACCGGGCCAGTCGCCCACGTCGTGGTGACCCAGACCTGGGAGAACCCGAACCTGGTGCCGGTGGACGGGCTCTACATCTTCCCGCTGCCGGAGAACGCCGCCGTCACCGACCTGGGGCTGACCATCGGCGATCGCCGGATCCGGAGCGAGATGCGGCGGCGCGAAGAGGCGCGGGCGATTTACGAGCGGGCCCGGCAGGAGGGGAGGGTGGCCGGGCTCCTCGACCAGGAACGGTCCAACATCTTCGCGCAGCGGGTCGCGAATCTCATGCCCGGCATGCGGGTCGAGGTCGTCCTCGAGTTCGACCAGGAGATCCGCTGCGAGTCAGGGGATTGCGAGTACGTCTTCCCGACGGTGGTCGGCCCGCGCTTCGTCCCCTGTACCGAGTCCGACCCGGGCCTCATCAATCCCCCGGTGGTGGAGCCCGGCCGTTCGACGGGGCAGCGCCTCGACATCGCGGTCGACATCGAAACTGGCCTGTCATTGCGGGACCTGCGATCGTCGTCGCATCGGATCGCGATCGCCCGCCGCGGGACCGAGGGCGCCGTGGTCACGCTGGCCGGTGACGAACCGGCGGCCCTGGATCGTGACTTCCGGCTGTCCTGGAGCGTCGGTGGCGTCAGCCCGGAGTTCGGGCTGATCCCCTGGCGCGACCCCTCGGGGAGCGGCGGACCCGGCGCCTTCACCTTGATCCTGCAGCCACCGGACGATGACGCCGCCTGGCTGCGATCCGGAGAGGTCGCCGGGCGCGAGTTGTTCTTCGTCCTCGACTGCTCGGGGTCGATGCGCGGCATGCCGATCGAGGCGGCGAAGAACGTGGTGCGCCGGGCCCTGCGGGCGCTGCGGCCGCAGGACACCTTCCAGATCGTCCGGTTCTCGGACCGGGCCTCGGGGCTGGGGCCGGAACCGATCGCGCCGACCGACGGCAATCTCCGCCGGGCACTGACGTATCTCGACTCCCTGCAAGGGGAGGGGGGGACCATGATGATCGAGGGGATCCGCGCCGCCCTCGGGCAGCGCCCGGACCCGGAACGGATCCGGGTCGTCGCCTTCCTGACCGACGGCTACATCGGCAACGAGACGGAAATTCTGGGCGAGGTGCAGCGACTGATCGGTGGCGCCCGGCTGTTCGCCTTCGGCATCGGATCGGCGGTGAACCGTTACCTCCTGGAGGGGTTGGCGGAGGAAGGGCGGGGCGAGGCGGCGTTCCTGGGGCCGCGGGAGAGCCCGGACGCGATGGTCGATCGCTTCGTGGCGCGCATCGCCACGCCGGTCCTCACCGATGTCCGGATCACCTGGGAGGACCTGGAGGTGGAGGACCTCGAGCCGGCGGCGATCCCCGACCTGTTCGCGGGCCAGCCGATCCTGGTCCACGGTCGCTACCGGAAACCGGGGACCGGAGTCGTTCTCGTGGAGGGGCGCCGGGGAAAACTCCCGGTGACGCTGCGGCGGGTAGTGAGCCTGCCGGATCGGGCCGCCGATCACGAGGCGATCGGACGCCTCTGGGCCCGGGCCCGGATCCACCGGTTGACCCGCGAGATGTACGGCTCGAAGCGGGAGGATCTGAAGGAGGCGATCACCCTTCTGGGGTTGCGGCATCGCCTGATGACCGCCTGGACCTCGCTGGTGGCCGTCGACAGCGTGGTGTCGAACACCGGCGGAACGGCGGTACCGGTCGATGTGCCGGTCGAACTCCCACAGGACGTGTCCTACGAGGGGATCTTCGGCGCCCGGGGCGGAATCAAGATGTACGCGACCCCGCCGCCGACATGGGCTCCCGGGTCGGCGCCATCAGTCCAGCAGTTTCCATCGCCGGGCAACCCTGCGCACGAGGTGCGATCGGAGATCGTGGCTGAGGGTGACGCAGCCGGCAGGCGATGGAAGCCCGAGGCTCCCGATCCCGCCCGCCAGGCCGGTCATTTTGTCCGCCTGACGCTGGTGGAGACGGACGGTTCGCGTCTGGTCATCGAGGAGGACGGGGAAGTCTGGGTGGTCGAGGCGCGCACGCGTCGTCTGGCCCGTGTCCTGACGGCGGCGCAGATGGAGGGGTTGCGGCGGGCGGTCGACGCGGCGCGGCCCGATTCCTGGAGCGGATCCGCTTCCGGGGCGTGGATCAGCGTGGAAACGGCCGGGGCGACCCCGGGCGCCAACC
>JANNTZ010000403.1:0-2266 GCA_031394595.1 Acidobacteriota bacterium
GCTACGACGTCGAGGAACTCGGCTGCCTGACCCCCCGACCGGTTCCCGCCGACAGCCTGTCGGTCGGCGAGGTCGGCTTTGTCAACCTGAACATCCGCAACTCCACCGAGGTCAAGATCGGCGACACCATCACCGACACGCGCCGACCGACCGCGACCGCGTTCCCCGGGTTCCAGGAGATGCAGCCGATGGTGTTCGCCGGCCTGTTCCCGATCGGCGAGACCTCGTATGACCAGCTGCGCGACGCCCTCGACAAACTGCGTCTCAACGACTCGTCGTTCTCCGTCGAGCCGGAGAGCAGCGAGGCGCTCGGCTTCGGGTACCGCTGCGGTTTCCTCGGCCTGCTGCACATGGAAATCGTCCAGGCCCGCCTGGAGCGGCATTTTGGCCTGGAGCTGATCACCACCGCCCCCTCGGTGCGCTACCGGATCAACACCACCGACGGCGAGGTGATGGAGCTCAGCAACCCCGCGAAGCTGCCGCCGCCGCAGAAGATCGACCGCTGGGACGAACCGGTGATCACGGCGCTGATCCTCACCCCGCCCGAGCACGTCGGCGGGATCCTGGCCCTCTGCCAGGAGAAGCGCGGCGTGCAGAAGGAACTGAAGTACGTCACCACCACGCGGGTGCTGATCACCTACGAGCTCCCCTTCAACGAAGTGGTGATGGATTTCTACGACAAGCTGAAGACCCTGTCGCGCGGCTACGCCTCCCTCGACTACCACCACACCGGCTGGTGGGAGTCGGACCTGGTCAAGCTCGACATTCTGGTCAACGGCAATCCAATCGACGCCCTGTCGCTCATCGTGCACCGCGATCGGGCGGTGCAGCGCGGCCGTGGCCTGGCCCAGAAACTGCGCGAAGTCATCCCCCGCCAGCTCTTCGAAGTGGCGATCCAGGCGGCGATCGGCAGCAAGATCATCGCCCGGGAAAACGTCGCCGCGATGCGCAAAAACGTCCTCGCCAAGTGCTATGGCGGCGACATCACGCGCAAGCGGAAACTGCTCGAGAAGCAGAAGGAAGGCAAGAAACGGATGAAGAAGGTCGGCACCGTGGACCTTCCCCAGGAAGCGTTCCTGGCGCTCCTGAAGGTTGACTAAGTGACCGCGCCCATGATCGTCAGCCTGCGCCCCCGCCGGTTCATCTTCGAGTACACGCAGGCCGCCCTGGTCGCGGTCATCATCGCACTGTTCGTCCGCACCTTCCTGGTCCAGCCGTTCAAGATCCCAAGCCCTTCGATGGAGGACTCCCTGCTGGTCGGCGACCATGTTCTGGTCAACAAGTTCGTGCTGGCGCCGCAGGCTTTCCCCATCGAGCGGCTGTTCCTCCCCCTCGCCCCGGTGCGGCGCGGCGACATCGTGGTCTTCCGGCCGCCCCACGATCCCGATCAGGACTACATCAAGCGGGTCATCGGTCTTCCGGGCGAGACGCTGAAAATCGTCCATCGCGTGGTCTACGTCCGCCCCCCCGGGCAGGAGGGGTACACCCCCCTCGTCGAGCCCTACACGAACCACAGGAACCCCGGCGGGGTGCCGGAACTCGACGACGTCGATCCGGTGACCATCCCCGACCGGCATTACTTCGTGATGGGAGACAACCGCGACGATTCCTTCGACAGCCGCGAATGGGGGACGGTCCCCCGATCGAACATCAAGGGGCGCGGCCTGTTGATCTACTGGTCGTTCGAGGGGATCGATCGCGACGGCGCCCTCGCCGCCGGCCGGGAGCCCTCCGGCGCCCGGCGCCTCTGGGACGGGGCGACGGCGATCTTCCGGGGGACCCGCTGGGGTCGGAGTGGCCGACTCATCAGGTAACCGGGATCACGCCCGGCGGATCGGTTCCACCCTGAAGGTCAGGGGCAGGCCACCAGCGCCGGCGGATAGCGCACCATCCCGTTGCTCGTCACTCCGAGACCGGTCGTCGCCCCGGTCGCGCCGCTGTGACCGACGAGGTAGTAGAACGCGGAGTTGATCCCCGGGGCCGCCGTGTCGGCCGCCGTGATTGGCGGGCCGCCGACGGTCCCGTTCGGGACGTTGCACGCCAGCTGTTGCAGGGTGGCGAGGCCTGGATCGGGCGCGCTGGGTGTCGTGGGCAACCCGTCATCGGTGCGGGAACCGCGGAAGAGATCGAAGCCTGACAGCGCTGGCGGCTGCGGGCGCGCCGGCCAGCTGAGCGTCGTGACACCGGTCCCCCGGGTGTGAGTGATGCTCAGAGGCAGCTCGACCACATCCGCCTTCCCCGAGTAGATGGCGACCGAGCGGGTGGC
>JANNTZ010000423.1:0-8342 GCA_031394595.1 Acidobacteriota bacterium
CCCGCGATGGGGCACGAACCGGGCCGGGATCGCAGCTCCGGGGCTACTCGTTGCGGATCAACCGCTTGGGGACTCTTCGGGCGGCGGGCTCCGACCCCAGAACTGTCCGCCGGCGAACGCCGGCCCCGGACAAACCCCCGAACGCGTTTGCCGCCCGTCCGCCTTCGGGATGTACGCCCTGCGGACCGGCTTCGCCCGATACGCTCCTCGTCGCAGCCCGCCGGAGAGGTCCTGGAGGTTCTGCCCAAGGCTCTCGCCGTAGTGGCGCCACGTCTCGCCGTCGATGCCCGGCGCGGCTTCCCGCTTCAGCGCGAGGTAAGCCGCCCGCAGTCGTTCGACGTCGTAGACGTGGTGGAGGAGCGCGGTGGACTGCACCTCCACCCCTTTCAGCGTGAAGCCCATGGGCTTGGCCTCGAGGGCGCCCACGGCCTTCTCGTCCACAAAGAGCAGGTAGTCGGCGAAGCCGTGCCCCTGGGCCAGCCGGAACTCGCGCACCGCCACACCCCGGCCGGCTGCGAGGTTCATCTCATCGCGGTCCTGGACGACCCAGCCGGCCTTCTCGCGGCCGGCATCGATGAACCGGCGGGCTTCTTCCTCCGGAGTCGCTCTTCTCACTCAGATCCTCGGACCGTGGCCCCTTGGGCAGTCCGAGCGGGGCCAACCCGGACTCGGGGCGCAAGATGACCATCGGACGCCACGTTGAATCTCTTCGGACCCGAAGACGTCCGCGGCGGACGGCGCTGCTTCTAGCCGCTTGCACGACCCTCGTCTTCGCGGAGAGGGTGCCACAGGCGACGCGTGTCTGATCCGTCGGACCACTGACGAACAGCGAATCCGTGATGGGCATTGCCGTCGGTTCGGGGGGAGCTACGGTCTCAGGCCCGCATCCGGACTCTCAGACGGATTCCGTCTTCAACGCGACTCGCAGCGTCGTCTTCCCGGGGGATGCCGAGGCGGTCTCCTCCGCGCTGCGAGCCAGCACGCGCCGCGCATCGAACAGGGTGAACCCATGCGTCTCGTCGTTCTGGGTGCGGATGCCGATCTGCGCCGAGCGCGCCGGGTCGACCAGACCCTCTTTGACGGCGCGGAAAAACATCGTGCCGTGATCGACGCGGCCCGTTTCATCGCGCCAGGTGTCGGAGTGGGCGTCGAAGTGCACCAGCGCCAGCGGGCCGTACTTCTTCGCGTGCGCCTTCAGCAGCGGGTAGGAGATGAAATGATCGCCGCCAAGCGTCAGCCGGAAGACGCCGGCGTCCAGCACCCCCGCGGCATGCGCCTCGATGGCGGCTACGATCCCCTCGGGGTGGCCGGCGTCGAAGACGCAGTCGCCGTAATCGACGACGGCGAGGCGCTCGAACGGATCGAAGTCCCAGGGATAGGGTCGGCCCCAGGCGAGCTGCGCCGAAGCCCGGCGGATGCCGGCCGGTCCGAAGCGCGCCCCCGGCCGGTTGCTGGTCGCCAGGTCGAGCGGCACCCCGGTGACCGCCACGTCAACGCCCTGCAGGTCGCGGCTGTAGCGCCGGCGCATGAAGCTCAGCGCCCCCGAATAGGTCGGCTCGACGACGGTGCCGTACAGGCTCCTGGCGGTGAAGGCGTGATCCCCGGACTGATCGCTCACGCGGTCCTCCGCGCAACGGCTGACGTCTGTCGGTCGGATGCTCCGGAAGCCGCGTAACGGCCCGCCGGCGGCCTTTGCATGGTATCACGCCGCCCGTGAAGAGCACTTGCCAGCGCCAGGCGACTTCATCACCCTGGTGCCCGGATGGCTTCAACATCCTCATTCCCGGAGGCCTGGCAACTTTTCTGCGGTGGCCGTCCCCCGCGCGGATAAAATCCCCTGGACGGAAGGGTGCCACGGTCCGATCCCCGGGCCGGCGGCGCCGCCGAACTGTAACGTCCATCAGCAGGAAAGGATCACACCATGCCGGTCAAGCCGAGCGAGCAGGAAGAGGAATACTTCGCCCGACAGGAATTCGCCAGACGGAAAAAACAAGAGGAGGAGAAGCAGGCCGCCCTGGCGAAGGAGGAAAAGCTCAAGCGCAAGGATCTGCATTACATGCACTGCCCGAAGTGCGGCATGGACCTGATCGAGATCGACTATCGGGGGATCGCCGTCGACAAGTGCTCGATGTGCGAAGGGGTCTGGCTCGATGCCGGCGAGATGGAGGCGATCTCCCGCCTGGACAAGGGGATGCTCGACAAGTGGTTCAGCGTCTTCAAGAAGTAGACCGGGGAGAACGGCTGCGGCGAAGGCCCGCTTCCCTTCGGGGGACGCCGAGGGCATGATGGGGTCCGTGAAGGACGGGACGTCGATCCGTGTGCGGGGCGCCGCGCTGTTCGTGGCTCTCCTGTCGCTGGCCGCGTGGGAGCCCCGCGAAGGACGCGAGCTTTCGGGAACCCCGGCGCCGGAGTGGCGCGGCGTCGAGTGGCTGCAGGGCGGGCCGCTCGATCTGAAACGCCTGCGCGGCAAGGTGGTGTTGCTGCGCTTCTGGCTCATCGACTGCCCGTTCTGCGTCCGGTCGGCCGAGGCGCTCTCGACCTGGTCTGACCGGTACCGTGACGAGGGTCTGGTGGTCGTCGGCATCCACCATCCCAAATCCAAGGCCGCGCGCGACCACCAGGTCGTGGCGGCGGCCGCCCGTGAGCTGGGGTTTGATTTTCCGGTCGGGATCGACGACGACTGGAAGCTGGTGCGCGCCTACGGCGTGGGGACGGTCTTCAAGCAGTTCACCTCGGTCAGTTTTCTGATCGACCGCCGGGGTGTCATCCGGTTCGTCCACGACGGCGGCGAGTATCATGAAGCCGACCTCCCCGGGCACGAGGAGTGTGTCGCCGCCCATCGGGCCCTCGACACCGCCATCCGGGAGGCGCTCGCCGGGGGTTTTTAAAGGGGGAAAGAGGAGCCATGAAAATACTCAAGAAGATCGCGCTGGTGCTCGTGATCGTGGTCGTGGTTGTTGTGGGCGCCGCCTACCTGCTGCCGCGTAACGTGCACGTGGAGCGGTCGGCGGTGATCGAGGCGCCGCAGGCGCCGGCGTTCGCCCTGGTCAACGGCTACCGCATGTTCAACAAGTGGTCCCCCTGGAGCGACCTCGATCCGAACGCGCAGTACACATACGAAGGTCCGGAATCGGGCGTCGGGGCGAAGATGACCTGGTCGGGCGATCCGAAAACGATCGGGTCGGGGAGCTGGGAGATCGTCGAGAGCCGACCGCACAACCTGGTGAAAACGGCGCTCGACCTCGGCAACCAGGGGACGGCGATGGCACAGTTCGCACTGGAGCCCGAGGGGGCCGCCACCCGCGTCACCTGGAGCGTCGACCTCGACATGGGGATGAGCCCTGTGGGGCGGTACATGGGGATGATGATGGACGGCATGATCGGGCCGCACTACGCGAAGGGACTGGCCTCGCTGAAGGGATTGGCGGAAGGGATGCCGAAGGCCGACTTCGCCGATCTGACCATCGAGGCGGTCAGCGTGCAGCCGGTGACCGTGGAGTACGTCCCGGCCGCCAGCCCCAAGGACGCCCGGGCGATCGGCGCCGCGATCGGCGCGGCCTACGCGACGGTGCAGAAGTTCATGACGGCGCAGCGCCTCACGCAGGCCGCCGCGCCGATCACCATCAATACCAGATGGGACGACACGGGATACGGCTTCGACGCGGCGATCCCGGTCGATCGGGCGCCGGAGAAGCCGGTCCCGGATGCCTCACCGGTCCAGGTGAAGCAGACCTACGGCGGCAAGGCGCTCAAGGTGGTCCACATGGGCCCCTACCGGAACATGGTGTGACCACCTACGAAAAGCTCTTCGCCTACGCCGCGGCGCACGGTCTGGAGCAGGCCGGTCCATCCTGGGATCAGTACGTCAGCGACCCCGGCAAGACCGCCGAGCCCGACCTGATCACGCACATCTACATGCCGGTGCGCTAGGAGCCGGTGCGCCGGCACGCTGCCGTCATGATTCCCGCGGCGGCGGGCCGCGGCGCTGCAGCAATCCAATCGGTACCTAGCTTTTGTAAATCCCCATGACCCAATCGAGGAGGTGGAGGGCATCGGCCTTTTTGCGCTGGAAGGAGTTGCGGCCGATGATCGAGCCGAAGCCCCCCCCTTCGTGGATGCCGCGCACTTCGTTCAGCACGGTGTCGTCCGCCTCGGCCGGGCCGCCCGAGAAGATGACGATCCGGCGGCCATTGAAGGCGCACTGCACGACGTGCCGCACTCTGTCGGGCAGGCTCTCGATGGCGATCTTCTCCTTCTGGTAGACCTTGCGGGCTGCATCCTGCTCGATATGGGCCGAGGGGAGCTTCACCTTGACGATGTGGGCCCCGAGCTGGGCGGCGATCTGGGCCGCGTAGCCGGTGACGTCGATGGCGGTCTCCCCTTCCTTGCTCAGGTCCGAGCCGCGCGGGTACGACCAGACGACCACCACCAGGCCGTTCCGTTTCGCCTCCTCGGCGTAGGCGCGGATCCGGCCGTACATCTCCAGGCGGTGCGACGAGCCGGGGTAGATGGTGTAACCGATGGCGGCGCACCCGAGCCGCAGCGCATCGGCCACGCTGCCGGTCATCGCCTGGTCGGGGTCCTTCTCGTTCCCGAGCGCGTCATGGTTATTCACCTTGAGGATCAGCGGAATCCGCCCGGCGAATTCGCGGGCCGCCGCCTCGATGAAGCCGAGCGGCGCGGCATAGGCGTTGCAGCCGGCCTCGATCGCCAGCTCGAAGTGGTAGCGGGGATCGTAGGCGGGAGGGTTCGGCGCGAAGCTGCGGGCCGGCCCGTGTTCGAACCCCTGGTCCACCGGCAGGATCACGAGCTTCCCCGTGCCGGCCAGCTTCCCGTGATTGAGCAGGCGGGACAGATTGGTCAGGGTGCCTGGGTTGTCGCTGCCGTACCAGCTCAGGATCTCTCGGACTCGTTCCGTCACGTCGGTCTCCTCACTTCATGAACGATTCGTACAGGGCCACTTCGGCCGAGCTGCCAATCGCCAGAGCCGAGCGCTGATGGATGGCGCGCGCCTGGATGTCGAGTATGCGTCCCGTGCCGCTGCTCGCGCGCCCTCCAGCCTGCTCGGTCACGAACGCCATCGGCGCGCATTCGTACAGCAGTCTCAGCTTCCCTTCGGGGTGCGCGGCATCGGCCGGGTAGAAATAGAGGCCCCCCTCGATCAGGCTGCGGTGCAGGTCGGCCACCAGCGCCCCGATATAGCGCAGCGAGTAGGGACGCCGCGTCGCCGTGTCCTGCGCCGTCACATGCTCGACATAGCGCCGCAGGCCATCCGTCCAGCGGCCGATGTTGCCGAGATTGGCGCTGTAGGTCCTGGCGGTTTCGGGACATTTCATCCCCTCGTGCGTCATGACGAAGACACCCCGCTCTTCGTCGAGCGTGAAGCCGTGGGTGCCGGCGCCCGCAGTGTAGACCATCATCGTGCCCGGGCCGTACAGGATGTACCCCGCGGCGACCTGCTCGGACCCCTTGCGTCCGAGATCGCGCGCCGGGTCGAATGGACCGGCGGCGGCTCTTGGGTAGAGGCCGAAGATCGTACCCATCGGTCCGTCGATGTCGGTGTTCGACGATCCGTCGAGCGGGTCGGTGCACAGAAGGTAGCGCCCGTTCCGGCCGTTAAACACCCGCGGTTCCTGCAGCTCCTCGGAGACGATCGCCCCCACCAGTCCGGTGCCACCGATCGCCTCCAGCACGATTTCGTCGGCCAGCAGGTCGAGCTTCTTCTGGGAGTCGCCGGTGGCGTTGCTCTCCCCCGCCAGGCCGAGGCTTCCCGACAGCGCCGCCCGTCGGACCTCGCGCGTCAGGCGGATGCCGCATTCCGCCATTTTCCCCAGGAGGATCGCCAGATCGGCCGTCAGGCCCGGATGCCGACGGCGCTCCTCTTCGAGATGGGCGGCAAGGGACTTCGGCGGCATCAGGCGGTCCCGCCGGGTGGCGGGATCATCCGCACCGGCATCGTCTTCATCAGTTCGGTCATCAACGTCTCAATCCTCAACGCCGTGACGATCTTCGGGGCGATCCCGCCGCCGCCGGACAGGTCGAGCGCCGCGGCCGGTGTCGCGCCGGAAGAGATGGACATTATAAAGCCCCGGGCCCGGGAGCACCCCCCCCCAGCTCACATGTCTGCAGGAGCGCGGTGTGCGCAGATTCATGTGGGCCCGCGCGTGCCGGTGGCGGGGCTCTCTCCCGGCCCGGTGTGACGGCCTTGACGGGCGGCCGACCGCCCGGATAGTCTTCCGGCGCTCGCCCCCGTTGCACCAACTGCTATTCCACGGCTCGACGCGAGGCCGGGATGCGAAGACTCGTCCCGCTTGACGCGCTGGCGGCGCTCGTGGCGCTGCCGCTTTGGGTGTGCGCCTGCGGCCGCGGAACGGATCCCGTCCCGGGAACCGTCGCCGGCGGTCCGGTGATCTTCGTCGGTCTCGACGGCGCCGACTGGGACCTGATCGACCGCCGCATCGCCGAAGGGGCGATGCCGCATCTCGCGGCGCTGATCAACGAGGGTCGATCCGGCGCTCTCGCCACGCTCCACCCGTCGCTTTCACCCCTGCTGTGGACGACCATGATGACCGGCGCTCCGCCCCTGGAGCACCGCATCCTCGACTTCACGCGCCTCAATCCGTACACCGGGGCGAGGGAGCCGATCACCAGCGATGAACGCGCCGTGCCGGCGATCTGGAACATGGCGTCGTCGGCCGGGAAGAGCGTCGCCGTGTTCGGGCTCTGGGCCACCCACCCGGCGGAGCCGGTGCGCGGTCTCATGGTCTCCGACCGGATGTTCCCACCGGCCGGCAATGGCGACGCGCCCGCGGGTGTCGCGTATCCCGCTGACCGCGAGGCGTGGGTCCGGCGGGTCATCGCGCGCGCCGAGGGCGAAGTGGATATGGCCGTGCTGCGATCGTATCTGCCCTGGCTGGACGAGGATGAGTACCGCCGCCTGGTGGCGCGTCCGGAGCCTTACACCCACCCGGCCAGCGCGCTACGACGCATCCTGGTCGAGACACGCGTCCAGCATGCGCTGGCGACCGAGACGATGACGCGCGACCGCCCCGACCTGACCGTCGTCTACCTGCAGGGCACCGACACGATCGGCCACGTGTTCGCGCCGTATGTCCCGCCGCGCCGGCACGGTGTCTCCGAGGACGACGTCCGCAGATATGGCGGCGTGCCGGCGCTGTATTTCTCCGAAGTCGACCGTCTCCTGGGGGAATACCGGGCCCTGGCGGCATCCCGCGGCGCGGTCCTGATGATCGCCTCCGACCACGGTTTTCATTGGGCCGACGAACGGCCGGAGGTCGATTCCGGCCTGCGGGCCGCGACCGCCGGAAGGTGGCACCGGGACGACGGGATCTTCGTCCTGTGGGGGGCGGCGATCACGCCGGCGGCCGGGCGCGCGCGGGGCGGCATTCAGCAGGTGTGCCCGACCCTGCTGGCGCTTCTCGGGCTTCCCGGTGACAGCCGTGCCACGGCGGAGCCGCTCCCCGGGGTGACGATCCCCGGGGGCCCGGGGGCGGACTATCGCGCCGGGTTCCACCGGCCCGCAGGAGATCCGGGCACCAATGCGCCGGGTCTCGACGGCGACGACGCCCCGGCGGAGGCCCTGGCCAAGCTCAGGGCGCTCGGGTACATCGGCGCCGGTGAGGCGACGACGGCACTGGACGCGGCCGGGCGCGCGGCCGGGGACGGTCGATCGACCCGGACCGCCGGATCCCACAACACGGAAGGGCTCATCCTGCGCGAGAGCGGGGATGACGCGGGAGCGGCCGCTGCGTTCGAGCATGCGATCCGGATCGACCCGGCGCACGCCTCGTCCTTGTGGAATCTGAGCGATCTGCTGCACGCGCAGAGCCCGGAAGCGGGGCGCGTGGACGATCTGCTGATCCGGGCCGTGGCGGCCGGGCTGCCGGACGGCACCGGGCGTGTCGTCGGCCGGGCCGTCGCGCACCGGCGCGCCGGGAGACCGGATCGGGCCCTCGCGCTGCTCGATCGGGCCCTCGAGACGCTATCGGGCGGGCCCGACCTGTGGTTGCTGCGCGGCCGCTGCCGCGTCGAGACCGGGAATTGCTCCGGGGCGCTGGCCGACTTTCAACGGGCCGCGCGCCGCGATCCGGGAAACGCCCTGGCCCATGCGTCGTCCGGTCTGGCCCGGCTCTGTCTGAACGACCGGCGGGCCGCGCTGGGAGACTTCCACCGTTCGCTCGCGATCGATCCCGATCAACCTGAATTGCGCCGGTACCTGGAGCCCTGAGAGATGGCCGCCGATCCCAATCGGACGGCGGCGGGTGTTCATCGAGAGGAGGGCAGCATGAAAACGCTTCGTCTTGTCCTGTCGTTCGCGCTGT
>JANNTZ010000433.1:0-1774 GCA_031394595.1 Acidobacteriota bacterium
CGGGGTCGGGGTGGCCTACGACCCCGTGGTCGGGGGGCGGCGGCTTCCCCGTCCGACCGGCGCATCGAAGGTGGTGGGCGATGCCGCCATGGGGGGGCCAATTATATTCGCCTTGGCGGCCCGGAGGGCGATCGCCGACGCCTGCGCCGCCCTCATGGGCATGGCGGGGGAGCTGGCGTACAAGGGGAACGCCAACGCCGTCAGCGACGTCGGGACCGCGGCGCTCCTGGCCTACGCCGGGCTGCGCGGGGCGGTCCTGAGCGTCCGGGTCAACCTCAAGGGTGTCGAGGACGGACCCCACGTCGCGAAGATCCGCGACCGGGTGCGGCGGCTCGAGGTGGACTCGGAGAAACTGCGCGAGGAGGCGCTGACGGCGGTCTACGTGCGCACGAACGGCCGCTGATCCGGGCGCCCCCCGGTTCCCAAACTGACATGACGTAATGACAAAGACCCATATAAACGGGCCGCAAATCATCTCTTGCCGGGCATTTAAGGCGTTGCTATAATCGCAATCCGTATTATGAAACGCACGTTTCTCCGCCAAGAATCAAGTTGACAACCCCCCTGTACCACCGTACAGATAGGCCACTCATATCTGTGGCCCTGCGCCGGCGGGCCGGTTTCGTCGGCGCGTGGGCGGCACAGGATTTTTTTAAGGATAAGATGACGGGTTTTCGCGAGGATTCGAGAAATCAAAGGTCTTTACCGATGAACAGGCGCCTCCTGTTGATGCCAGGCGTCTCTTCCCAATTCGGGAGGTCATGATGAGCCGAAGTGCCTATCTCCGGTCGCTCCGTGGCGCGCTGGTCGCGGGCGTGGTCCTTTCCCTGCTGTTGGTCGCACCGGCCGCCTTCAACTGGGCGGGCCGCGAAGGTCGCCAGGCGCACCTCCAGAATCCCGGGGCGCATATAGACGAAGTGGGCAACCAGAGATGGTTTCGCACGCACCCCCGCCTGACGGGGACAGCCCGTCCCGACGGGCTGGCGCCGTTCGGCAAGGGCTTCCGGGCCGCCGCGGCGCGCGACCCCCGCGGGCTCATCGCCACGAACCTCGGCCATGTCAACTTGGTGCAGAACGACGCCCTCAACCGCGTTCCGACCGAGTTCCGCTCGGCGGGCGCCCGCGCCAACGGCAAGGGCAGCGCGATCGACGGCGTCAACATCGTGCAGATCGGCGCGGCGTCCCTGCACAGCCTCGGGTACGACCGAATCGCCACCGAGGTGGGGCAGATCGGCCGCATCCTGGGCGTGGTGCCGGACCGCGGGCTGCTGGTCAAGGCGCACGGGCGCGACCTGGATCGCCTGGCGGCGCTGCCGTACGTGGAGGCGATGGGGCCGTACCACGCGGCGTACAAGGTCGACCCGACGATCGGGGAGACGCCGTTCATCCGCAAGGCCCGGGCGCTGGATCGCCACCTGGAGCTTCAGGTTGCATTGTGGCAGGGAGAGGACGCGGCGGCCGCGAAGGGACGGCTGGCGCGCATCGTGGGCGATGCGAACGTCAGCGACTACAGCCTGGACGGCTCGGTCTTGCGGGTGCAGGCGGAAAAAGCCCATCTCTCCAGGCTGGCGCAGGACCCGGCGGTGCGGCACTTTGCCGAAATCCCCGAAATGGTGCTGAACAACTCGGAGGTGCCGATGATCCTGATGATCGGCAACACGGAGGAAAGCTTCAACCTGGCGCGGCCGTTCCACGACCTGGGGATTGACGGCGGCGGCCTGGGTGCCACGGGCCTGCCGACGGGAGAGCGGGTGAACAACGGGACGGCGCAGGT
>JANNTZ010000451.1:0-3571 GCA_031394595.1 Acidobacteriota bacterium
GGCGAGGCGTCTTCGCGCGTGGAGGCGCGCTTCGAACGCTGGATCAAGCGGCGCGCGTTTCGCTCTTATCTCGAGACCTCGCAAGACCGCACCGACATGGGCGTGATGGCCCGCCACCCGAAACTGGAGATACCGGAGGCTGGAGAACCTGGGGACGGGGTCGGCTACCGCCGGGTCGGGAGGCTGAGGTGTTCCGGGAGCAGGAGGTCGCCTTCCCCCAGAATCAGGGCCCGTTCGATGGCGTTCTCGAGTTCGCGGATGTTGCCCGGCCAGGAGTGGTCGTGGAGCGCCTGCAGGGTCGCGGGAGGCAGGGTGACCGGGCGCTTCTTCTGCTCGGCGGCGAAGCGCCGGGCGAAATGCCGGGCCAGCAGCGGGATGTCCTCCTTGCGGTCCCGGAGCGGCGGCACGGTGATCGGGAAGACCGACAACCGGAAGTACAGATCCTGCCGGAACCCCCCGCTGGCGACCAGGGCCCGGAGATCGTGGTTGGTGGCCGCCACCAGGCGGATGTCCACCGTGCGGGTCTCGGTCCCGCCGACCCGCTCGAACTGCTTCCGCTCGATCACCCGCAGGACCTTCCCCTGCAGCGCCGGCGACAGGTCGCCGATCTCGTCGAGAAACAAGGTGCCGTGGTCGGCGATCTCGAACTTGCCGCGCTTGGTGGCGACCGCGCCGGTGAACGCCCCCTTCTCGTAGCCGAACAATTCGCTCTCCAGGAGATTTTCCGGGATCGCCGCGCAGTTGATGGCGAAGAACGACTGCTTCTTCCGGCCGCTCTGGTGGTGCACGGCGCGCGCGAACAGCTCCTTGCCGGTGCCACTCTCCCCGTCCAAAAGGACAGTGGCGTCGGTCGGGGCGACACGCCGCACCTTATCGAGCGCCTGCTTCAGGACCGCGCTGTCGCCCAGGATCTCGGGACCGTCGATCTCCTTCGAGAAGCGCTCGTTGAGGAGGAGGTTCTCGTCGGCCAGCGAGCGATGTTCGAGGGCCCGGTGGACCAGCGCCAATAGATGATCGTTGTCCACCGGCTTCTCGAGGTAGTCGTAGGCCCCCTCCCGCATGGCGCTGACGGCGTCGCGGATGGTGCCGAACGCGGTCATCAGGATCACGGGAGTCGCGGGATCGGCCAGCACCGCCGCCTTCAGGACCTCGTGGCCGTCGGCCCGCGGCAGCCGCAGGTCGGACAGAACCACGGCGAACCGCTCGCGCCGGATCTTGTCGAGGGCCGCCCGTCCGTCCGGCGCCTCGTCGACACGGTACCCCTCCGCCTCGAGGGTCTGGCGCAGGACCGACCGCAGGGTCTCCTTGTCTTCGACGATCAGGATGCGGTCGGCGGCCCTCACCGGTTCCCGGCCTCGGCCCCGAACCGGATCTGGATCTCGGCGAGCGTGGTGCGGGTGGTCTCGAGCTGCGCCTCGGTGGCGGAAATCTCCGTTTCGACCTGCTGCAGGAGGTCGCGCGGTTTGAGGCTGACGTCGGCCTGACGATCCTCGTCGGTCTGGGACTGAGGCATGATGTTGAGGGGGTCGACGATGGCGATCCGCTTCTGCTTGAGGTAGGCGAGCCGCGTCTCAAGCGCGCCGATCTGGTCGCGCAGCCCCTGGATCTGCCCGGCCCGGAACTGCTCCTGGGCCTCGCGCTGCTTGAAGGGGGCGAGCGGGTCGGGCGGGGCTGGCGGCTTCTTGCGCTTCGGCGGGTTGAGGACCGCCGGCGACGGAGCGAAGGTGACCGGGGCCGAGGTCTGGACGGTTCCCTTGGTCGCCTGCGTGGATGACACGGCCGGTTTGCCTGTGACGCCGGGCTTCGGGGCCGCCGATGGACCCGGACCCGCAGGCTTCGTGGCCGCCGTGGGGCCCGGACTTGCAGGCTTCGGAGCGCCGGCGGAAGTGGTGCCGGCCGGGCGGGGTCGCGGAGGGAGCGGCAGCAACACCACCGGTTCTTCGACCGGTGTCTCCTCGACGACCGGAGGGCGATAGGCCTTGAGATCGTCATCCGTAAAGCTGAGCGGCGCCGGTTTCTTCCCGGTGCCGCCTTTGCTGCCGGGCGTGTCCTTGCCGCCGGGTGTGCCATTGCTGCCGGGAGCGCCTTTTGTACCGGGCGCGCGCTTGTCGCCGGGGGCGCTTTCACTGCTTGGCGTGGTCGGCTCGCCGGTCGTGGTCTGTCCGCTCGATCCTTCCTGTTCGGCGGCGGCGAGGAGCGGCGGCGCAAGCGCGGACAGGGCGGCCAGGAGCCCCAGGACGAGGAGCACACGGGTGGCCAGCGAATTCCGGCTTTCGGATGCAATCATGGGCAATGGCCTCCGGCTCACACCCTCATCGGGGCGGCGTGCCGCCGCCGATGACGGAAATGTAGGGTCCGGAACGGGCGCGATCAAGCCGGCCGCGCGGCTGCGGGTTACAGTTCCGTTTCCCAGGAGGTCACGATGACCCGGGGGATGTTCATCCCCTTGCGCGGCCAGTTCCCCTTGACCAGACTCTCGTCGAAGTAGAAGGCCGGGTTGCCGGAGCCGTCGAGGACCCCCTGCTGGGCGACGAACGACCCGAAGTACTTGGCGTTGCCGCTCGCGGTGAAGGTGCCGCTGTTGTACATGACGCCGTCGAGGACAACGGTCTCCTGGAACGGCAGACCGATATCGTCGCGCTTGGCAATCGGTATCTGGCAGCCCGCGTTGCAGGTTGTGCAATCAACGCAGTACCAGGTGGTCGTGACCGGGTCCTGGTACGCCTCACCGGAGGCGACGCCGTTGCTGACCACGTAGTTGTTCGAAAAATCGCCCGGGTAGTTGAGGTTGACCCACCCGGAAGCGTCAAAGGGCTCCCCCGGGGGGAAGATGGTCCGCAGGCTGCCGACGGAACCGACACCGGTCGTCGCGAAGGTCTTGGCGTTGAGATAGACGAATCCCTGGACCCCGAGCCAGCCGCCACCCGAAGAGATCGAGATGTCCGGCGTGAGATTGGTCTGCGTGTTGACGTCGGTGCCCTGGGATTCGGTGTACTCCCCATACGGCTTGTTGCCGTAAGCGGTATCGAAGAAGAAGACCCCCGGCTTGCCGCCGGTGGCGTTGATGAACGTGACGTCGGCCCCGGTCCCGTCCAGCTTGTAACTGTTCCCGGTGGACCATTTGTAGTAGTAGTGCCCCTTCGAGCCGCTCTGGGCGATCGCCTTCCAGAGGTCGTAATCGAAGGTCGGGCAGGAGATGACGGTGTTCTGGAAGACGTTGGAATGCGACGTCGTGCCGTCTCCCGGGTAGGCCAGCGGCCAGGGCTGCGGCTGCGTGTTCGGCGCGCCGGCGATCGGCCCACCGGCGACGAACTTGAACCAGGGATCGTCGATCGGGTTGCCATTGATCGCCGGGTCGGCCGCCCAAGTCGCCAGGGTATTCGGGACCGCGTCGGCGTAATAGGTGAATGGATCGTTGAAGGCGTACGGCACGCCGGTGTGGACCTTGACGTTGAAATTGCCGCCCGTAGGAATGCTGGCGTTCGCCTGCGACGATCCGGTTCCCCAATGGATCTCGAATGAACCCTGGTAGTCCAGGCTGGCGCACGACTGCAGCGGTCCGACCGGGCCG
>JANNTZ010000067.1:0-11664 GCA_031394595.1 Acidobacteriota bacterium
TGATCGTTGGCTGGAGTTGGCCTCCTATGGACTAGAGCTTGGTGGTCCGCCCCCCCCCATTCGCACAACCTCGGGTCGGTGAACCTCATTTGCCACGAGAACGGCACGAGTGGATAGGGTGTCCCGCCACGGATCTCACCTCTTGGCCCCGGCCCGTCAATGAGGGAATGCAGTCTGCGCGATAAGTTCCGAGTCAGTCCCGCCGGAACCAGTCGACGACTTCGCGGGCCCAATTGGAGAACCCCGACCCGTGGTCCACGCAGGGGGCCGGGATGGCTTCGGACATGAAGATCTCGCCCGTCGAGTCGGGGCAGCGCCAGGAGGCGAGCAGGCCGCTCGAGGGGTCGATCTCCTCCTCGACGATGCCCGGCGGGGCGGTCCAGGCGCGGTGGCCGTCCAGACCGGATCGCGCCGCCAGCTGGGCCCAGATCGGCAGGGCCAGGACCGATCCACCCAGCTTCAGGGGCCGGTTGTTATCGAACCCGACCCAGGCGAGTCCCAGGTAGCCGGGACTGAAGCCGACGAACCAGTTGTCCCGGCCGTCGTCCGTGGTGCCGGTCTTGCCGGCGAACTCTCCCTCGACACCGTAGCCCCAGATCCCGGCGCCGGTGCCATAGCGCACCACGTCCCGCATCAGGTCGAGGGTCATGTAGGCGGCCTCGGGACTGATGACTTCCTGCGGCACCGGCCGCTCCACCTCGCGGACCGTGCCGGCATCGTCCACGATGGCGGTGACGACGTACGGATCCACCCGCGCCCCCAGGTTGGCGATAGGGTGAAGGCAGCGGCGATCTCCAGCGGGGCGACTTCGAAGGTCCCCAGTGCGATCGACGGGACCGGCTGCAGCCGGCTGGTGATGCCGCAGCGGCGGGCCATGCGCACAACGTCGCGCAGGCCGATCAGCTCGGCCGCCCGGATGGTCGGGATGTTCAGCGATCGCGCCAGCGCCTCGCGCGCGCTGACCGGACCGCGGTACTCCTCGTCGAAGTTGTGCGGCGTCCAGAGTTCGCCGTTGACTTCCATCTCGATCGGCGAGTCGTCGAGCACCGTGGCGGCGGTGAACACCGCCTCGTGCTGGTCGTACGATTTCTGGAACCCGGCGAGGTAAACGAACGGCTTGAACAGCGATCCCGGTTGCCGGTGCGCCTGGACCACGCGGTTGAACTGGCTCTTGGTGTAATCGCGCCCGCCGACCATCGCCAGGACCGCCCCGTCGGCGGGACGAAGGGCGACGAACGCTCCCTGAATCTCGCCGCCCGGCAGCGGGCGCAGGTGACGGTACCGCTTCTCGTAGGACTTCATGGAGGCGGCGACCAGGGTCTGGGCACGGACCTGGAGCAGCGGATCGAGGGTCGAGAACACCCGCAGCCCCTGCTGCGAGGCCGGATCGCGGAGATTCAGCCGCTGCAGTTCCTGCGCCACGAAGTCGATGAAATAGGGCGCCTGGCGGGGGTCGCCGGACGGCTCGGCACGTAGCTGCAGCGGTGCCGCGGCCGCCGCCTGCTCCTGCTTTTCGGGGATGAACTCCTCTTCGCGCATCAGGCGGAGCGCGAGGTTGCGCCGATCGCGGGCCGCCTGCGGGTGGCGGTACGGGTGATACCGGCCGGGCGACTGGATGAGCCCCGCCAGCAGCGCCGACTCCTGCAGGTCGAGGTAGCGGGCGTCCTTGCCGAAGTAATGCCGCGCCGCGGCGCCCACCCCGATGACCGAGATCGGGCCGCGTTGCGCCAGGTAGATCTGGTTCAGGTAGCGTTCGAGGATCTCGTCCTTGCTGTGCAGCGCCTCGATCCCGAGGGCGGCGAGGGTCTCCCAGATTTTGCGCGGTACGTTGCGTGACGTGGGGTCGGGGTAGAGGTTTTTCGCCAGTTGCTGGGTGATGGTGCTGCCGCCCTGCACCACCTCGCCGCTCTTCACATTGACGAACAGCGCCCGGAGCAGGGCCCAGGGATCGATCCCGGGGTGGCGATAGAAGCGACGGTCCTCGACCGCGACCACGGCGTGTAGCAGAGTCTCCGGCAGGTCCTCGATCGCCACTGGCAGGCGCTCCTCCCGGATGTTGCCGGACAGGACGCCGATCATCTCCGGCTCGATGCGGACCCCGGTCAGGGTCACGCCGGTCTCGGCGTGCTTGACTTCGCCGATCCGCTGCCCGAAGCCGACGCGGACCCGCACCGGGGTCTCGGGGAAGCGCCCCTCGGGGTAGTCGAAGGCGTTCAGGAAGATTTCGTAGGCCCGGAACCGGACGGCGTATTCGCCCGGGGTTTGCGGATGGCCCTCGACCCGACGGTATCCGAGACGCCCGAGTCGCTCGAGGAGGTCATCGCGCCCAACCGGGGTCCCCTCGGCCAGCGCGAACGGGGCCGAGAAGACGCGCGCCGGTGCCGCCGCCTCGAGGTGCGCGAAGCGCCAGTTGGCGTCGACGAAGGCGACGGTCAGCACGCCGGCCAGCGCCAGCGACACGGCCAACGCCAGGCGGAACAACCACCGGATCATCGCTCTCCTGCCATCGGGGTGAGGGCGGCCTCAAGCGTACCACAGCGAACATGGGACTTCCGGTCAGCGCTCGCGGTCGCGCGTCGGCCCGGAGAGGTCTTCGTAGGAGGCCCGGAAGATGGCCGAGAGGTCACCTTCCAGGAGGTCGGCGGGGATGGAGGCGCGATCGAGGATGACCCGGTTCCGCGACACCTGCTTGGCGCGATACAGGGCGGTGTCGGCCGCCTTCAGGAGTTCGTCGTCGCTGGTCACCGCGGCGTTGGCCGGGTAGGAGGCGACGCCGATGCTGACGGTGGTACGCACCAGGAACTCCTTGTACTTGTAGACCTGCTCCTCGGCCGACTTGCGGACGCGGTCGGCGACGATGGCGGCGCGGATGCCGTCGGTGTTCGGCAGCACCATCAGGAACTCCTCGCCGCCATACCGCCCGACGATGTCGGTGGTCCGGCCGTTCTGCACCAGCAGCGCCCCGAACTCGCGCAACACCAGGTCGCCGCAATCGTGGCCATACTTGTCGTTGACCTGCTTGAAGTGATCGAGGTCGAGCATGGCGACGGACAGCGGCGCTCCGTAACGCTGCGCCCGCTTGAACTCCTCCACCAGCCGGCGCTTCAGGTAGCGGTCGTTGAGCAGGTTGGTCCGCTCGTCGGTGACCGTCATCTTCTGCAGCTTTTCGTTGGCATCGCGTAATTGCTGGTTGGCGCGCTCGAGCGAGGCGTACAGGTAGCGTTTCTTGAGGGAGGCGCGCAGCACCGCATCCAACTCGTCGAAGTGGAACGGCTTGACGATGAAATCGTCGGCCCCTGACCGAAGGCTCTCGACCTTGCTCGGGACATCGCGCCGGACGGTCATCACCACGATCGGAATGGTGGACATGACCCGGTCGCGCTTCACCGCCCGGATCACCTGGAGACCGTCGGGCGGCGGGATCATCAGGTCGAGCAGGATCAGGTCGGGGCGATCGCGTGGGATCCGCTGCAGGGCCTCCTCACCGGTGGCGGCGGACAGGACATCGTACCCGGTCATCGTCAGCCACTCGCGGAGCAGATCGACACTGTCCTGGTCGTCGTCGACGACCAGGATGCGGAACCGTCGCGTCGCGGCGGGCGCCGGGCGCGGCGGGACGGTACGGATCTCGTTCGCCATGAATTGAGGCAGCGCGTGCCAGAGTCATCGAGGCTCGCGCGGCCGGACCTCTCCCGGGGCTGGGTATTCTATACCACCGATTCCGGACCCGGACAACCGCAAACCCTTGTCCGGCGCTGGTTTTCAGCCATTGGCCGTCAGCGGGCCGCCGCCGCGTCAGCGCACCGCCGCGTCGCCGGCCGGCGGCGGTCCCCAGCCCGACAGGAACGAGGTCTCGTCACTGAAGGTCTTCAGGATCAGGTCGTTGTCGAGAAGGGTCACATTGAACTGGCCCAGGACCGGCACCCACTCAGGCTTCGGGACATTGGGCATCAGCGTGATGAGGGCCGAGTCGTTCTGCCCGATCTGGAACGCCGCCTCCGTTGAAAATAGGTACCCGAACAGCCCCTTCGCCTGCGCCAGGTTGGGCGCGTCACGCAGTAATACCGCGACCTGCGGGACGGTGACCGCCCCCTGGCCTATCCGGTCGGGATAAAAGATGTGCAGGGGATCGGCCTCGCGCTTGGCGCCGATCGCCAGGTCGAGATCGATGATCCCCCAGAGGGCATCGCCGGAGGCCACCAGCGCCCGCACTTCGGACTCCGACCCGACGATGCGCGTCCCGTTCGCGGCGATCGTCTCGAAGTATCCGCGGGCCCGCTCGGCACCCCAGATCGCGAACAACGCGGCGGCATGGAACGCCGCCCCGCCGTGCACCGGCCGGGCCACGACCCCACGCCCGCCCCATGGCGCACGGGCCATGTCTTCGATCGAGGCGGGCGCCCCCTCGCGAGGCACCAGGTTGTGGTTATAGATGATGACGCGCGGGTTCACCGCGAAACCGATCCAGCGGGACTGCCGATCCCGATACTGCGACAGCACCGGGCGCGCGCCGATGGGGCGGAAGGGCATCGCCAGTCCCTCGCGCAGGAGGTCGGCGGCCGCCAGCGGCGAGGAACCCCAGACCAGGTCGACCCGGCCGAGACGCGCCTCGGCGAGGAGCCGGTCGTCGAAGCCGTCCCCGATCACCTCGCGATAGACCGGCTCGACGTCGATCCCGCTCTGATCCTCGAAGGCCTTCAGGACCGGCCCGGCGAGGCGGCGCGGTGCGTCGACATAGACGACGACCCGCCCCCCGGCCGGGACCACGACTGCCTCCTCCGGAGGCTGGCTGATGGGGGGGGGCCCACAGCCCGATGTGAGGGCGCCGGCCAGCAAGGCGGCGGCAACCAGGGTGGCGGCCGGGAACGGGTGTATTCGCATGCCGCGACTGTAGTCTGCGGCCGCGTCGCGGTTCAAGGGCGCCGCCGGCGTCCGGCGCGGGGTCTGCACCGCCTCCGCCGGATTCATCTTGGTGGGCGTCGATCCTTGATTTAGAATATGCGGCATGAGTGCGGTCGATCCGCTGAAGTCCTCCCCGGCCCGCCGACGGCGTTTCCGTGCGGTGGACCCCCTCGTGGGAGATCCAGGCGCGGCCCGGCCGCGACGCCGCATGCAGGGGGAGAAATCGACGTGGCGCCCACCCGATGCCAATTTCTTCTGTTGGAAGTACGGCGTCTGGTACAACCTCATGGATTGCTGCTACCGTCATGACCACCGAACCTACGAAGGCTGCGGGCCGTGCGGTCAGGGAGCCGGCAACCTGAAGGCCAACCGCCAGCGCTACCTCTCGGTCAAGCATCTTGGCGACCGGCCGCGCTGCGGCCGGTGAGTCGGATCCTGCAGCCGGCCGCGGGGCCGTCCAGAGCACGGGGCGCACCGACCTCCGGATGCGGAGGCCCGTCCTGGATCTGATCCTCGCCAATGGCAGCATCGTCGACGGGTCGGGTCGATCCCGATTCCGCGCCGATGTCGGGATCACCGCGGAACGGATCGTGGCGATCGCGCCCGACCTGCGGGCTCCGGCGGCGACCCGGATCGATCTCGGGGGGCGGGTGGTTTCTCCCGGCTTCATCGATCTGCACTCCCATTCCGATCTCTGCCTGACCCTGCCGATCGCGCGGCAGGCGGAGCTTCTCGAAGGGCGGGTCCGTCAGGGAATCACCACCGAGCTGATGGGGAACTGCGGTATCGGCTGCGTTCCGATCAACGCCGCGAGCCGGGCGCCGGTGGCCGCCATCTGCGGGTTCATCGCGCCCGACGGTGTCGACTGGGAATGGGGGACGATGGCCTCCTACCTCGACCGGCTGGATCGCCAGGGGGTGCTGCTCAACGTGGCGACCCTGGTGGCGCACGGCCCGGTGCGCGCCGCGGTGATGGGGCCGCGGGCCGCCCGCCCGACCGGGGACGAACAACGCGGCATCGATGCCATGGTCCGCTGCGCTGTCGAGGAAGGAGCGTTCGGGGTGTCGTTCGGCCTGATCTACCCGCCGGGCCAGTTCGCCGACACCGACGAACTGGTGTCGGTGGCGGCCGCGGCCGCGGCGGCCGGTGGCTTCGCCGCCTTCCACCAGCGCGGCAGCTCCATCGAAACCCTGCTGCCGGCGGTGCAGGAAATCATCGATGTCGGCCGGCGCGCCCGGATCGCGGTGCATCACTCCCATGAGGAGACCGTCGGGCCGCGGGCCTGGTCCGGGGTCGAAGAAGTCCTCCGCCTGGAGGAGACCGCGGCGCGGAACCTCGATCTGAGCGGGGATGTCATCCCCTACACCGCCGTCTGCACCACCATGCTTGCGCTCTACCCCCCCTGGTCCCTCGACGGCGGTGTCGCCCCGTTCCTCGATCGGCTGCGCGACCCGCGGCAGCGGGCCCGGATGAAGGAGGAAGTCCGCGACACCGCGCCCGTCTGGCCGCCGTGGGAGGGCGTCGGACGCTGGACCATGAACATCGCACGGGAGTGCGGCTGGGATCGGATCCACCTGGCCCACGTGGACGGCGCGGCCAACAAGGTCTACGAGCACCGGAGCATCGCCGAGATCGGCCGGCTGCGCGGGCGCGACCCGTTCGACGCCCTGTCCGATCTCCTGCTGGAGGAGAACGGCGTCGCCACACAATTGATCTTCGGCATCTCGGGGGACCGTGACGACGATACGCACCTGGTGCCGCTGCTTCGCGACCCGCGGCTTTCCCTGGTGACCGACGCCTGGGACATCGGCAAGGGGTTCCCGCACCCCGGGGCCGCCGGCGCCTTCCCCCGCGTCCTCGGCCACTATGTGCGGGATCGGGGTCTGTTGACGCTGGAGGAGGCGGTGCGCAAGATGACGGCGCTCCCGGCGCAGCGTCTCGGGCTGAAGGACCGGGGCCGCGTGGCGATCGGGTGCCTGGCCGATCTCCTGGTCTTCGATCCGGAGATCGTCGCCGACCGGTCGACGTTCCGGGAACCGCGCCGCTTCGCGGCCGGAATCGACGAAGTCCTGATCAATGGCCGCCGGGTCGTCGAGGCGGGTGTCTTCCGGCCGCAGGCGGCGGGGCGGGTGCTGAGGAGGGCGGCATGACGAGGAGGAAGGGCGGTCCGGCGTGGTGCCTGCGGGGCGTGATCCTGGCGCTCGCCGCAGGGTTGGTCGCGGTGCGCGCCGGCGCCGACTCCGCCCAGAGACTGCTGGCGCCACAGGCGGTGCTCGAGGACATCCTGCGGGCCAACAACCGCGGCGCAGCCTTGATGGAACAGTTCAAGCACGCCCGGGCGTTGGAGGAGTACGCGAAAGTGACCGCGGGGGCGCCGCGCTGGGCCCCCGGTTTTGTGAACCTCGGCCTGGCGGCGTTCTACACCCGCGAAATCCCCAGGGCCGAGGCGGCGTTCCGGGAGGCGATCCGCCTCGACCCGGGGCTGCCGGAAGCCCACTACGGGCTCGGCCTGCTGCTCAAGAACGAGGGGAAGAACGACGAGGCGCTGGCGGCATTCGAACAGGCGCGCCACGTCGATCCGGAGGACGCCGGCACCCTCTACAACATCGGCGCCCTGAATGCGCGGCAGCGGCGGTTCGAAGCAGCACTGCCGGCGCTCGAGCGCGCCCGTCAGATCGATCCCAACAGCATGTCGATCCGCTACCAGCTGGCGCGGGCCCTGCTCCAGGCCGGGCAACGCGAGGCGGGCGAGAAGGAAATGGCGGCCTACCAGAAGCTCGCGGCCAACCCGAAGTTCGCCGTCCCGACCGGCACGCAATATGGCGAGGCGGGGCGGCGGGCGATGGTCATCAGCGACTACACGGCGCTGGGCGGTCCGCCGGCACCGGCGGCGCCGGTGGCGGTCCGTTTCAGCGACGCGACGGTTGGATCGGGGGTGACATTCGCCCACGGCGGCGGTGGCGGGAGCAAGGATGCCCGGGCGCGGGCGGTGCGCCGCGGGTCGGGGGTGGCGCTCGGCGATGTCAACGGCGACGGCCGGATCGATCTGGTATTCGCGAACGCCGCGGCCGACGGCCGGGCCCGGCCGGCGATCTACCGCGGCACCGGGCCCTTCAAGTTCGAAGACGTCACGGCCCGATCGGGCGTGGGGTTCGAGGGGGTCGGGATGGCGGCGAGCCTCGCTGATTTCGACAACGACAAGGACCAGGACCTGTACCTCACGCACCTGGGCGGCGGGGTCCTGTACGAGAACCAGGGTGAGGGGACATTCAAGGAAGCGCCGGCGGCGCGCGGCCTGAACGTCGCGGGGTTTGCGCTGGGCGCCGCCTGGGTCGATCTCGACCATGACGGCGACCTCGACCTGTTGGTGAATCGCCTGCCGGTGCCCGGGCCCGGCGGGGAAGCGAACGTCGGGGCGGCGGCGGGGAAGGGCGGCACCATGCCGGCGGTCCGCTTCAACCGGCTGCAGCAGCCGTTCGAGGCCGGGGATGGCCGCCTGATCGGCAAGGGGATCGATCGGGGCAGCGTCGGCGCGGCCTTCTCGGACCTCGATGGCGATCGGGACATCGACATCGTCTTGTCGGTCCCGGGTGGGCTCGACCTAGTCCTCGAGAACCGGCGCGACGGCGGGTTCCAGGCGCGCGGTCCGGAGGCAGGGCTGGCGACCCGGGGGGCCGGACACGGCGTCAGCGCCGGCGACGTGGATGGCGACGGGCTCGCCGACCTGGTGTTCCCGGGAGATGGCACGGTCCCGGCGCGGCTCTACCTGAACGGGCGGAGCCGCGTCTTCACGGCGCGCGATCTGCCGGTGCCACGGGAAGCGGCGACCTGGGGATCGGTCCTGTTCGACGTCGACAATGACGCCGATCTCGACCTGGCGTTCGCGGGGGACGGCGTGCGTCTGCTGTTGAACGATGGCCGCGGCGGCTTCAAGGATGCCAGCGCCGATGCCGGGCTGACAGTGTTCGGCATCCGGGATGGGCGGGCGGTGGCGGCGGCCGACCTCGATGACGATGGCGATCTCGACCTGGTGGTGACCCGTCACGGCGGGGCGGCGATCCTCCTGCGCAACGAAGGCGGACACCGCAACCATTCGCTGCGGGTCACGCCACGCGGCCTGAACAGCAACCGTGACGGCATCGGCACACGGGTGGAAGCGCAGACGGGCGCCCTGTGGCAAAGGCGCGAAGTGCAGGCAACCAGCGGCTACCTGGCGCAGTCGCCAGCGCAGGTCCATTTCGGCCTGCGCGACCGCGGGATCGCCGATTTTGTCCGCCTCCTGTGGCCGGGTGGCGTCCTGCAGGCGGAACTGGATGTGCCGGCGGGCCAGCCGCTGGAGCCGGTTGAACTCGATCGCAAAGGATCGTCCTGCCCGGCGCTGTTCGCCTGGAACGGCGGGAAATACGCGTTCGTCAACGACATCGTCGGGACCGGCGGTATCGGCATGTGGATGGCACCCGGGGTCTACGGAACCCCCGACCCCGACGAATACGTGAAGATCGGACCGGGTCAACTGCTGCCGCTGGATGGTGGCTACTACCTCCAGGTCCTCGAGAACCTGGAGGAGATCACCTACCTGGACGAGGTGAAGTTGATCACCGTGGATCATCCCAAGGGGATCGATGTCTACCCGTACGAGCATTTCGGGGCAAAGACGCCCCCCGATTTCCGGGTGTTCGCCGTCGATCGCGAGACGCGGGTATTCCCGGACAAGGCCCGCGACCACCGCGACGTCGAGGTGACCGACACCCTCCTCAAGATTGATCGCCTCTACCCCGACGGGTTCCGGACCCTGCGTCAGTCGGGTTACGCGGAGATGCACCACATCAGCCTGGAGTTTCCGTCCAGCATCGTCGGGAAGGAGGGGCTGGTCCTTTTCCTGCACGGCTGGGTGGACTTCGAGTACTCCTCCAGCAACTTCGCCGCCCACCAGGGCGGCATCGTCCTGACCGCGCCGATCCTCGAGATGGAGAATGAGGATGGGGTCTTCGCCCCGGTGATCGAGCCGATGGGGTTCCCGGCGGGAATGCCGCGCACCATGACGGTGGACCTGACGCCGCTCGGGGCACTGAAGGGGCGGCGGATGCGGATCCGGACCAACATGCGCGCCTACTGGGACCAGATCTTCCTGGCGAAACCGCTCGGCGCGGAGGAGATGGCCGAAAAGGTCAAGGTCAACGACGTGCGGGTGGGAGGGGCGCACCTGCACCGGCGGGGTTTCCCGCGCGAGCACAGCCCCGACGGCCGGTTGCCGAAGATCTACGACTACGGCATCATGGACAACACCCAGCCGTTCAAGGCCATGGCCGGCGACTACACCCGCTTCGGGCGGGTGACCGATCTGCTGACGCGCACCGACGACCGGTTCGTGATCTTCGGGCACGGCGAGGAAGTGACCCTGGAGTTCCCGGTCAAGGGGCTGCCGGAGACACCGAAGAACTGGGTACGCAGCTTTCTCCTGTACACCAACGGGTACCTCAAGGACATGGACCCGCACACCGCCTTCCCGGACACGGTCGACCCGCTGCCGTTCCATGGGATGTCGGCCTACCCGTACCGGGACAACGAGTCGTACCCAGAGGATGCCGAGCACCGCGAGTACCGACGGACCTGGAACACGCGCAAGGTCGAGAGCCGGTGAGGAGGCTCCCCTGACCGTGACCGGTTCGGGAGCGTCGGCGGTCCGCCTGGACGACGTCGTCAAGGTCTACGTCAAGCGCCGGTCGCTTCGGGAAATGGTGGCGCGGCCGGTCCGGCCGGCCGGGCGGATCACCGCGCTGGCCGGAGTTTCGATGGAGATCCGCACCGGAGAGGTCTTCGGAGTCCTCGGCCCGAACGGCGCCGGCAAGACGACGCTCCTGAAGATCCTCGCCGGTCTGGTCGTGCCGACCGGAGGGACCGCCACGGTCGGCGGTCTGGACGTCCGGCACCATGACCGGGCCGTCCGCCGGATCATCGGTTTTGCGTCGAGCGACGAGCGGTCCTTCTACTGGCGGCTCAGCGGCCGGGAAAACCTGGAGTTCTTCGCGCGCCTGTACGGTCTGCACGGCCAGGCCGCGAGCCGGCGGACGGCCGCGCTCATCGGTGACCTGGATCTCGGCGCCGACGCCGCGCGGCCGTTCATGGATCTGTCGTCGGGGATGAAGCAGCGGTTCATCATCGCGCGGGCCCTCCTGCACGATCCGCCGATCCTCTGCCTGGACGAACCGACGCGTAGTCTGGACCCGATCGCCGCCAAGCACGTGCGCACCTTGATCACCGCGGCGCTGCGCGACCGATCCGGCAAGACGATCCTGCTGGCGACGCACAATCTCCAGGAGGCGGAGCAGATCTGCGACCGCGTCGTGATCCTGGACCACGGCCGGATCCTGCGGCAGGGCGGGGTGGCGGAGATCACCGCCGGCCTGCCCGGGCGCGACCACTACCTGCTGACGGTGATCGGTCTGGCCGATCTGCCGCGCGACGGGAAATGGACGATGACGGTCGATCGGACCGACGGGCGGACGGTTCGCCTGGTCGCGGAGGTGGACCGGGACGGGGCTCTCTCCGACATGTTGCGGGCCATCCTGGCGGGTGGCGCGCAGGTCGTGTCGTGCAGCAGGCGCGAGCCGGGCCTTCAGGAGATCTTCGACCTCATCGAGCCGGGCCCCGGGGCCTTGCCGGCCGGCCCGGGAGGACCCTCGTGAAGGTCCTCCGGATACTCATCGCCTTCAACAAGCGGGACTTCCTCATCGAAGTGTCGTATCGCACCGCGTTCGTCAT
>JANNTZ010000130.1:0-12441 GCA_031394595.1 Acidobacteriota bacterium
GGGAGATTCCGCGCAACGAGGACCCTTATTCTTACCGCGACACTTCCTGGATCCTGGCGGCGCTGCTCTGGAGATGGGGCGTGTCGTTCCCGTTCGGGATCGTGGCGCCACTGGCGCTGGCGGGGCTGGTCGCCGCCTGGAGGCCCGGAGAAACCGGGAGGTCCGGCGGCGCCTTCCTGCTGCTCTACGCCGCCACCTACGCGGTCTCGGTCGTAATCTTTTTCCCAACTGATCGATACCGGCTGCCGATCGTGCCGGTCCTGGCGGTGTTCGCCGGGGCGGCGATCGCCGACGGCGCGAGGATCTGGCGGCGGCCGCGCGTGCTCGCCGCCCTGGCGGCCGGTCTGGTCGTGTTCAATCTCGACGCCTTCCACCCGCCCGAGACCTGGCCGGAGGAGAAGGCGCTCAACGGGGCCTACGCGCTGCGGGTGCAAGGCCGTCAGGAGGAGGCGATGGCCGAATACCGGCGGGCCATCGCCCTCAACCCACGTCGGATCGACCCGCATAACGCCCTCGGTGCGATCGCCGCCCAGCAGGGGCGGTGGGAGGAGGCGGCGCGGCACTACGAGGACCTGGTGGCCCTCGCCCCCGATTTCGTCGAGGCGCGCCGGAACCTGGGCCAGTCGTACCTGGCGCTCGGCCGCGTGGCCGATGGCCGCGCCCAGCTGGAGATCGCCGTCGGTCTGGCACCGCGCGCCGGTCTGGCGCTCGCCGATCTCTGCCTGGCGTTCGTCCAGGAAGGACTGGCAGCGCCGGGCGAGGTCCACTGCCGGCGTGCCGTCGAGGCCCGGCCGGACCTGGCCGAGACCCACATGGCGCTGGGGCTCATGGCCCGGTCGTTGCGGCAGCGGGACCTGGCGCGCGGCGAGTTCGAGATCGCCGCCCGTCTGTTCCCGCGCGGATCGCGCGGGCGCGATCGGGCCGAGGAGATCTTGGAGAAGATGCGCCGCCGGGACGCAGCAGGGAGCGGGGTTGCTGCACCAGCAACAGACGACTAGCGCCCCCTGCGCAGCTCGATGAGGACCATCTTGGCGATCGCCTTGAGGGTCTCGAAGACGCCGGTCCCCTTGGAGGCGACCGCCTCGAACATCGGTTCGCCCTTCTTGGTGAGCTGGCGTTTCATCTCCTCGAACGGGAGAGCCGAAGGGAGATCGCGCTTGTTGAGCTGCTGGACGTACGGGATGGTGCGCAGGTCGTAGCCCTGCTCCTTGAGGTTGAGCTCGAGGTTGCGCAGCGATTCCAGGTTGGCCTCCATGCGGGCCGCCTGGGAGTCGGCGACGAACACCACGCCGTCCACCCCCTTGAGGATCAGCTTGCGCGAGGCGTCGTAGAACACCTGGCCGGGCACGGTGTAGAGGTGGAACCGCGTCCGGAAGCCGCGGATCTCCCCGAGGTCGAGCGGCAGGAAGTCGAAGAACAGCGTCCGGTCGGTCTCGGTCGCCAGCGAGATCATCTTCCCCTTGCTGTTCGGATTGGTCTTCTCGTAGATGTACTTGATGTTGGTCGTCTTACCGCCCAGGCCGGGGCCGTAGTAGACGATTTTGCAGTTGATCTCTCGCGCTGCGTAATTGATGAACGTCATGGGACGTCCGCTGTCTCCCCGGCCTCAGTCGCTGAACAGCTTGTCGATGTCCTCGTCGGTGATCTCGGAGAACGGCGACCCACCCGCCGCGGCCTTCCGCGGCATCGCCGACTTCTTCATCATGATTTCCAGGATGGCGGCGAGATCGGTCGATCCCCGCTTGACCCGCAGCCGCACCAGCCCCAGCGACGAACGCTCGTCGAAGATCACCACCAGGATCACGCGCCCGCCGACCACCGAGATGTGCAGGTTGTCGCGCTCCCCCTCGTGGAACAGGACGGAGAATTCTTTCTCGCCGATCAGCCGCGCCAGGGAGTCGGTCGCCGCGACATTGCCGGCGGCGAGCGAGGCCAGCGCCGTGGTGTCGATCGCCTCGAGCTCGCCGCTGGCGGCCAGCTGCTGGCCGTTCTTGTCAACGAGGAAGACAACCTTGGCGTTGCATTCAGAACGGAGGCGGGAGATGACCTCGCGGATCTTCTGGTACTCCTCGTCGTGAAGGACCAGGTCCTGGGAAGGCATTCAGCGCGACCCTCTGGCGTTGGCCGGCGGGGCGACCCGCGGCAACGAGCGACACCGCACCGTCGGCCGGTCGGCAGACGGGGAGGGCGCGACGGTCAATATGGGCCACCCTCCCATAAAGATCAACGGTCTCTCCCCGTGGCGCCGGGTTGCGTCTCCGGGATGAAGGAGAACCCGCACGATTTCCCGGGCATCACCAGATCGCGATCCCGCAGGTCACGCTCGTCGATCGGGAAGATCCGGCAGACCGCCGGCTTCGACTCGTGGATGCTGCAGAGCACCGGGACCGTCCGCTGGTCGAGCAGCGGGCAGGTGAACATCAGCCGGCAGCAGGCGCCCGTCCTGTTGCAGTGGCCGACGCGGCGCGCCAGGCTCCGGCGGACGTACTCCGGCCGCAGATGCACCAGGTAGAAACGGCGCAACTTGCCCAATCCGAGGATCATCCGTTTGTGGATCGAGAGTCTGGCGTCTGCCGGCAACGGGGCCTCCGGGGCGTGGCGGACGGGACATTGTAACGCCAGGAGCCTGTCCGGGTATTCCGTTGGGCCGGCCGGGAAGGGAAAGCGGCGTTACATTTTCGTGCTCGCGCCCTTCCGACTTGAAGCGGACGCGACCAGCGCCTACCTTTTTCAGTATGAAATCGAGCGCCCTTGCGGCCGTGCTCCCTTGGGACGCGCCGCGCCAGGACCGCCACGACCATGTCCGTCCCGATCCGGCCGGCCCGCACATCCTGGTCGTGGACGACGACGAAGCGGTGCAGGACCTCGTGACCCAGACCCTTGCAGCGGCCGGGTTCCGCACCGGAGCCGCCGGGTCGATGCAGGACGCCCAGGAGCGCGCGCTCGACGAGGACTACAGCGGCATGGTGCTCGACCTGATCCTGCCGGACTCCAATGGGTTGACCCTGTACCGTCGCCTGCAGCGTCTGCGCCCGCAATTGGCGCCGCGGACCGTGTTCATCACCGGCATGCTGGACGACGAGGAGATTGGCCGTTTCCTGAAGCGGGTCGGCAATCCCCTGCTGCTCAAGCCGTTCGATCTCGACGAACTGGTCCAGAGTGTCCGGCGGGCGGTCAGCACGCCGTTCGTCTGAAGGATCAGACGCGCGTCTTTTCTTCCAGCAGGTAGCTCCGCCGGACCAGTTCCATCCCCTCGCTGGCGAAAAAGTTCGTAAGGATGCGCGCCGCATAGTCGGCGGCCGCCGCGGCGGTGGCGCCAACCCACTGCTTGGCCAGCGCCGGGGCCCGCGAATCGAAGCGGTCCATGGTCCACACCGTCCCGTCGGGGAACTGCACTTCGGCGATCCAGTGACCGGGGGCCGGCTCGACGAAGATCATGTAGGTCTCGTCGGCTTTCTGCCGGGTGCGGACAAGGTACGTGAAGGCTGCTGTGCGGGGCATGGCGGGGGTCATTATATATCCAGGCGCTCTCCGAGACCGGCGGCCCGGGCCCGTTCGATCACCACCGCCGCGGCGGCGACGTCCTGCACGCCGACTCCGGTCAGGTCGCACACCGTCACATCCGTGGGTGACCTGCGGCCCGGTTTGCGCCCGGCGACGATCTCCCCCAGCTCGGCGTCGATTCGGCCCTCGGTGATCGCGCCCGAAGCGACCGCGTGATGGATCTCCCCCAGCCGCAGGCACTGGGACTTGCTGTCGGCCACGATCAGGTCGGCGCGCGCCAGGACGTCGGGGTGGAGCTCCTGCTTGTCGGGCCCGTCCGATCCGACGGCGGTGACGTGCGCCCCCGCCGCCAGCCACGCCGCATGGACGAGAGGCTCGCGGCTGGAGGTGACCGTGACGATCAGGTCGGCCCCCTCGACCGCTTCGCGCACCGATCCGGCGACCACGAACCGGCACCCGGCCGGCATCCCCGGACGGCAACGCAGGTCCTCGGCGCAGGCGCGTGCCTTCTCCGGGCTGCGGCCGAAGATCCGGACCTCCCGGAAGGGGCGCACCAGGGCGAGGGAGTCGATCTGGTAGCGGGCCTGGTTGCCGGTGCCGATCACGGCGACCGTCCGGGCGTCGGCGCGCGCCAGGTGCCGGGCCGCCACCGCCCCCGCGGCCCCGGTCCTCTGCTCGGTGATGAAACCGTTGTCGAGCAGCAGCGCCGCCGGGACGCCGGTCCGCGCGTCGAACACCAGGACCATGCCGTCGTTCTGCGGCAGCCCGTGGCGCGGGTTGTCGTAGAAACCCGAGGCGATCTTGACGGCGTAGTGGCTGCCGCCGTGGAGATGACCGGCCTTGACGTGGATCTCGCCCCGGTTCTCGGGGACCTCCAGGTTGATCACCGCCGGCAACGACGCACCGCCGGTGGCATAGGCGGCGAACGCCTTCTCGACCGCTTCGATGCAGGCGGCCGGGTCGAGCAGCCGTCGGATCTCCGGCTCGCGCAACAGCAGAACGGTGCGACCCATGGCCCGCAGCATACCACCCGCCGGCACGCCCACCGCCAGGCCGTGTCCCGCAGGACGCGGCTCTGATATCCTGCGCTCCTCACAGGAGGACAGCCGTGCGCGTGCCGCCATTCCGGATGGAACGGATGCAGTCGCAGTACGAGAACTACGTGGACTACAACCTCTCCGAGAGCGGCGTGGATCCGATGTCGGTCCGCGAACTGGTTGGCGGAAGCCGCAGCGCGGGACGGCTCCTCGACACGCGACTCGGTTACGTCCAGAGCAACGGCAGCGAAGTGCTGCGCGATCGGATCGCCCGCTTCTACGGCGGCGCGCGGCGCGACCACGTTCTGGTGACGAACGGCGGGTCGGAAGCCAACTACGCGACCTTCTGGGCACTGCTCGAAGCGGGGGACCGGGTCGCCTTCATGGTTCCCAACTACATGCAGACGATGGGTCTGGCGCAGGCATACGCCGGGAAGGTCGATCCGTTCCGCCTGGTACTGCGCCGCGATCGAGGCCGGGTGCGCTGGGCGCTCGACCGCGACAGCCTGGATCGCGCGGTGACGCGGAAGACCCGCATCGTCCTGGTGACCAATCCCAACAACCCGACCGGCGGCATCCTGGACGACGAGGAGATGGATGCCGTGGTCCGGGCCGCGCGCCGGGTCGGGGCGTGGCTGGTGGTCGACGAGATTTACCGCGGTGCCGAGGTCGACGGCCGGACCACACCGACCTTCTGGGGCCGCTACGAGCGGGTCCTGATTACCTCGGGGCTCTCCAAGGCCTTCGGGCTGCCCGGACTCCGGATCGGCTGGGTCATCGGCCCGCCCGCGGTCGTGCAGCGACTCTGGTCCTACCGCGACTACACCACCATCGCCATCGGGGCGGTGTCGGACCACTTGGCGACGATCGCCCTGGATCCGGTCCGCCGGGAAGCGATCTTCGCCCGCACCCGCGCCATCATCCATCGGAACCTGCCGGGGGTGCAGGCATGGCTCGACAGGCATGACGGCCTGTTCGAGTACGTGCCACCCCAGGCGGGGGCGATCGTCTTCGCCCGCTATCGGCTCAAGGTTCCGTCCCTGCGCTTCGGGGAGTACCTGCGCACGCGCCATTCGGTCCTGGTAGTCCCCGGCGACCAGCTGGGGATCGCGCGCCACATCCGGATCGGCATCGGGTCGGACAGCGCTTACACGCTGCGCGGTCTGCGGCGCATCGATCGGGCCATCGAGGAGATCCAAGGCCGGGGCCGGGTCCGTTCCGCGCGGCGGTCCGGCCCTGCGCGGCGGCGGTCCGGTCCCGCGCGCCGGGGACGAGCGCGGCTCAGCGCGGCGGCCCCTCGCTGAGCAACCGGCGGGCCTCGCGGATCGCGCCGTCGAGATCCACCACCCGCCCGTCGAGCTGCATCTCGTAAACGGCCTTGGTGAGGCGCCCGACCTCGGGCCCGGGGGCCAGCCCCAGGTCCAGGAGATGGCGGCCCAGCAGGATCGGCCTCGGGGCGCCGGTTTCCACGCCCAGGCTCCGCACCCGGCTGATGAACCATTCCTGCGCGTCGGTCGAAAAGACGCCCGGGGATCGGCCGAGACAATCGGCCCGCGACACCAGGTACAGCAGCTCCGGCTCCAACTTGCGCGCCAGCCGCCGGAAGGCGCCGTCGCCGACGTTGTCCTGATTCTTGAAGTAATGGCTCGGGGTCAGGTGGTGGGCGACGAGCTGGATCACCTGGTGGCGGAGGTCGTACCCACCGATCGAATGGATCTTGAGTCGGTCGAGGAAGGCACGGGTCGGCTCGATCCCCGCTTCCTCGTGATCGTACGACCGGATGCGACCGTCCACGATGGCGGTGGTCGCCGGCTTGCCGAAGTCGTGGCACAGGGTCGCCAGCAGGACCGCCAGCCGCTTCTCCTTCGGGAGCGTGAAGCTCTCGTCGGCCGCCAGGTCGATCGCCAGGAGCGTGTGAATCCAGACGTCCCCTTCCGGATGCCACTCCGGCTCCTGCGGGCAGCCTTTCAGCGCCTCCAGTTCGGGGAAAATCTTCTCCACGATCGCCAGATGCCCGGCCCACTCCAGCCCGATTGAGGGCCGCCGCGCCTTCAGGAGGAGCTTCTCCATCTCCCCCCACAGCCGCTCCGCCGGCAGGTCGTCGAGCGCCACCCGGCGGCAGAGACTCACGGTGTCCGGATCGATGGTGAACTCCAGCCGGGCCGCCAGCTGCATCCCGCGCAGGACACGCAGACTGTCCTCGACGAAGGTGTCGGGATCGACCGCCCGCAGCCGCCGGTCGCGCAGGTCGTCCGCGCCGCGCCATGGATCGATCGTTTCGCCGGTCAGCGGGTCGTGGAGCATGGCGTTGACGGTGAAGTCGCGCCGCCGGGCCGCCTCGGAGACCGACAGTCCCGGGTCGCCGGTCACCTCGAAGCCGCGGTGACCGCGCGCGACCTTGATGTCCCGCCGCGGCAGACTGACATCGATTTCGGGGAGCGGCAGGTCCCGGCCCGCCGGATCGCCGATCACCTTGTAGACCGCGAACGACTCGCCGACGAGCCGCACCGACCCGAACTGTTCCAGGATCGCCGCCAGCCGTTCCGCGGGAAGCCCGTAAACCTCGAGGTCGATCTCGTCCCCCGGGGGCAGGCCATCCCGGCCCGCCTGGCGCAGTCCCATCAAGTCCCGGACCCAGCCCCCGACCAGGAAAGCGCGACCACCCGCGTCGCGAAGCGCCCGGGTCATGTCGAGGACGAAGGAATGGACGGGGGTCGGCGGTTGGTTCATGACGCCCAGTATACGGGCGGCCCCCCGTCAGCCCGGCACTGCGGAGGTTCCCCCGGGCGCAGGTGGCGGGCCGCAGCGCGGCGCAGCGACCTCGAGCCGCGCCATGCGCACTGGAGGAGCGCCCCGCAGCCCACGCGTGCGAGTGCGGAGCAACGCCGCGCTGCGACCCGCCACCCGAAACCGGGGATACCTCAAGGTTCCTGACGCTTGACTCCATGCCCGCGGGCACTAGGTTTGAACAGGTTGACTGCCCGACGGGTGTGTCAGGGAATTGACGCGCTGAAGGGCGTCGGCTGAAGGGCGTTGGAGGAACGAGGGAGGAGCATTGACGAAGCGGACGGTTCTGACCTGCTTGCCGGAGATCGTTTTTGCCCTGGCGGTCGCACTGACCGCCACCGGATGTCTCCAGCCGGCACAGGAACGACTCCGGATCGGCGTCAACGCCTGGCCGCCGTTCGAGCTCCTCCACCTGGCGCGCGAGAAAGGATTCCTGCGTGATGCCGGAGTCGATGTGGACCTGGTTGATTTTTCTTCGTACACGGGGATCCTGCGCTCCTACCATCAGGGGCACATCGACGCCTTTTTCTCGACGCTGAACGAGGCACTCATCTACGACAACTTCCAGGATCCGCCGGTCGTGGTCCTGGTGGCCGACTATTCGTACGGCGGGGATGCCCTGCTGGTCAGCGACGGAATCGCCACCCTCAAGGACCTCCGCGGCCGGAAAGTGGTGTACGAGGAGTCGGCCCTCGGTTCGTACGTCCTGGAGCGGGCCCTCGCCCTGGGCGGCCTCCAGGAGAAGGACGTGATGGCGATCAACCGGCTTCCCGAAGAGGGGGAGTGGGACTTCAAGACCGGCGCCGTCGACGCGGTCATCACCTACCAGCCGGCCCTGGGCCGCCTGCTGCGCCTGCCGGGCACCCGGGTGCTGTTCAGCTCCCGTGACCTGCCGGGCGAGATCGTGGATGTCCTGGTCGTCCGGAAGAGCCTGCTCGAAGAGCGCGGCGACGAGTTCCGGCGTGTCCTGAAGGGGTGGTTCCGGGCCGTGGAGCTGCTCCGGCAGAGTCCCGCGGAGGCGGCCGCGCCAATGGCCGCCCGCGAGCGCATCAGCGTGGAGGAGTTCCTGCAGAGTCTGGACGGGGCGCACATCCCGGACCTGGAGGAGAACCGGAAGCTGCTGGGATCGCCGGGCTCCCCGGGAACCCTGCACCAGACCGCGGAACGGATCGGGGAGTTTCTCGTCCGGCGCGGCCTCGCTCATCGTGTCGCCCCGCCTGCCGAGGTTTTCCACGCCGAACTGATCGGCTCTCTCTAGGCGGCCCGGTGCGCCGGATCCTGTCGCGGTTTTCGACCTCGGCCCTGATGGGGCTGGCGTTCACCGTGCCGGCGATGTTCATCGCCGGCGCCCTGCTCATCTACCACCTGAACGCCGCCGAGCGCTTTCTCGCCGAGGAGGGAATCCGCTACGGCACCATCCTCAGCGATCAACTGCTGAATTCGGCCCAACGGTTCCTGCGCCTGGGATCGATCGCGGCGGTCCAGGAGATGATCGAGGAAACCGGCAGCCAGAGGTCGGTGCGGGCGATCGCCCTCATCGACAGCGATGGACGGATCCTCGCCAGCACCCGGCACGACTGGATTGGCGTGCACGACACCGCCATCCTCGATACCGACTATCCGGCCGTGTCGCGCGCCGCCCGCGCTGCCTTCCAGCCGCAGCACCAGATGATCGACGGGGGCAAGCGGATCCTCCTCGTGTCGCCCCTGATCCTCCAGGGAGCCGACCCGATCCTGAGCCGGTCACGCGGCACGCTCTACATGAAGGTGGACCAGGAGCGGAAGCTGCGGGAGGTCTACGCCTCGATTCTCCGCCGCGGGATTGTCTCGGCGGTGGCCATCCTCCTGGTCAGCCTCCTGTTGTTCGCCTGGGTGCGGGCGATCCTGGCGCAGCCGATTCTCGGCATCGCGGCGTTCCTGCGCCGCTTCGCCGCCGGCAAGGCGACCATCTCGCCACCACCCACCGGTCCCCGGGAGCTCGCCAACCTCGCGAAGGACGTGGCCGCCATGGTGCGCGATCTGCGCGAGAAACAGGCGGAGCTGGCGGACTCCGAGGAGCGGCACCGGAGCCTCCTGCAGGGAGCCTACGACGCCATCGTCACGGTCGAGCCGGAGAGCGGCCGGATCCTCGAAGCCAACACCATGTTCTGCCGGCTGTTCGGCTACACCGCCGCCGAAGCCAGCGCCCTCACCATGGCCGATTTGCACCCCTTCGAGGAGCGGGCCCGGCTCCTGCCGGCCTACGCCGAGGCGGCGCAGCGTGGTGACAAGGACTTCCACGAGGTCCCCTGTATCCGCCGGGACGGGACGCGGTTCATGGTGGACATCCGCGGTGGGCCGATCCGGCTGCGGCAGCGCACCGTCCTGGAATGGATCGTCCGCGATCGGACTGAGCGACAGCACCTGGAGGACCAACTGCGCCTGGCGCAGAGGATGGAGAGCATCGGGACGCTCGCCGGCGGCATGGCGCACGACTTCAATAATTTGCTCACGGGCATCCTCGGGTACACGCGGCTGATCCAGAACCGGCTGAAGCCGGAGGATCCGCACATCAGGCATCTGCAGATCATCGAGCGGTCGGCGATGCGCGCCGCCGATCTGACGTCCCAACTGCAGGCGTTCAGCCGCCGGGCCGCGACGCGTCCCGAACCGGCGCGCCTCGGCGAGGTCCTCGCCCCGACCATCGACGACCTGCGCGATGAGATGCCGGCGGGAGTCGCGCTGAGCGTGGACATGGGCACCGACATCTGGACGACCGCGGTGGACTCGGGGCAAATCCAGACGGCGCTGCGGCAGCTGTGGTCGAATGCCCTCGATGCGATGCCGCACGGCGGGCGTCTGACCATCGGCATCGCCAATCGTGAGATCGCCGAGGCCGACAGCCGCATTCGACTCGAGGCCCGACCCGGCCGGTTCGTCGTCCTGACGGTCGGGGACACCGGCGTGGGTGTCGAAGCGTCGATCCAGGCGCGCATCTTCGAGCCGTTTTTCACCACCAAGGAAACCGGCAAGGGGACCGGGCTTGGCCTGTCCATGGTGTACGGATCGGCGAAGGGTCACGACGGCTGGGTGGAAATGCAGAGCACACCGGGACAGGGGAGCCGGTTCTCGCTCTACCTTCCGGAGCACGATGTGGCGACCGCGGCCGCCCGCGTGCAGGTCGACTCGCCGGAGGCGGTTCTCGAACGGTTGGCCGGGGTGGTCTCCGCTCCGGCCGCCCCGATCAGGCCCACAGCGCCGGCGGGTGTCGTGTCCGCCGCGCCCGGCACTCCTCCCGCCACGATCGTCGCCCCGGCCGTGCCGCCCCGGCCGAGCTGCGTCCTGGCGGTGGACGACGAGTCCACGGTCCTGGTGCTGGCCAAGGACATCCTCGAACTGCAGGGTTTCACGGTGCTGACGGCGCGCAATGGCGAGGAGGCGCTCCGGCAGTACACCGGTCGGCCCGGGGAAATCGATCTGGTCCTGCTCGACCTCACCATGCCGCTCATGGGTGGCCGGGAGTGCCTGAAGAAAATCCTGGAGATGGACCCTCAGGCCCGCATCGTCATCAGCAGCGGCTTCTCGGAGGAGAGCACGGTCCGGGAACTGCTCGCCGACGGGGCCCTCGATTACATCCAGAAGCCCTACGACATCGATGTGCTGGCGCGTGTCGTGCGTGGTGTGATCGCCGGCGACGGGCGCCACGCCGCGGCCACGCCGAAGGCGGTCGGGATGTAGAATGACCTCCCTGCGGGGAGGCCCCGATGTCCCGTTCCATCCGAATTCCACTGCTGACGCGTGCCGTCGCGGCCGCCGGCGCGATCCTCGGTTCCGTGGTCCCGATGCACGCCGCCGGGGACGGGTCGGCGACCCCGCCCGCCGGCACCCGCCCCGTGAACGCGGTGCACTGCGGCCGCCTCATCGACGGTGTCGGTGCCCGGATCCTCGAAGGGGCCACCGTCCTGATCGAAGGCGATCGGATCACCGCCGTCGGATCGTCGGTCGCAGTTCCGGAGGGTGCCGGGCGGATCGACCTCTCCCGGATGACCTGCCTGCCGGGGTTGATCGATGTCCACACCCACCTCATGGATCGGCCGGACGACACGCACGGCGAAGCCGACTACCTGAGACGATCGGCCGCCGATGTGGCCTTCCGGAGCATCGAGAGCGCCCGGAAGATCCTCGACGCGGGGTTCACGACCGTCCGCGACGTCGGGACCTACCACGCCTTCACCGACGTGGCCCTGCGCGACGCCATCAACCGCGGCGACATCCCCGGGCCCCGGATGCAGGTGGCCGGTTTCTACGTCACCATCCCGGGCGGCGGTGGCGAACTGAACTCCTTCGCCCCTGAGTTCCGCCTGCCGGAGGCGCTGCGCTTCGGCGTCGTCTCGGGTGCCGATGAGGTCCGGCGCGTGGTGCGCCGGGCAATCGCCCAGCGTGTCGATCTGATCAAGGTGATCGCCTCCGGGGCGTTCCTCGCCATCGGCAACAGCCCGCTGACGCCGGCCTTCACCGAGGAGGAGATCCGGGCCGCCGTCGTCGAGGCCGGCAAGGCCGGTCTGCGGGTCGCGGCCCATGCGCACGGTTCAACCTCGATTCGCGAAGCGACGCGCGCCGGCGTCGCGTCGATCGAGCACGGAGCCTACATCGACGAACCGGCGATCCGCGAGATGAAGGCCCACGGGACGGTGCTGGCCGCCGACCTGATCAGCGGCCCGTGCATCAAGGAGCTGGGGCGCGCCCAGGGCTGGCCGGAGGAATACATCCGCAAGCAGGAGGAGTCGGAGAAGGTCTGGCCGGCCAGCATCCGCCGGGCGTACGAAGCCGGCATTACCATCGCCTTCGCCACCGACTCCGCCGTCTGCCCGCATGGCGACAACGGCAAACAGTTCATCCTGATGCAGGAATGGCTCGGGATGCCCCCCATGCAGGCGATCCAGTCGGCCACCCTGGTTGCCGCCACCTTGATGGGGTGGGAGGACCAGGTCGGCAGCCTCCGTCCCGGCCGGTTCGCCGACCTGGTTGCGGTTCCCGGCGACCCCCTGAAAGACCTGAGAGTCCTCGAGTCGGTCCCCTTCGTCATGAAGGGCGGCCAGGTCGTCAAGGACACCCGCGCCCACTGACCCCCCCC
>JANNTZ010000141.1:0-2313 GCA_031394595.1 Acidobacteriota bacterium
CAGTGCGCGGATGGAAGTCGCCGGTTCCGGCGCCGGTGGTTCCATCCGGGCTGCCGCAGCGGCCCGCGCGGGGTCGGCGCACGCGACAGCGAGGAGAAGGGTGCCCACGGCGAGCACCACGCCAAGCCGCCGGCGAGCCGCATTGCACATCGTTGCCTCCGCAAGCAACTCGAGAGTCCGGATCCCTTCTCCGCGACGGGCCGGGAGAAGGCAGGTGGCGCCATGTTACGCGCGTCACTGCGGGGCGGCAAGCAGTCGACTGTTCGGCTGACTGCCGCGGTCGAGGCTGCGGTACTGGATCGCCTCGGCCACCTGATCGACTCCCACCGATTCCCTCTCATCGAGATCGGCGATCGTTCGGGCGACGCGGAGCACGGCGTCGTGGGCCCGGGCCGAAAGCCCGAGCTGATCGATCGCCTGGCGCAGCAGCCGGCGGCCGTCCGGATCGGGGGCCGCCAGGCGGCGCAGGAGATCGGGCGTGAGCCGGGCATTGACCGGGCGGCCGCCGTCCGGGGCGCGTCCCTCTTGGACTCGGCGCGCCGCCGCGACCCGCGCCCCCACGACGGAGGAGGACTCCCCCGGCGGGGAGTCCCCCAGTGCCTTCGCCGGCAGCGCCGGGACTTCGACCTGAATGTCGAAACGATCGCGCAGCGGCCCGGAGACCCGGCAACGGTAGTTGGCCACGGTAGCGGGGGTGCAGGCGCAGGGGCGGTCGGTGCGGCCGAGCTGGCCGCAGGGGCAGGGGTTCATGGCGGCCACCAGGGCGAAGCGGGCCGGCAGCCGCGTCGATCGATTGGCGCGAATCAGCGTGACCGACCCCTCTTCGACCGGCTGCCGCAGGACGTCGAGCGTGGCCCGTCCGAACTCCGGCAGTTCGTCGAGAAACAACACTCCGTGGTGCGCCAGCGTCACTTCACCAGGACGGGGGCCGCGTCCTCCCCCGACCAGCCCGACACCGCTGACGGTGTGGTGGGGAGCGCGGAACGGCCGGTCGTGCACCAGACCCGGGCCGGTCAGGAGTCCGGCGGCGCTGTAGATGCAGGTCACCTCGATCGATTCCTCCAGATCGAGCGATGGCAGGATTCCCGGCAGGCGTCGCGCCAGCATCGTCTTGCCGCAGCCGGGGGACCGACCATGAGCAGGTGATGCCCACCGGCGGCGGCAATCTCCAGGGCGCGGCGAGCCCGCGTCTGGCCGCGGACGTCGCATAGGTCACCGCTCCCGCCTGCATTGACCGTCGCGCCGAAACACGCCTCGCTGGCGCGCGCCGGCGCGCGCTCGCCACGCAGGACGGCGACGGCCTCGGACAGATGCGCGACACCGTGGACCCCGGGGCCGGGCAGCGCCAGAACTTCGTCCCGGTTGGCCGCCGGCACCATCAGCTCGTCGATGTTCATCCGGCGCGCCGCCAGGGCCGCCGGGAGGCAGCCGGACACCGCCCGTACGCTTCCATCGAGCCCCAGCTCCCCGAGGACCAGCAGACGTGGCAGGGCCGTCGCCGGCACATGCCCCCCTGCCGCCAGGATCCCGACGGCGATTGGCAGGTCGAGGGCGGATCCCTGCTTGCGCAGGTCGGCGGGCGCCAGGCTGATGGTGATCCGCCGCGGCGGGATCGGGTAGCCGGCGTTGCGGAGCGCCGCGCGGACGCGGTCGCTGCTCTCGCGCACCGCGGCGTCAGGCAGTCCGACGGTCAGGATCTGGGGCAGCCCCGGTGCGATGTCGCACTCGACGGTCAGGAGAATCGCTTCGACGCCGAGGAGAGTGGCACTGAAAACGCGTGCGAGCATGGATCCGCCTCCGGCGGCCGCCCGGACGGCGCGACCGATCGGACGAGGATCGCGACGTCCCGGCCACCCGGCTGGATCGGCTCTCCGGACGCGGGACGATGGGATGCTAGCGAATGGCGCTGCCCCCGGTCAACCGCAGGACGGTGTTCACGCCACCGGAAGAGGCGGCGACGGATTCAGCGGTGGGCGTTCCCGGGGGTGGTGCGGCGGACGATACCGCTCCCCTCGCGGATGGTCACGAACTGGCCGGCGGGAACCGGGCCGATGGTCTCGATCTTGCCCGGCCGCGTCGGCCAACGGATCTCGATGCGGTCGGCCTGCGCCGCCTGTCCGAGACCGAAGTGCAGGCGGAGATCGTTCTGCGACAGGTAGGAGGACGCGGAACGCACTTCCTCGACCTGGCGGCGTCCCCCCGCGGTGACCACGACGCGCGCGCCGATCGCCTCACGGTTGGCGCGCACCCCCTCCAACCGCAGCGTGATCCAGCGCCCGGCGGCGTCGCCACCCTCGTTGCGCAGCAGCGTTG
>JANNTZ010000168.1:0-2451 GCA_031394595.1 Acidobacteriota bacterium
TAACGCTCCGCGTCACCTGCGGCGGGCGCACACCGACGGCGCGTTTCACTCGCGCGCGTCCCGCCCGCCGTCAGGTGCACGCGGTTGTTCGGCGTCGTTTCCACTTAGGCACCCTGCTGATCGAGCGCCAGGTTGACCACGGACGCTACTTGCGCTTCCGTCGGCTGCCACTTGAACTCGTCACGGTATCGTCGGCCTGCCAAGTATGGAGCGAATTCCACAACCGGCTCGGAGACGCTCCCCATGGTCCCCCCAATGGATTCAACCGCGAGGGCGGTCCGCCGGCGAAACGCAGCCGGATGAACCAGCCCGTCCGGACCGAAGGGCAGGACAATGTAGTCAACATGGGCAATGCCAGCCGGCTTGCGCATGACGAGATCAACGACAACCAACGCACACTGGACCCGCCGCCCCGCGCACTCGGGCATTGCCGCCTGCGGATCACCTTCGCACAGCCGCTCGAACTGGCTCGAGGGCACCCGCCTGAGGTGGTCCCCGTCAACGAAAATGATCCGTGTTCCGATGCTCATCTCGGGTGACTCACGCACGCCGAACGCCCCGCGTAACCTGCGGACCGGACAGGCGCGGGCCTTGCTGTCCTTGCAAGGCCCGTGACGGGACGGACCGACAGGTTCACGCGGTTGTTAGCTGGCGCCGTGCACAATGGCTTCTCACTTCTCCGTGACAACGCTCGGTGTCCACCCGAACAGCTTGCCCAACGTGTGGTCTACGAGTTCGGGCACGAAGCGATCTGGACGTCGGGAAAATCCTTGGGCAGTCGAGCTCGCGACACGGTGAGTCGCGCTTCCTGCCAGTTCACGGGTATCGGTCTCGAAGAGCTCGAGCGAGAGCGCAGCTACGTCGGGTTTCGACGACCATTCAGTGGCGTTGTCTTCCCACTCCGGGATGGTCCCCCGCAGGTAATAGGAGCAATCGGACGAGACCGCGCGTTCAGCAGGATCGGTACCCTGGCTGATGTCCAGCGTCACGACGGATACGCCGTGCGCGATGAGGGCGTCCCTGATCCCGGCGGTCATTGCCGCCCCCGAGCCCGCGGCAGGACCGTCCTCACGTTCGACTCCGTCTGCGATCGGTAGGATGAGGATCCTGGAGCCCTGAAGAATCTGCTTCCCAGGCACCACACCGCCTGTCGTGAGACGTTGGGCCGGCAGGCAGCCTGTAGACATTAGAAACGCGGTTATCGCCATCAGCCGAGCAGCGCAACTGACCATCGAACCCTCCGACAGGATACGCCCTCCTAAAGAATGTTCCGACTACCTCAAGGCCAGCTAACGCTCCGGTTCAGGCGCGGGGGGCGAACACCCAACGCGCCGGCCCAGCATCTCCCAACCCGCCCACCGTCGCCTGCAACCGGTGGTTAGACATCGCGTACCTACGCCCCCCACTCGTCGTCGTGATATCGATAACTGATCTCAGGTAGGAGCGTGCCGATCATGCCGGTGTTGAAGAGGCGGAACCCCTTGGCAGCCGGGAGACTCTCCTTGCCTGCTCTGTTGTACGCGGGTTGGTGGGCATAGATAAGCAGGGCTTCCGCTGCGGCAACCAAATTCTCGGGTGCCTTCGGATACCTCTCGTTGTCGTCCCAACCCGCCCAACTCGAAATCTCGCCGACCGACGCCACTCGGACGTTCATCACATCGTATTCTTCCTCGACCCAGCCGGTGTGAGTGGTCAAGCGGCGCGCGGCTCCCTTCGCAGTTCGCCCGATATAAAGAAGCACATCGCGACCGTACACATGGTGGGCCCCGTAGAGGGCATAGAGAACGTGCTCGGGCTTAAGATAGGGCTCACGTTCTGTCCACTCGAACGGTCCTTCCCAAAAGGCGTCGAGGATCTGTTCAGCCACGATACCTCCCAATCTCCATTAGCGATGTCTAACGCTCGCGCTCAGCGGCGCGCCGCGTGGCGCGACGCTTGCGCTCTTCAGCAAGCGGCGTGACACGCGAGTGCGTCCGCTGCAGCGCGTTGTTGGGCGGTCGGCCGAGCCGCATGGAATCGGTCATATTGCCTGCCAATCGCAATTGCGGTGCAGACTGCCCGCTATCAATTCGAATAATCATGATGCTCACTCCCTGTCGGTCACCAACCTCTCCGCTTCCCTTTGCGCAGCTATGGGCTTGGTATACTGACCACCGGTCAGGCCGGCCTGCACCTGGCCGATCGTGCGCGGCGGCCGGTTGACGGTGATCGTCGGTCCGCCCAGCCGTTCTAAACGCACATTCACTACGATCCAGTGAGCGCAGCCCCACGCAACCCCGATGGCCAGAATGGCCCCGAGAAGCACGGCTGCGCCGCCCAAAATCCAGCCGATGACCCTGAGGCTGCCGCTTGGCGGCAAGACGGAGAATGCTAACCAAGCTGCATTTCCAGATAGCGAAGCCACCAAGGCTGTTGCGGCAATTGGATGGTCCTTCGCGAGCCCACCGAGCC
>JANNTZ010000207.1:0-2158 GCA_031394595.1 Acidobacteriota bacterium
GGATCCCGAGCCCGACGGCAAGCGCTGGATCGTGACCTTTCCGGTTGAAGAAGGACCCGCGGTGACCATCCGCGAGGTCCGCAGCGAGGGCAATGCCGCGTTTACGCCCGAGGATCTGGCCGCCACCGCGGAGATCGCGCCGGGCGCCCCCTACGCCCCGCAGGTGGTCCGGGATGCGCTGGTGCGCCTGCGACGCAAATACGATGAAACCGGGTTCCCGGAGGCACGCCTCGATACGCTTCCGGTCGATGTGACACGCAGCGACGCTTCCCGCGCGGAGGATCTGGTCATCACTGTCCGGGAGGGGTCCCGCCAGCGCGTCGCGGCACTGGACTTCAGCGGCAATCTCATCACCCGCGATCGGGTCCTCAAGAAGTCGATGACCCTGGAGCCGGGCGAATGGGTCAGCCGCAAGGAACTCCTCGCCAGCCAACGACGCCTCTACCAGCACGGCATCTTCCGGTCGGTCAAGGTGGAGACGATGCCGGCCACGCCGCCCGAGGGCAGCGCGCCGGTCCTCCCGCCGGATGGTTCGGTTCCGACCGACATCCGGGTCGAAGTGCGCGACGCGCCGCCGATCACCCAGACCTTCGGTGTCGGATACGACAGCGAGGAGAAATTGCGCGGCCTGTACGAGATCACGAATCGCAATATCTTCGGGAGCGGGCGCAACATCAGTCTGCAGGGACGCGCCAGCAGCCTGGAGACGAGGGTGGCCGCCTCCTACCGGGAAGCCGGGATGTTCGGTGGGCGGTATGACGGGCTGGCCTCGGCCTTTCTCGAGGACGAAACGCACCCCGGGTTCGACGTCCGCCGGACCGGAACGTCGATCCGCTTCAGCCGGCAGATCACCCGGGCGACCGCGACGCTCTACCGCTGGACGCTGGAGGACGTGGACACCACGGGCGATTCCACCGGGTTCAACGAATCGACACTTCGTCTCTCGAGTCTGGCGTTCTCGGCGTTGCACGACACCCGCGACGCGCTGTTCGACCCGCACCGCGGCCATTTCCTGGGCGGCGAGCTGCAGTACTACGGCGAAGGGATCGGTTCCGAGGCGACGTTCGCCCGGTTTTCCGCGCAGGTCCACGGATTCAAGGAGATCGCGCCGCATGTCGTCTGGGCCCAGGCCCTGCGTACCGGCTTCGCCGTGACCTTCGGCGTGTCAGAGGACGATCCCGCTTCGACCGGTGACACGATCTCCGGTGTCCCGACCTCGGAGCGCTTCTTTGCCGGTGGCGACACCACGGTGCGCGGCTTCGAGCGCGACCGTCTCGGGCCGATCGACCCGGTCACCGGTGACCCGACCGGCGGCGAGGTGTTCGTGGTGATCAACGAGGAGCTGCGCTTCCCGATCTGGCGTTTCGTGAGCGGCGCGCTGTTCTACGACGGCGGCAACGTCTACCGCACCCGGGATGACTTCGATCTCTCCGAGATCCGTCACGTCGCCGGGTTCGGCCTGCGGCTGGCGACACCGATCGGCCCGTTCCGGGTCGAGTACGGCGCCATCCTCGACCGGGAGCCGGGCGAGGCCCACGGCGAGTTCTTCTTCTCGATTGGCCAGGCGTTCTAACATCAAGTGGCGTGATCGGTTAGCATAGACGCATGCCGTCATTCGCCGATGCGCTTCGCGTTCTCAACGACATGAAGAGTTCCGGTGTCGTGGACGACTACGCTGTGGCGGGCGCCATGGCGATGGTATTCTGGGCCGAGCCCATCCCGGACTACGAGGGCGTGCCCGTCCGCGTGGTCAGACCGGAGCATCTGTCGCCCTCTACCTCGAGCGCGGCGCGCGGACGCTGAAACGACGGGAACGCGCCGCGGCGCTCATGGAATCCAGCGCGCTCGATCGAGTCGCGCTCGACGAGTTGCTCAAGCGGTTCGGCCTGGAGCCCTGAAAGATGGCTTCTCCGCCGGGAAGACGGCCGCGGGCAAGTCCAGAACTGTTGGACGCCCTCCGCGAAGGTAAGGCGACTTTGCGCCGACAGCGGGAAATGTGCGGCCTTCCCGAGAAGGTCCGGATTGTTCTCGAATTGCAGCGGCTGTGTCTCCCCCTGATCATGCGTCGTCGCCAGCTGACTGAATGGGAGCGACCGTGGGCGATCACACCCTGAGTTGGTGCCGGACCACCCATGAGCGCAACAGCACGAGACGGATG
>JANNTZ010000218.1:0-16031 GCA_031394595.1 Acidobacteriota bacterium
CACGCGAGCGCGAGGTCTGCATCAAGTACCGCGTCGACGGCGTCCTCTACAACGCCATGGATCCGATCGACAAGCGGTTCCACTCGACGATCCTGTCGCGCATCAAGGTCATGTCCGAGCTCGACATCGCCGAGAAACGAATCCCCCAGGACGGGCGCTTCAAGCTGAAGATCAAGGGCCGCACGATCGACTTCCGTGTCTCGATCATGCCGTCGGTGCACGGCGAGGACGCGGTCATCCGCATCCTCGACAAGGAGTCGATCAACGAAGAGTTCGCGGAGCTGAGGCTCGACATCCTGGGGTTCGATGCCGACGACCTCGCCAAGCTCCGCAAGTTCATCCGCGAGCCCTACGGCATGGTGCTGGTGACGGGGCCGACCGGGTCGGGGAAGACGACCACCCTGTACGCGGCGCTGTCGGAGATCCGGAGCAGCGAGGACAAGATCATCACCATCGAGGACCCGGTCGAGTACCAGCTCCCGGGGATCACCCAGATCCCGGTCAACGAGAAGAAGGGCCTGACCTTCGCCCGCGGGTTGCGTTCGATCCTGCGCCACGACCCGGACAAGATCATGGTCGGAGAAATCCGCGACGAGGAGACCGCCCAGATCGCCATCCAGTCGGCCCTCACCGGTCACCTGGTGTTCACCACCGTGCACGCCAACAACGTCGTCGACGTGCTCGGCCGGTTCCTCAACATGAAGGTCGAGCCGTACAACTTCGTGTCGGCCCTCAACTGCGTGGTGGCGCAGCGCCTGGTCCGCGTCATCTGCCCGAAGTGCCGCACCGCGGTGAAGCACACGGCGCAGCAGCTCAAGGATTCCGGGCTGGATGCGAAACTCGTCACCCACACGTTTTACGAGGGGCGGGGCTGCATCGACTGCAACGGCACCGGCTACATGGGCCGGATGGCGATCGCCGAGATCCTCGACATGAGCGACGGGATCCGCGAGCTGATCCTGGCGCGCCGGTCGGCGGCGGAGATCAAGCGGGCCGCCAAGGACGAAGGGATGACCTTCATGCGCGAGGCCGCCGTGCAGCGCGTCATGGAAGGCCGCACCACGTTGCGCGAGATCAACAAGGTGACGTTCGTCGAGTGAGGGACGGGATGACGCTGGCGGATGTGGGCAGGAGGGTGACCGCGCTGTTCGAGGGCGGCGGTCTGGAACGGCGGCCGCCCCGCTACCCCGAGGTGGCGGTGATCCTGGCTTCGGACCAGGTGACCGGCGTCCGGTTCCAGCAGGATCGCCGCAGCCGCCGCCTGGTCCTGCAGGCGTTTCACAGCGAGCCGCTCCCGACCGGAGCCATCGAGCCGGCGCTGGCCAAACCGAACGTGCTCGCGGCCGAGCCGGTGGTCGCGGCGCTCCGGACCCTGCTTGCGAAGGTGGCCCCCGGGGAGCACCGCGTCTCGGCGATCCTGCCGGACGACGCGGTCCGTGTCTCGATCCTGTCGTTCGCCACGATCCCGCGGACCCGCCGGGAGCTGACCCAACTGGTGCGCTTCCGGATGGCCAAGTCGCTCCCCTTCAAGGTGGACGACGCGGTCGTGGATCTCATGGTGGTCGGGTCCCAGGGCGGCGCCCCGGCCCCCGCGACGGTCTCGGTCCTGGCGGTGTTCGCCCAGCGCGCGGTGATCGAACAGTACGAGGCGTTGTTCCGGGCCTGCGGCTGCTGGCCCGGCCTGCTGTCGGTCGCGACCCTCGAGGTCCACAACCTGTTCAGGAGACGCATGGAGGGAGTTGCGGACCCCGAGCGGGACGTGGTCCTGCTCGCCCTGACCCCGGCGTTCACATCCATCCTGATCTTCCGCGGTCACGACCTGCTGTTCTATCGCTGCAAGCCCCACCTGGCGACGGGCGTGGAGGAAGGGCTGCTCGAGACGCGGCGCGAGATCTACACCTCGCTCGCCTTCTACCAGGAGAAGCTGCTCGGACGCGGCATCGGCCATGCCTGGGTCCATTCCGCCGGGCTGCCCCGGGAGGCGGTGCGGCAGGCGGTCGCCGGTGAGGTGAACTGCGCCCTCGATTTCCTGGATCTGTCCGACGTCGTCGCCTGTGCCGAGGGCGTGACGATGACGGCGGACCAGGCGGCGATGGTCGTGCCTGCGGTCGGGGCCGTGATCGGGAGGCGCTCGTGAAGCCTCTGCTGCTCAACGTCGCCAGCCGCCCGTTCCTGAACAATCGGGTGGTCGGGACGGCGATCGGCGTCGCGGGCGCGGCGCTGATCCTGGCGACGGTCTGGAACCTGTCGGTTTACCTCGGGTACGGGGGTTCCTACCGGCAACTCAGTCTGGAGGAGCGCCAGGACAGGGCGAAGTTCGCGACCTTTTTCAACGACGAGCGGACCTTGATGAAGGAGGTCCAGGCGCGTGACTTCCGCGGGGCCTGGGACCGGGGCCGGCTGGCGGGTGACCTGATCTCCCGCTGGTCTTTCTCCTGGACGCTCCTGTTCAACCGGCTGGAGCAGGTCATGCCGGTCGACGTGATGATGACGGCGATCCGCCCGACCTTCGGCCCGCAGGGGATCGTGGTGCGCGTCGAGGGGGTCGCCAAGAGCCAGCCGGCGCTCATCAACTTCGAGGAGGCGCTGCTCCAACGGAGCGCCTTCAGACGCATCTACCCGTTGAGCGAGAGACGGTTGAACCCCAGCCGGCCGGAGATCTCCTTTGTGGTGAATTTCGACTATGTCCCGGGGCAGGAAGTCGCGCCTGTGGTGACGACGGCGGCAGCCGGATCCTCCACCGACGCGCCGGCCGAAGCGCCAGCCCCCGCGGCGGCAGCCGCCGCCTCACCCACGCCGGCAATGACCCCGCCCGTGGCGACCGCGGCAAACGTCGCACCGGCGACCACGGAACCGACCCGGCCCGCGGCGACCCCGCCCGCGCTGGTGATGACCGCCGGGACGGTGGCGCGGGACGGCCAGGTGCGGACTCCGGAACTGCTGGCCCGCCTGCTCGTCGCCCCCGGAGGGGTGTACGAATCACCCGAAGCGCAGCATCAGCGGGAAGCCCAGGCGCGGCAGGATCGCCGGGGACGCAAAGGATCGAAGCCGGCCTCGACGGCGCCCGGCGCCGCCACGCCGCCGGCATCGGCAGCCTCGCCGACCCCCGGGACGTCGCCGGCCGGGACGACGACGTCACGCGGGACACCCTCGTCACCCAGGGCCTCGGCGACATCCGCGGCGGCGTCACCGCGCGTGGCAATGCCGAAAGGGGAGGGGCTGCCGCGTGGCACGGTGGGACCTGCGGCGGCCCGCCCGGCAACCGAGCGGCTGCGCCCGGCGGTCCCGGCCACCCGTCTCGATGTCCCGCTCGTCTTCGAGGCCCGTCCGGTGGGCGACATCTACGACGCCCTGGCGCGGGCCCACCACGTGCGCTTCGAGGTGGACGGCGGAGTCGATCGCAACGCCCGGGTCACGGTGAACCTGCAGGGGACGATACTGCCGGACGCCATCCGGATGGTGGCCCGTGTCGCGGGCCATCGCGTGGTCCGCCAGGGGGAGGGAGCGTACCGGGTCGCCCTGGCGACCGGTGGCGAACCGATGGGCGACCGCCCGGTCGGGGAGGAGAGCCTGGCGGCTCCGGTGGAGGACCGATGACCCGCGACCCGGGTGGCATGGTCTCCCGGCTGCGCGGCTTCGACCTGCGCCGCGACGTCTGGAGGATCGTCGGCGTCCTGGCGGTCCTCGCCGCGTTGAACCTCGGATTCTACCTGTTTCTCAACCTTCCGCGACTGCGCGCCCTCGCGAACCTGCAGGCGACGCGCAACGGGGCGGCCCGCACTCTGAAATCGGCCCTGTCACGACGCGACGAGATGCGCGCCCTGGTCGCCCGCCACGACGAAGAGGCGAAGCGGCTGGAGGAGTTCTTCACGGGACGACTGGGGACCCAGGCCGAGCGCATGACCGAGATCCAGAAGGCGATCCGTCAAATCGCCACCGAGTTCCGGATCGATCCCGAGGCGATCGACTACAACGTCCAGGAGGTCGAGCACAGCGATCTGCTGCGCTTCCAGATCACGGTGCCGCTGGTGGGTGGGTACCCCAATCTCCGCCAGTTCATCAACCGGATCGAGCGCTCGCCGCGTCTGGCGATCATCGACGAGGTCCATCTGACGGGAGCGCGCGAAGGCGGGGCGATGCTCAGCCTGACGATCAAGATCTCCACCTACTTCCGATCGAGCCGCGGATTGGTCGGGTCGGCCGAACCGACGTCGCCGGGGGCCTGATGGAGAACCAGGGATGGTGACCACGGTCCAGTGGAAGCAGCGCCGGCGCGAGATGGCCCTCGGGGGCATTCTCGTCGTCCTCGCGGTCCTCCTGTGGCAACGGATTGACAGCACGCCTCCGGGAGGCGTGGCGGGATTCATGGCCCCGGGCGGCCGCCAGGCCGATCTGAGCGGCCTGAAGATCTTCGACGTCCCGTGGGCCGCGCTCGAAGGGGAACGACCGGGTTACGACCCGTCGGGGAGGAACATTTTCCAGTTCGGCGTGATCCCGCCACCCCCGCCCCCGAAACTGACTCCGCAGGAGGAGGCGGCGATCAGGGAGGCGCAGCGCAGGGCCGAGGAGGAGCGGCAGAAGCAGATGGAGCTGCAGCGGCAGCAGGAGGCGCAGCGCCAGCAGGAGGTCCAGCGGCAGCAGGAGGTCCAGGCCGCGCTGCCCCCTCCTCCTCCGCCGAAACCGCAGCCCCCCGCCATCGCCTACAAGTTCATCGGTTATATCGGTCCCCCGGAGGCGAAGATCGCCGTCCTCCACGACGGCACCGACATGGTCTTCGCCCGTCAGGGCGAGGTGATCGGCAAAGGATTCAAGATCCTGGAAATCGGCTACGAATCGATCAAGTTCGGCTACACCGATACGCAGTTCAAGGGCGAGACGACGACGCTCCCGATGAGCAGCGCCTATTGAGCCCGGTCGGGACGCAGGGGATCCGCGGCAGGTTTGCGGAAAAAGGTGGACGATGACGGGCAACACGCGGAAGGGGGGTGGGCAGGTGACCTGGAGGACAGGGGGAGACATCCATCGCGCTCCGGCGCCCTGGCGCCGTGCCGTGGCGGGGCTGCTGGCGGCGGTATTTCTGATCGCCTCCACCGGCTGCGCCACCACCAGCTATTACCGGAAGGGAGAGGACGCCCTCCGGTCGGAGGACTACGATCGCGCGGTGCTCCTCTTCACACGGGCGCTGGCGACAAAACCCGACAACATCCGCTACAAGACCGCCCTGGCACGCGCCAGGATCCAGGCGGCCGACGTCCATTTCCGCAAGGGACAGGCGTATGCCGCCGCCAAGCGCTGGGACGCCGCCATCGCCGAGTACCAGCAGGTCGCCTATCTCGCGCCGGCCCACCAGTACGCCGCCGCCGAGTTGATCAAGGCGATCGAAGCGTACCAGAAGTTGCAGGCCGGCCAGGAATCCGACATGGATCGGATGAAGCGCAAGGCGAAGGAATCCCCCGGCCGGGTGCCGCCGCGCCTCAGCGCCTCCTCCAACATCCCGATCGTCCTGCGGTTCAAGGACGAAACGGCGCGCAAGATCTACGACGCGCTGTCCAAGGCGTCGGGCGTGAACTTCATCTACGACGAGCGGCTCGACCTCAACAAGAAGATCTCGATCGATCTCGCCGAGGTGACCTTCGAGCAGGCGCTCAACACCCTGATGACGATGAACAAGCATTTCTACAAGATCTGGGACGACAATGCCATCCTGATCGCCGACGACAACCAGCAGAAGCACAAGGAGTACGACGACCTCGTCATCCAGACCTTTTACCTGAGCAACGCCGACGTCAAGGACGTCCAGGTCCTGCTGCGGACCCTGCTGGATGCAAGGCAACTGGCGCAGAACGACCGGCTCAACGCCATCACCATCCGCGACACCCCCGAGCGCGTCGCTGTGGCGCAGAAGATCATCGAGGTCAACGACAAGGCCAAGTCGGAGTTGATCATCGACGTCGAGCTGCTCGAGGTGGACCGGAGTCTGCTGCGCAGCCTCGGGATCGACCTGTTCGGTCCCGGCGGCGGCAGTGGTAAGTCGATCGGTATCAGCTACGGCGGTGGCAACTCGATCCCGCTCAACAACCTCGATCTCCTGAAACAGGCCGGGTCGTACCTGATCGGCCCGATCCCCGGAGTGATGATCAACTTCTTGAAAACCGACACCGACGCGCAGGTCCTCGCCAAGCCGCAGGTCCGGGTCAGCGAAGGAGAGAAGGCGATGGTCCGGATCGGCGACCGGATCCCGATCCCGACGACCACCTTCAATGCCGCACCGACCGTTGGCGGCACCGTCGGCGTGCCGATCACTTCGTTCACCTACCAGAACGTCGGCATCAACCTCGACCTGGAGCCGCGTGTCCATCACAACAAGGAAGTCACCCTCAAGCTCAAGGTCGAGGTGTCGTCGGTCGCCGGGACCGTGCAGGCAGGCGGCGGGCTGACGCAGCCGATCATCGGCACGCGCGAGATCGACACGACCATCCGGTTGAAGGACGGCGAGACCAACCTGCTGGCCGGCCTGATCCGCGAGGAGGAGCGCAAATCGCTGAGCGGCGTCGCCGGGTTGTCCGACATCCCGATGCTGAAGCGGCTGTTCGGCACGACCACCACCGAGGTGACCACGACCGACATCGTCCTGACGCTGACACCGCACATCATCCGTACCCCTGATGTGACGGTCGAGGACCTGCTGCCGCTGTGGGTCGGCACGGAGCAGAACATCGCCCTGCGCGGCGCCAGCCGGCAGAGCGCCTTCGGGCTGTCGCCGTTCGAGGGCGACGGCGAGGAGCCATCGACCCTTCCGCCGGTGCCCGACCTGCCGGAGATCCCGGTGGAAGAGGCCGCGCCGAAGGAGGACGCATTCCCGGACGCGGCGGGGGCGGTCCTGGTTCCGGCCGCAGAGCCGTCACCGGAGCCGTCGCCGAGCCCCACGCCACCGGCACCGTCGCCCACTCCGACACCGCCGCCGCCGGGACCAGCGCCGAGCCCCAGCCCGACACCGTCACCCTCGCCGGAGCCGTCCCCGACACCCGGACCGGCCCAGGTGGTCCTGGTCCCCTCGCGGGCGGCGATCAACCGTTCGGAGGAATTCACCGTCGGCGTCATGATCAGCCAGGCATCCAACGTCGGCAGCGTGCCGCTGCGGGTCGCGTTTGACCCGGCCCTGGTCGAATTCGTCGATTCCACCCAGACCTCGGAGTTCCTGGGGCAGGACGGGACACCGGTCTTCGTGCTGACGACGGTGAGCCCGGGAGGATCGGAAGTGGTGGTCGGCCTGTCGCGGCAGGGGACGCGTCCGGGTGTCAACGGCGGCGGCCGGCTGATTGACCTGCGGTTCCGGGCCAAGGCGACGGCCGGCACGCTGACCCTCACCTTGACCGACCTCTCGGTGCTCGACCCGAAGGCCCAGCGGATGGAAGTCAGCCAGCAGGGGACCAGCGTGCAGATCCGCTGACGCCGGCTGGTGTGCGAGAGTGAGAGACGGACCATGAGGCAACGATGGCAGGCCGGCATCACGCTGGTCGAACTGATGGTGGCGATCGCGATCCTGCTGGTGCTCGCGGGGGCGGTGGTGCCGATCTCGCGTTTCGCGGTGAAGCGCCAGAAAGAGCTGGAGTTGCGTCATGCCCTGCGCAGCATGCGCAACGCCATCGACGAGTACAAGAAGTTCTGCGACGCCGGGGTCATCCAGAAAGAAGGGGTGGACTCGGAGTGCTACCCGACCGAGCTGGAAATTCTCGTGGAGGGGATCGAGAAGGTCGGCGCGCTCGGACAGAAGATCAAGTTCCTGCGCCGGATCCCGATGGACCCGATGATACGGTCGAAGGAGTGGGGGATCCTGTCGTACCAGGACGACCCGGAGTCCGAGTCCTGGGGACGGCAGAACGTCTATGACGTGTTCACGACCTCCGAAGGGACGGCGCTCGATGGCACGAAGTACAGGGAATGGTGAGGCGATGACCCGACGAGAGGCCGGCTTCACTCTCATCGAGCTGCTGATCGTCGTGGCGATCATCGGGCTGCTGGCCGGGATTGCCACCGTGCAGCTGCGGCAGTCCCCGCTCCGGGCCAAGGAGGCGGTCCTGAAGGAGAACCTGTACGTCATGCGGGACGTGATCGACCAGTACTTCGCCGATAAGGGGAAATACCCCGAGGCCCTCGAGACCCTGGTCGAGGAAGGGTACATGCGGAAGATCCCGGTCGACCCGTTCACCGGTTCCGACGCCGAGTGGCAGGTCGAGTACGCCGAAGCGAGCGACGAGGATCCGGAGGGTGGCGGCGGGGTCATCGACATCCACAGCGGATCCACCGGGACCGCCCTCGACGGCACTTCGTACAGCGAATGGTAATGAAAAATAATGATTGCCGCGGAATCCGAAGCGGAGTCTATTCTGTGAAAGGAGCCATGGATATGTTCAGAATGGCGAGGTGGTCGCCGACCCTGGCGGCGGTCATGGTGATCGTTGCGGCCCTGACGGGCTGCGAGGACTCGGAGGTCGTGGCGCCGGACGGCGCCACGATTAGCCTGTCGGCGAATCCGGCGCAGATTGTCCTTGTCAATGGCACCCAGACTACTCCGGTCGATCTGATCGCAACGGTACGGAGCAGTATCGGCGTGCCACTCCCGGGACAGGATGTCCGGTTCACCACCACTGCGGGCACACTGACACCCAGCGTCGGGACTCCGGTCTCAACCGATCAGTTTGGGAATGCGACCTGTGTCCTGAGCGGCGCGCTGCAGGGGCCCCAGATTACGGCGACCTCTGGAAAGGCGACCGCGTCCCAGACGCTCAGCACGACGACATGCAACCTGGCGACATTGGCCATCTCACCCAGCCCGATCGTCATCAACAACTGCACAACACCCATCACGATCACGGCGACGGCCAGGGATTCCCAGGGAAAAGTCTGCACGGGTGAACTGGTCAACTTTGCTCCCGTTGCCACTTCAACTCCAACCACCGACATCGGCATGAGTTTCTCGCCCGGCAGCGGGGTCACTGACGCGATGGGTGTCGCGACGACAATGCTGAATCTGCAAAACGACTGCCAGACCAAGTGTGGGACGGGAAACAGTTGCACGGGGTCAGTGCAGGCGAGCAATAGCGGCGGGACGGTCAGAAGCACGCCGCCAACGCTAATCAACGACCAGGTGCCATGAACCAACGCCTGAGAACAACCCGGCCACGACCCGAGCGACAGGCCAGCGAGAGTGGCTCCTTCCTCGTCGTCATCATGGTGATCGTGGCGATCACGTCGATCGCGCTGGGGACGGTGGTGCAGTCGTGGAGCGTCCGGTTGCGGCGCGACAAGGAAGCGGAGCTCATCTTCCGCGCCCAGCAGTACGTCAAGGCGATCCTCGCCTACCGCAAAGAGCACGCCGGGCAGTTCCCGACCAACCTCGAGGTGCTCTTCGAGCCCGGGCCGCGGCAGCTGCGGTACATCAGGAAACTCTACAAAGATCCGCTGGCGGAGAACGGGCGCTGGGGGCTGCTCTACCTCGTCCCCGGCGGCCGGGCGGTGATCGACGTGGTGGCCGCGCAGAAGGCGCAGCAGCAAAAAGAGAGTCAATGGGGCCACGAGTGGGAGACGGCGGGCGATCCGACAAAGCAGGCCGGGACCATGGCTGGCGGCCTGCAACCAGGCGTGATCCCGATTGGCAACCTGCTGGGAGTTCCGGGGGCCGGCGGCCAGCCCGGCGCGGCGCCCGTCGCGGCGCCGCAGGCGCAGGTCGCTCTGCCACCGATCCCCAAGCAGGACGACTCGGCCCTCGACGAGGATTCGGTCAGCGAGCCGCCGATCGGCTGGCCAATCGTCGGCGTCGTCAGCCGATCGGGTGGGACCGGATCCAGCGCGACGGACGACCTGAAGAAAGACGGAGAAAGCCCGATTGGTGGCGGTCGGAAGAACCCCGCCGAACGGACGTTCAAGATCTACAAGGGACACGACGACATCTCCGAATGGCATTTCCACGTCTTCGACTTCGGCGCCGATCTCCCGCAGGCCCCGGCAGCCGCCGTCCCGCAGATGCCCCGCCAGCCTGGCCGGCTCGGTCCCGGATACGGAGGCACGGGTCCGCAAACGTTTGGGCTCGGGCCGGGGGGCCCGGGGAAACCGCAGCCCGGCGTGCCCGGATACAATCCCAAGGGCCAAGGCGGCTGGAAGTCGGGTGGTTCCGGGGGGGTGATTCAGAAGGGATCGGGCAACAAGAACAACCCGCAGGATCCGGGACAGAACCAGGGTTACGATCCCGACGACGATTGATCGGTCCGCAGAGAGCCGCCATGGGCCCTCTCAACCGTCTCAAAAGGCGGGACATGCGGCGTTTCCCCGTTGACAGGATGCAGGCTTAACGCGAATAATCCATCACCTCAAGCGGCGCCGGCGTCGTGGTCACGGGTCGAGGGGGATCGGAGTCCGCCCTCTCGTCTTTTTTTTTCGGCCGCGCCGCCGCGCCGGGAGACATCCGATGTTGGTGATGAAATTCGGCGGCACTTCGGTGGCCGGCGCCCGCCAGATCCGGCAGACCGGCAGCATCATCCGGAGGTTCGCAGGTCAGCGCCCGGTGGTCGTCGTGTCGGCGATGGCCGGGGTCACCGACGATCTGCTCGCCCTCGCCGAGCAGGCGGTGACCGGTTCCCCATCCGAAGTGAGCCGTCGCCTCGACCGTCTCCAGACCCGCCACCGGCGCGAGGCGGGGCTCCTCGGTCTCGACGGCCACGAGGGGGATCGACTGTCCCGGTCGTTCGACGGGCTGTTCAACGAGATCGAGGGGGTCTGCCACGGCGTGCTGCTGCTGCGCGAGCTGAGCCAGCGGTCACGCGATTTGATCGCCTCCTTCGGTGAGCGTCTGTCGGCGCAGATCGTCGCCGCGCACCTGCGCCGGATCGGCCTGCGGGCCCAGTCGGTGGACGCGCGCGACTGCATCGTCACCGATGACAGCCACGGGTCGGCGGTGGTCGATTTCGAGGCGACCAACCGGCATGTCCGTCGGGTGCTGCGCCCGATCCTGCGCGCCGGTTTGGTGCCGGTCGTCACCGGCTTCATCGGCCGGACACGCCAGGGGGCGACGACGACCCTGGGGCGCAGCGGTTCTGACTACACCGCCTCGATCCTGGGGATGGCGCTGCGGGCCCGGGAGGTCTGGATCTGGAAGGAAGTGGACGGGGTCTGCACCGCCGACCCGGCACTGGTGCCGAACGCGCGGGTCGTGCCGCGCATCTCCTACCAGGAAGCGGCCGAGATGGCGCACTATGGCGCCGAGGTGATCCACCCGCAGACCATGCTGCCGGCGCGCCGCGCCGGGATCGCCATCCGGATCAAGAACACCTTCCGGCCGGCCACCCCCGGCACCCTGATCACCTCGCGCCCCGGCCGCGGGCCGCGCGCCGCGCTCATGGTGAGCAGCATCGACGGCATGGCGCTGGTGACCATCGAAGGGACCGGCATCTTCGGGCAACCGGGGATGATCATGCGTCTTCTGGCGCCCGTGGCGATGGCCGGCACCAACATTTACATGATCTCGATGTCGTCCTCCGAGTACAACATCTCGTTCGCCATTCTGCAGCCCGATCTCGAGAAGACGATCAAGGCGTTGGAGAAGGACTTCCGCGACCGGGGTCTCATGGGAGAACAGGTCGCCCGGATCACCGTCGAGCGCGACATGTGCGCCATCGCCGTCGTCGGGGCCGGGATGAAGGGCCAGCATGGCATCGCCGGCCGGGTCTTCGCGGCGCTCGGGGATTCCGGCGTGAACGTCGTGGCGATCGCCCAGGGGTCGTCCGAGTACAACATCACCGTCATCGTCAAGGAGCGCCACATGGCGGCGGGGGTGCGGGCGATCCACGATCGCCTGAACGACGGGCGGGCGATCGCCGCCCGGAAAGGCCGCGCCGTCCGTGGCCGCCGGCGCGCGGCGCCGCGGCGGGCCGGCGCCCGGGGACGCTGATGGCGGCGCAGCGGCTGGCGATTGTCCAGTTCGGGAAGGGGAGCGTCGGTTCGGCCCTGATCGACCAGGTGGCCCGGGCGCGCGGCGCCCTGCGGGATCGGCTGGGTGTCGACCTCATGTACGCCGGCATCGCCGGCCGAACCACCGGCGCGTTCGCCGCCGACGGGCTGGATCTCCGGCGCTGGCGGACGATCGTCGGCGCGGAGCGCGGCGTGAATGGCGCGGCGCTCCTCCAGGAGGCGGTCGGACGGCTGGCCGGCCCGGCGGTCCTGGTGGACGCGACGGCCGAGGATGGCCTGGCGGGTCTCTACGCCAAGGCGCTCGAATCCGGATTCCACATCGTGTCGTGCAACAAGAAGCCCCTCGCCGGGCCGATCCAGGAATACCGGCGGATCAAGGACCTGGCCCGCCGCCGGCGCCGTTTCTGGCTCTACGAGGTGACGGTGGGCGCCGGTCTGCCGGTCCTGACCACGCTGCGGGATCTGCTCGACAGCGGAGATCAACTCCAGGCGATCGAGGGGTGCTTCTCCGGCACGCTGAACTACCTGGCGGCGGCCCTCGATCGCGGCGAGAAGTTCTCGAAAGCCCTTGCGCGGGCGCGGAAACTGGGGTACACGGAACCCGACCCGCGCGACGATCTCGGCGGCCGGGACGTCGCCCGCAAGGCGCTGATCCTGGCACGCGAGGCGGGGATGGATATCGAGCCGGAGAAGGTGAAGCTGGAGCCGTTCTGTCCGGTCGAGGGCGGGGGCGGTGTGGAGGCGTACATGAAGCTGACCGCGCGTCTGGACGGCGACCTTGCCGGCCGCTGGAAGGCGGCCGGTCGGCGCGGCAGACGGCGACGCTTTGTCGCCCGGGTGGACCGCGGTTGCAGCGCGGGCCCCGCCGAAGTTCCATCCGAGTCGGCGCTCGGCCGTTTGGCCGGACCGGAGAACGTCTTCGCCTTCCGCACCGAGCGTTACGCCGACCACCCGCTCGTCGTCTCGGGCCCCGGTGCAGGTCCGGCGGTGACCGCGGCGGGGGCCTTTGCCGACATCATCCGGATCGCGCGGGCGGTGGGGCGGACCTCATGAAGCCCAAGGGACGGGACCAACGGATCCCGGTCGCGGTGCTCGGAGCCACCGGCGCCGTCGGGCAGCGGTTCGTGTCGCTCCTCGACGGCCATCCCTGGTTCCGCGTGTCGGAGCTCGCCGCTTCCGAGCGGTCGGCGGGGAAGCGCTACGCCGACGTCGTGCGCTGGTTCCTGCCCGACCCGATGCCGTCCTGGGCCGCCGACATGGAAGTCGTGCCGTGCACCCCTGGCTTCGAGGCGCGACTGGCGTTCTCGGGGCTCGATGCGGCGGTCGCCGGGGAGATCGAGGAGGCTTTCGCCCGCTCCGGAGTCGCCATCGTCAGCAACTCCCGCAACCACCGGATGGACCCGGAAGTGCCGTTGCTGGTGCCGGAGATCAACGCCGACCACCTCGAACTGGTCGCCGATCAGAAGCGCCGCCGCGGTGGCAACGGCTTCATCGTCACCAACCCGAACTGCTCCACTGTCGGGCTGGCGATGGCGATCGCCCCGCTGCACCGGGCTTTCAGGATTCGCCGCCTGGTCACCGCAACGCTGCAGGCAATCTCCGGGGCGGGCTACCCCGGCATCCCGTCGGTCGACATCCTCGACAACGTCATCCCCTACATCGGCGGCGAGGAGGAAAAGATGGAGTCGGAGACGTTGAAAATCCTCGGTGAGGCGCGCCGGCCGGCCGCCTTCCCCATCAGCGCCCACTGCCACCGGGTGCACGTTTCCGACGGGCACACCGTGGCGGTGTCGATCGAGACCGAGACGAAGGCGACGCCGGAGGAGGCGATGCGCGTGCTGCGCGAGTTCCGGTCGCCCCTGGCCGGTCTCGGCCTGCCCAGCCTGCCGGAGGCCCCGATCCAGGTGCGCGAGGAGGCCGACCGCCCGCAACCGAAGTTCGACCGGATGGCAGGGCGCGGCATGGTGGTCAGCGTCGGACGGGTCCGCCGCTGCCCGGTTTTGGACCTGAAGCTGGTGGCCCTCGTCCACAACACCATCCGCGGTGCGGCGGGCGCGGCGATCCTCAATGCCGAGCTCCTCAAGGCGAAGGGGCTGCTGTGAGCCGTGGAGGCGGGAGGGTGGGCGATGGGTGGTGACGGCTGGATCAAGGTCTTTGCACCGGCGTCGATCGCCAATCTGGGGCCGGGGTTTGACGCCCTGGGCGTGGCGATCGAGGGGCCGGGCGACATCATCGAGGCGCGTCGTACCGAGACCCCCGGCGTGGTCATCGCCGGCATGACCGGCGAATCGGCGAACATCCCGCTCGACCCGGCCCGCAATTGCGCCGGTCGGGCGGCCGAGACCGTCCTCCAGCGGCTCAAGGGGAAGGGCGCCAAGGGAGCCGGTCTCGAGATGAAAATCCACAAGGGGCTGCCCCAGGGAAGCGGGCTCGGCAGCAGCGCCGCCAGCGCCGTCGGCGGGGCGGTCGCGGCGCACCTCCTGTTCGGTTCGGAGCTCGGCCACAACGCCCTGCTCGAGGCGGCTCTCGAAGGGGAGCTCATCGCCAGCGGCAGCAAGCATGCCGACAACCTGGCGCCGTCGCTTCTGGGCGGGTTCACCATCGTCCGCAGCCACGATCCGCTCGACGTGGTGCGTATGGACGCGCCGACTGCCCTGCGGTTCGTCGTGGCGCTGCCCGACCTGAACATCGAGACCCGCTACGCCCGGTCGGTGCTTCCCGAGACCATCCTCCTCAAGGACGCGATCCACAACTGGGCCAACGCCGCGGCGATGGCGGCCGCCATGGCGCGTGGCACGGTCGCCGAGATCGGCCGGGCCGTGGACGACCACGTCATCGAACCGGTCCGCTCCAAGCTGATCCCCGGCTTTGCCGACGTCAAGCGGGCGGCGATCGAAGCCGGGGCATACGGTTGCTCGATCAGCGGCGCGGGGCCGGCGATCTTCGCGGTGGCCACCCTGGACGTCGCCGAGCGGGTGGCGGTCTCCATGCACGCCGCTTTCCAGCGCCATGGCCTCGGCAGCCGCCACTACATCTGCCCCGCCGACAATCGCGGCGCGCGCCGTCTCGACTGAGGGCGGGGATGTCGGCCCCGGCTCTGGCCCGTCTGCGCTGCATCTCCTGCGGTCGTGACTACCCGCTGTCTGAGATCCGTTACGAATGCGAGGGCTGTTCCGCTCTGCTGGAGGTCGCGCTCGATCTCCCCCGCCTGAGGGCGGCGCGGCCGGGTTCCGGCTGGCGCGATCTGTTCGATGACCGGCTGGGGCTGCGCGACGGCCCCTATCGCAGCGGTGTCTGGCGCTTCCACGAATTGATCCTGCCCGATCTCCCGGCCGAGGACCTGGTGACCAAGCCCGAGGGGAACACCAACCTGTACCGGTCGCCGCGTCTGGAGGAGATGACCGACACGGCGGAGGTGCACCTCAAACACGAAGGGGAGAACCCGACCCTGTCGTTCAAGGACCGCGGGATGACCGCGGGGGTCTCCCTGGCGCGCCATCTCGGCGTCGTGGCGGTCGCCTGCGCCTCCACCGGCGATACCTCGGCCGCCATGGCCTCGTACGCCGCCCAGGTGGACGGTCTGCGTGGGGTCGTCGTCCTGCCCGCCGGCCAAGTGAGTCTCGAACAACTGTCCCAGCCGACCGCCTCCGGCTGCCTGACGTTGTCGCTGCCGGTCGACTTCGACCAGTGCATCCGGCTGTTGCGCGAGGTTTGCCGCCGCCGGCCGATCTACCTGCTCAACTCGGTGAACCCGGTGCGCATCGAAGGGCAGAAGTCGATCGCGTTCGAACTGACCCAGCAGCTCGATTGGAGCCCGCCCGACTGGGTCGTCGTGCCGGTCGGCAACGCCGGCAACATCTCGGCCATCGGCAAAGGGTTCCAGGAAATGAAAACCCTCGGGATCATCGACCGGGTGCCGCGTCTGCTCGGGGCGCAGGCGGCCGCGGCGGCGCCGCTGGCGCGGGCGCATCGTGAGGGGTACCGGTCCCGCGTCAAGGTGACCGCCGCCGACACGGTCGCCTCGGCGATCCGGATCGGCGATCCGGTCTCCTATGACAAGGCGGTCG
>JANNTZ010000219.1:0-3613 GCA_031394595.1 Acidobacteriota bacterium
GACAGTCGCCGCAGTCTTGAGATTTTTCCGGGTAATAGAAGGCCCGCGCTCCCTGCCCCGAGACCCCGCTCTGCTGCCAGGCGTCGTACTCGTTGAAGCCGCGGAACCAGCGGTAGTTGTTGACCGGCACGTCGAGGTGGACCTTGTGGCAGGAGGAGCAGAACTCGGCCCGCGACGACCGATGGAACGGTTTCAGCATCGTCGCCTTGTGCGGCCCGGGGTCGAGCCGGACCATGTAGTCGTGCATCTTCTGGAGCAGCGGCCGGCCGCTCGCCACGAGACGGTGCATCTCCGGGTATTCCAGAACATAACCGCCCTGGCCCATGGTGTCCTTGACGTGCACGATCGAGTGACAGACGAGGCAGCCGATCCCCGCCTGCGCCTGCGGTGTGTCGATCTGGTCCTTGATCGGCGTGTCCATCCGGCCGGTGAGCAGCACCGCCTGATCGTGGCAGCCAGCGCACCATTTCGACGGCTCCGTGCCGACGACTTCCTGCATGTACTCGATTGACTTGCGGTACCACTGGTTGTTGAACGAGGAGAAATGGTGCATCGAGCCGTTCCATTGCGCCGTGATGTCCGGGTGGCACCCCGTGTTCCCGCAGGCCTTCGATGCGAGGAAGAAGTCGGCGGGGATCAGCCGGTTGCCGACCGTCTCGACCGACGACGGGAAGAACGGGTTCCGCTCCCCTCCTCCCTCCTCCGCGGCCGTCAGCGGCGGCACCGTCGGGTTCACGATGGTCGCGACGTGCGGCGGATCGATCCATCGCCAGCCCCGGACGCCGACCGGGAACAGCACCGCGATCGCCAGGCCGATGGCCAGCGTTCGAGCCGCCCCGGGACGACCGCGCGCCGCCAGCCAGGCGGCCGCCGCGGCACAGGCGATGACCGAGAAGACAACATGGGTCCAGAGCCAGTCCCGGTAGGGTGTCGCGGTCCCGACCTTCGCCAGCCAGCAGGCGGTGACGAAAGAAACGGCCCCGGCCGCCAGCGCAATCCCCAGCCACAGGCGCGCCCGATCCGACGCGCCCATCGCGCCGCCCCGGGCCGCCCCCGGCAGGCGCCAGGCCGCGACCACTCCCGCCCCGACCGCCGCCGCCAGGGCGAAGCCAAGCACGACGTGGGCGACCACCTGCACGTGGTAGAAGATCGTCGCCGAGTCGAACGCCGCCAGATACGCGGCGTTCACCAGCACCAGCGCGACCAGCAGTCGCCGCAGGGCCGGGATCATCGGTTACTCCGGGTCGAGATCATGTTTGCGGAAATAGTAGGCGAGGTTTCGCTGGTCGATGCCCAGCAGGCGGGCGGCTTCCTTGCGCACACCGCGCGTCCGGCGCAGCGCCTCGAGGATGGTCTCCCGTTCCAGCCGCGCCAGGACGATCCGCAGGCTGAGCTGGTCATCGGGATCCGGGTTGGCAGCCGCCGAGGGCGCGCCGGGGTGCCCGGCCGACGGGGCCGTCTCCAGGTCGGGCGGGGGATCGAAGACCGGCAGGTCGAACGAGTCGAGAACCGGGCCGGGCTGGAGAATCAGCGCCCGCTCGATGACATTCTGAAGTTCCCGGACGTTTCCCGGCCAGGCATAGCTCAGGAGACTGTCCATCGCCGACGGGGCCACCTCCGGAATCGGGCGGCCGAGACGGGCGGCGATCCGGCGCAGGAACCGTTCCGCCAGCAGCGGGATGTCCTCGGGCCGCCGGCGCAGCGGTGGCAGATGGATGCGCACGACATTCAGCCGGAAGAACAGGTCCTGGCGGAACCGGCCGGCCGCCACATCGGCATCGATGTCGCTGTTGGTCGCCGCGACCACGCGGACGTCCACCCGCGTCGGCCGCTCGTCGCCGAGGCGGTCATATTCCCCGTCCTGGAGTACGCGGAGAATCTTGGCCTGGGCCTGGATCGGCATCGCGCCGACTTCGTCCATGAACAACGTGCCGCGATGCGCCAGCCGGAAACGCCCGTCCCGATCACCGGCGGCGCCCGTGAAGGCTCCGCGACGATGACCGAAGAACTCGCTCTCCCAGATCTCGATCGGCACGGCGGCGCAGTTGACCCGGACGTAGGGTCCCCGGGCCCGCGGGCTGTGGTGGTGAATCAACCGCGCGATCAGTTCTTTTCCGGTCCCCGACTCGCCCAGCAGGAGCACCGAGGCCTGGCTCGCGGCGGCGGCGCGCGCCAGGCCGAGGACCTTGACCCAGACCGCGCTGCGGCCGATCGGCTCGTGCGGATCGTCGGGACCATCGCTGCCGTGCCGCAGGTAGTCGATCTCGCGGCGCAGCGCCCCGGCGCCGATCGCCTGATCGAGGGCCACATCCAGCGCCTCGGGGTCGATCGGCTTGAGCAGATAGTCGGTCGCCCCCGCCTTGAGGCATTCCACCGCGGAAGCGATCGTTCCGTGGCCGGTCAGGACGATCACCGGCAGGCTGCCGTCGCGATCCCGCACGGCGCGCACCACCGCCAGCCCGCCGCCACCGGGCATTTTCAGATCGGTGAGGACCACATCGAGGGGAGCGCGGGCCAGAAGATCGATCGCGGCCGCGACACCGTCGGCCGCCTCCACCTCGAAGCCCCGGGCCTGCAGCAGGTCGGCGATCGACCGGCGCACATAGGCTTCGTCCTCGACGACCAGGATACGGCCGCGGAACGCCTCCTGCCTGCCGCTCACGCCGCCGCCTCCATCGCCGGCAGGCGGATCCGGAAGCGGGCCCCGCCCCCCTGGCGCGCGGCGACCGTCAGGTCGCCCCCGTGCCGGGTGACGATGGCGTAGCAGATCGACAGCCCGAGGCCGGTCGAGTTCTTGGTGGAATAGAACGGCTCGAAGATGCGCGTCGTGTCCTCCGGTGGCACCCCGGGGCCGCGGTCGGCGATGTCCACGATCACTTCGCCCCCGTCGCCCCGGGCTTCGACCAGGACCTCGCCGCCGCCCGGCTGGGCTTCGGCGGCGTTGACCATCAGGTTGAGGAACACTTGCCCGAGAAGGACCGGTGCGCCGCGCACGGTCAAAGGGGTGTCGATCGGCAGGATCTCGCAGCGGATCGGCTGGAACTCGGGACGCGAACGGACGAAGTCAATCGTCTGCTTCAGGAGCGGTCCGAGGTCGATCTCCGTCAGCATGGCGGTGGCGGGATCGGCGTGCGCCAGGACCTGGCGCACGACACCCGAGACCCGGTGCACCCCTTCGCGGACCAGCCCGAGGCGGTCCCGCGCCTCGCCGAGCTTCCCCCGGGAGACTGCGTCCTCCGCGAGTGTCAGGTGGTTGGCCACGCCTTCCAGCGGATTGTTGATCTCGTGGGCCATGCCGGCCGCCAGCCGGCCAACCGTGCTGAGCCGCTCGGCGTGAAACAACTGGCGCTCCAGGTCGCGCACCCGCGTTTCTTCGCGCGCGCGGGCCTCGAGGTAGTGCTGTCGCCGACCCTGTTGCAATACGAACGCCCCCAGCAGCACCGCCAGGCTGATGAGCGTCAGGTTGAGGATGAGAGCCGTGCGGTAGCGGCTGGCGAACGGTTCGATCAACGCCAGCGCGGTCGTCTCGGCGCGCCCGCAGACGAGCCTCCAAGGCGTCGGCGCCGACCACCCCTCCGTCCGCACCACGGCGTCAACCTTCATGACGCCCCCT
>JANNTZ010000400.1:0-11410 GCA_031394595.1 Acidobacteriota bacterium
TCATTACTGACGAAGGTGAACGACTCGACTGGCGCGATGGCCACGGATTCGAGGACCCGTCGGTTGAGCGCCGTGATTTGCCGGGTCGGCCCGCCGGTGTTGCGGACGAAAAGCTGCTCGAAGTCCCGCGGCCCGGCGTAGGTCCAGACCAGCGTGCCGTTCGCGGCGATCGACCAGTCCTCGACGCGACCCGGTTCCCGCACCACCGCCTCGGGCGCCCCCCCGGTGATCGGGAGTCGGTACAGAGACTGGCTGCCGCGTTCCTGGACGGTGCAATAGACGGCGCTGCCGTCCGGCGTCCAGCCGTGGGCGGCCTGGCGGTTGTCGATCGCCGAACCCGGCTCGCGGCGATTGCCGCCGTCGCGGTCCATGACCCAGATGTGGGTGTCCTCCATGTCGGTCTCGAGGTTGGTCAATCCGCGCTTCGTCCCCATGAAGGCGATCAGTTTCCCGTCGGGCGACCAGCGTGGCTGGAACTCGGCGCTCTCGGTCGCCGTCAGACGTCGTACCGTGCCGTCGGCCACCCTCAAGGTGAACAGGTCGGGGTTGTAAAACAGGTCGGGATCGGGCTCCCGGTTCGAGACGAACAGGATCTCCAGTCCATCGGGCGACCAGTCGATGGAGTGCTCCTCGAACCGGCCGTCGGTCCGCTGCCGTGCCGTGCCGCCCTTGGCGTTGCCCGCCGTCCCATCCGCCGCATCGACCACGAAGATGTGCCGCCGGCGGTTGTCGCTGAAGCGCGAATTGCCTTCGGCGTCATCGGGACGGTAGAGGTAGCGGGTGATCACCATCGGATCGCCGGTGGCGTCCGCCGTCTCCGGTCCCGGCGTGGCGGAGACGAAGGCGATCCGCCGTCCGTCCGGCGACCAGGCGATCGAACGACCGAGGTAGGTCAGCGGGCTGTTGGTGCCGGTCACCTCCGCCAGGATCCGGATCGATCCGCCCTCGGAGTCCGCAACGGCGAGGTGGGTTTTCTCACCCCGTTCGAGGTGGAAGGCGATCCGCTTGCCGTCCGGCGACCACTCGGGATCGGATCCCTTGTCGGTCTCGGCCCCGACCCGGGACGGGTTCCCGTCCGGGAGCCGTATGACCCAGATTTGGGACGTCGGCCGTCCGGGACCATCGAGCCGGCTGACCGTGTAGGCAACGCGGCTGCCATCCGGGGAGACCCGCGCCGCTTCGACTCGCTGCAGTTTCAGGAGGTCGGCGCTCTGCAGGCGGCCTTTCGGGGGGCCAGCCACGGTCGCCGTCGCGGAAAGAATCAGAAGCAGCGACCCCACTCCAAGACGAGCCATCCGGTCGATCATCAGGCTGCCCTCCCCGCGTCGGCTTGACCGGGCCGGATTATAGGCCCGGTCTCCCGGCGTCTGTCCGATCGGATGACCAAACAGTAACGGCACCGCGGTTGCCTCGATCCTGCCGCGGGACAAGATTCTCCCTCTGGGGTGCGGCCGTCCGGAGCGGCCCGCCGGCGAGGACAACTTTGGACCAGGACGACCGCCGACATCAGACCGGCCCGTGGCGACGGCCACGGCTGCTCGTGGCGATCGCGCTGGGTCTGGCCACCGGAGGGCGCCTGGCCGCGCAGGCGGTCCCCACGGCCGATCGACGGCGGAGCGATGCGCTTCGACCAGGCGTTCCTCCGATATGCGCCGGCCGGGTGGGTCACCCTCTGGGCCGGGAAGGTCCCGAACCCGCTGGTCGAGAACCGTCTTCTCTGGGACAAGGACGTCAATCCAAGGGGTCTGGCCCAGCAGGTGGCCGTACCGCTGTCGTCAGGGGGGAAGCTGTTCGCGAACCTCGGAGAGTTCGTACTGGCCGAGGCGGCCGGCGCCGACAACCCGGAGGTCTGGACGGCGCAGGTGGGGGCGGAGTGGACAACCGCGGGCTCGGATGCATGGACCGCGGCGGTGACCTATTACGACTACCTGCACCTCGACGTGGCGGTCCTCCCTTACGGGCGCATCGCCAACAGCCGCACGGTGGGGGGCCTCCTGCTTTATGACTTCAATGTCATCGCCCTCTACGCCGCCTACCGGCATCCCGGCCGCTGGCCCGTGGAAGTGGTGATCGAAACCTCCGAAAACCTGGAGGCGCCGGGTGGGTCGAACGGTGCGGGCGCCCAGGTGCGGGTGGGCAAAAACCGGCGGTTGGGTGACTGGAGCGCCGCCTGGGTCTTCCAGAGGCTTGAACGGGACGCGACTCCCGACGCCCTGAGCGAGTCCGGCTGGCACGACCAGGGCGCGAACTATTCGGGTCATCAGCTCCAGTACCGGTACAGCCTGCGCGCCGGCTGGTACCTCACCGGCTCGGTGCGCGAGATGCGGGCGATCGCCGGTCCGCGGGACGAGGAGCTGCAGCTCCGGCTGGATTCGACATGGGATTTCTAGGCAACCTGCCGGCGACGGTGCGACAGCGCGTGATGCTGGCGCTCGTGGCCCTCTTCGCGGTCATGGGCGGCGTCTGGTTCGGCCTCCTGCAGTCGCGCATCCGCGACGAGATCGTGGGACTCGAGCAGGGCAAGGTGCATATCTGTGCGACCGCGGTGGCGGCCCAGATCGATTCCGACTTCCAGCAGGCGATGATCGAACTCGAGACGATCGCCGGTCTCCCGGTCCTCCGGACCGGGGAAAAGCAGCCGCTCTCGACCGCGCTGGCGATGCTGGAGACCACCAGCCGGCACTTCCGCGCCTTCACCGTCCTGGATCGATCGGGGTGGGTGATCGCCCGACCCTCGAAGCCGGAGCGGGTCGGAGAGAGCCGGTCGGACCGGCCCTATTTCGTGGTGCCGCTGCGCGAGGGCCGCACCTTCGTGGGCGACCTCCGGATCTCGAAGGCCGGCAACCTCAGCCTGACCGTGGGGACGCCGATCCGCAACGGCGGAGAAATCGTCGGCGTTCTCCAGGGGTCCCTCGCTCTCATGGATCGCAATCCCAAGATGTACCGGGCGATCCTGAGACCTGCCGTTCCGCGGGAGTGGGACGTCTTCCTGGTGACCGGGGAAGGCCACCTCATCGCCCGGGCCGAGCGCCTCGGCCAGGGATCGAAAGCCACGCCGGGCGCCATCCTCGACCATCCCCTGGTCCGCAACGAAGGCCGGGGCAGGACCGGCATGCAAGTGGTCGAGTTCGATGGCGCCCGCTGGCACGCCATCGGCGTCGGGGTGCCGAATCCGGGATGGAAAGTCATCGTCCAGATGCCGGAGTCAATCCTGTTGTCCAACGTCGCCCAGGTCGTCCACCCGGTGGCCGCCTTCATGGCGGCGGCCCTCGCGATCCTGGGGCTCGCCGGCGTCCTCGTCCTGGGACGGATGGTCGGGCCGCTGGAGCGGCTCACCACCGCCCTGCGTCTGTTCGGCCGCGGAGGTTTCCCCGGCAGGATCCCGGTCGTCGGCCAGGGCGAGATCGCAGAGGCGATGCAGGCCTTCAACGACATGGCGGATGGGAGAGGACGCGTCGAACGGGCGCTGCAGGACAGCGAGGAACGCCACCGCCGGTTCTTCACCGAAGATCTGAGCGCCCACCTGATCGCCGACCCGGAGGGCCGCATCCTCGTCTGCAACCCTGCCTTCGTCCGGATCTTCGGTTTTGTCAGCGTCGAGGCGGCCCTGGCCAGCCGGCTGGAGACACTGTTCCCGGATCGGGGGTCCAGTCTGGCGTTTCTGGATCGGCTGCGGGCCTGCTCCAAGCTGGAGATGCACGAGATCGAGCTGCGTCGGCGGGACGGTCAGCCACTCCACGCCCTGATCAACGCGGTGGCATCGTTCGGCCCCGACGGGGGGCTGACGGAGATGCAGGGATTCCTCGTCGACGTGACGGAGCGCAAGAGGCTGGAACAGATGCTGTCGCAGGCGCAGAAGATGGAAGCGGTGGGCCGCCTCGCCGGCGGGATCGCACACGATTTCAACAATCTCCTGACGGCGATCCTCGGCTACTCCAACCTGCTGCTCGCCCGTCCCGAGGTGACCTCCAGTGTCCGTTCCAACCTGGAGGAGATCCGGCGGGGGGCGGAGCGGGCCGCATCGCTGACCCAGCAGTTGCTCGCCTTCAGCCGCAAGCAGATCCTCCAGCCGCGGCTGCTGAGCCTGGCGCGGGTCGTGTCCGGGCTCGAAATGATGCTGCGCCGGGTGATCGGCGAAGACATCACGCTGGAGATCCGCACCGTCCCCCAACTCCAGGCGGTCCGGGCCGACCAGGGACAGATCGAGCAGGTGATCGTGAACCTGGCGGTCAACGCGCGGGATGCCATGCCGACGGGCGGCCGGCTGACGATCGAGACGCTGAACGTCGACCTGGACGATCGATTCGTCCTGCAGCACGTCGGATCCCGACCGGGTCCGCACGTCCTCCTGTCGGTCGTCGACACCGGGTGCGGCATGGACGCTGCTGTCCGGGCCAGGCTGTTCGAGCCCTTCTACACCACCAAGGGACCCGGACGCGGGACCGGTCTCGGGCTGGCCACGGTCTACGGGATCATCAAGCAGAGCGGGGGCAGCATCTGGGTGGAGAGCGAGCCTGGCAAGGGGACGGCCTTCCGCATTTACCTGCCGCGCGTCGCTGCGCCGGCAATCCCCCGGGAGGACCCCGGCGCGGTGGTCGCGGACGAAGGGTCCGGCTCGGAGACGGTCCTGGTGGTCGAGGACGAGGATGCGGTGCGTCGGCTGGTCTGCCAGGCCCTGCGTGAGCGCGGCTACACGGTGCTGGATGCGCGGAACGCCGAGGAGGCCATGGAACTCGCGTCGGACGCGTCGCGACCGTTCGATTTGTTGCTCACCGACGTGGTCATGCCCGGTCTGAACGGCCGGGAGCTGGCGGAACGGGTCGCCCGCCAGCGACCCGGGACGGGCGTTCTCTTCATGTCGGGTTACACCGAGGACGACGTCCTCCGCCGCGGCCTGCACGGATCCGGGATCGACTACCTCCAGAAACCATTCACCCCCGCCGATCTGGCGCGCGCCGTGCGCGCCGTCCTCGACCGCCGACTCCGCGCCACCGGCTGATTGCCGGCATGCCGGCGGGTTCTCATCGCCGCCCCTCCCCCGCGGGACGGTAGCGGACCTCCTCGGGCGGTTCGGGCGATGCGGCATCGCCCTCGACCCGGGCCACCAGCGTGCCGTCCGGTTCGAGGCGGTAGGTGATCCGCTTCGGGAAATCATGTGCCGGGTTCTCAAACACCACCGACTTGCCCTCGAGGCGGGTCAACCGGAAATCGGTGCCGGAGCGGGCTTTCGGGTGGGCGACGTAGTAGATCCCGTCGGCCCGGGTCTCCATCCGCAGGTACTCGAAGGAGACGGTCTTCCCACCCCGGATCGTGCGTGCCATGCCGATCAGCGTCCCACCGCCGGGCGGGGTCCACCACTCGTCGGTCCGGGGATCGCCCGCGCTGATCCAGGCGCCGGCCATCCAAGCGAGCCCATCGATCGATGCGAGTTCGGGACTCTCGGCACCGGTGATGGCTTGCGGTGGAATCATTGACACGATCACCGCCACGAGCAGCCACCGGCGCCAGGCCGGGAATCCGACTGATCCAATGTCCATCAGGTGCCTCCCCCTGCCGGTCCCTGCCTCGCGGACCGGCTGGCTTATTTTCTTCTTGACTTTTTTCTGCCGGACATCCACACTATGCCACGTATGCCCTGCATGGAAAACCCAAGCCGCTGACATTGCCGCGATTCGTACATCCCGGATGTTCACGGATTTCATTTTCCAGTGTGAGGGCAGTCAGACAGGCAATGATGCCTGCCCGACAAGGCCCACGTGGCAAAGAGGTGGCAGTTCGATGGTTCGTGGCAAGGTGAAGTGGTTCAATGATGCGAAGGGGTTTGGTTTCATCACCCCGGACAACGGCAGCAAGGACGTCTTCGTCCATCACACCGCGATCGCGGCGCAGGGGTTCCGTACCCTGAGTGAAGGACAGGACGTGGAGTTCGAGATCGTGCAGGGGCAGAAGGGCCCGGCGGCGCAGAACGTCCGCCCGGTCTAACGCACCGCTTCGAATTCGACGGCCCCCGGGGAGAAATCCCCGGGGGCTTTTTTAATGTCCCGCCTCAAGGTTTTCCCCCGAAACGAATCACGCCGATGTTCTTCTCGATGGCGATCGTGGTCCCGTAAGGGCGGGAGACCGCCTGGATCCGCTCCAGGATTGTCCGGCCCACGGTCGCGGAGGCCAGACGCGGGACACCGCTCTCCGTGAGCCGACGACCGTAACCGAGATCGACCGGATGCAGCGCAATCTCGGCCGCCCGCCCGCGGTCGAAGCGGATAGTGGCGAGGATCGCCTGGAACACCCGTTCGTCTGCAAAGTACGAAGCGTTTGCCAGCGCGGTGATGTCGGCATCGGTGGCCCGGGCTGCATCGCCGAACGCCCGGGTCGCCGCGTCACGCGAACCCTCCACGATATTGGCGGGCAGCGGCTCCAGGATGTCGCTCCAGAAGAAGTTCGCCATCCCGTAGAAAATCGGCCGGCCCTTGTAGATCTCGATCGGTCCGAGCTGGTGGATGCCGTGCACCACGAACAGGTCGGCGCCGGCGTCGATCGCCTGACGGGCCAGGATCGGCACGAAGTCTCCGGGGTCGTCGCAGTGCAGGTCGGACTCGTGCGAGTGCAGCGTGGCGATCAGGAGATCGGCGTGCTGCTTCCCCAGGCGGACGCTCTGGAGGATTTCCTGCATGTCGATCGGATCGACCTCCCAGGCGTTCCCCGGTCGCGCCCCCGGGCGGAACTTGGAACCGAACAGGCTGAGCCGCCGATCCGCCGCGCCGGCGGCGGCCTGACCGCCCCCGGCGGCGCCGGCAGCGACACCGGCATCCGCAAGGCCGGTTCCATCCGGAAGCGGCGGGAGCGGGCAAGGCTCGATGCCGACGCGAATTTGTTCGTCGATCCGGACCAGGCTGGTGAAGATCGCCTCGGAAACCACCGTTATCCGCCGCGTCCGCAGGGCACTGATCCCCGGGCGGCCCGGCGCCTGACCGTGCGGCGGCAGCGCCGCCGAGAGCTCCTGGTAACCGGAGGCGATCGAGACCAGGGCGATACGTCCCTTGGGAGTCTCCACGTATCGCGGGGCGCGTGCGCGGCCGCGATCCTCGCCGGCCCCGGCGTGCACGATCCCGGCGCGGTCGAGCCAGTCGCCGGTCTCCCGCATGCCTTCGATTCCCCAGTCCATCGTGTGATTGTTTGCCCGCGCCATGATGTCGAACCCCATCGCCCTCAGGTCCTGGGCGACACCCGGAACGGCGAGGACCGGCCAGTCGTCCATCGGGACGAACGGGTGACCGCGGAAGCTCCGGATGTCGAGGATCGTGGTTTCCAGGTTCCCGAACGTGACATCCGCCCGTTTGAGGAGATCCACGACACCCGCGAAGGCCGGGTCGCGGCCGAGGAGCGGTGACAGCGGGCGGGAGATGATGCAGTCACCGACCGCCGCCAGGGTGAACCCGTCCGCAATACTCAACTCCAGCTCGCGGTCGAGAGGACGCCGCGGGTCGAGGAGGGAAGGCACGGCCCCCGGACGGGCAGGCGACACCGGGGACGCGGGAGAATCCCCGCCGAGGATCGTGCCGGCAAGGATTCCCGGCATCACGAGTGCCGTCAGGAATGCGAACAGTCGGGTCATCGATCGGCGCCTCCTTTCCGGGCCTTCGTCGGGTTGGATCACGACCCCGCGTTCCGCAGGGCCGTATCGACGACTCCGGTGAACAGCCGGGACATGACGTAGAAGCGCCGGCCGCTGCCGTCGTTGCAGAGAGGCTGGAACCCGGGCTGCTGCAGCAGGGCGATCGCTTCGGCGAACAACCCGGCGTCGAGCGAGAAAAGATATTCCTTCGCGGAGCGGGCATTCCGGTGGCCGCGCAGCGGCACCTCGCGGCGCAGGACGATGTCGGGGCCGGTGTCGATCCCCTCGTCCAGGAAGAACAGGGTGACGACGGTCGGGTGCCCCTCGAGGATCGACCATTCCATCACCGAACGTCCGCGGTAGGCGGGGAGCATGCCGATATGCGGGTTGAGGATGCCGAGACGGAAGCAGTCGATGATCGGCCGCCGGTAGATCGTCCCGCAGGCGTGCAGGCCGACGTCGGGCGCCAGATGGCGGATCCACGCCACCGTCTCCGGGTGATCCAGGGGCCATCGCGTGACCCGGAGCCGGCCGGTGGCCGCGAGCCATGCCGCCGGGGGCAGGTTCGCGAGTCCCGTTGTTCTTGCCTGGTAGATGGGGCTGGTGCCGAAGACCAGGAAGCGCAGATCGATCCCCTGCGAGGATCGCAGGGCACGCCACTGCCGGAGGGCGGCGGCGACGGAGTCGCAGAGGGCCAGGACTCTCATGAGGACCCGGCAAGGCGGCGGGCGTGGTGATCCAGGATCCGCACGTAGGTCCGGATCGCCGCCCGCGCCTCCCCGCGTCCCCGGATCTCCGCCGGCCACGTCAGCATCGCTTCGAAGCCATTGTTCCAGGCGTCGAGAAAGCGCAGGTCGTCCCGCAGTGCCGGCGCTTCGAGACGCGCGAGAAGCGCGAGGAACACCCGGCGCGCATTCTCGTCGTGTGGTGTCCTGCCGGCCGCCGGCCATGCGACGACCATGAACCGACGCAACTTCTCCTCGTCGTCCTCCGGACCGGCCTGGGCCGGGGCGATCTCCGCCGACACGACGGCGGCCGGCCCGCCCGGCTCGTCGTCCAGGGCGGACCCCACGCGCCGGCGTTCCTCGATCGCCTGCCGCAGCAGGGGGCGGATCGCAACGGGGACGATCATGCCGGGGCCCCGATCATGCGCCTGGGGCCGTCATGCGGCGCGCGCCGTCCGCACGGGGTAGGCCCCTGCCGCCAGTCGGTGCGCCACGTCGCGCAGGGGCACGACGCGGACGTCCTTCTGCCGGGCAAGGTAGGCGGCGAACCGTTCGATCGGTTCGAAGCGACCGAGATCCTTGGTGTGGTTCTCAAGGACAACCGGCACGGCGGCCCACCCCGAGGCGGCGGCGCGTTTCCGGATGTCGCGCAGCATCTCGTGCATCAGCGGGAACGACAGGCAGGCCAGGCTGGAGATGTACCGGTGGTGTTCGCGGTAGTAGGCCAGCCATTGCGCCACCCGGCCGCCGGCCGGGGGGCCCGGGGCAGGAGCCTCCTGCCAGTAGGTGTAGGCCGTGCCACCGCCGCCTGCAACCGGCGCCGAATCGGGCGAGACCCACGAGACCCAGTCGTCCAGCAGGCGGCGGAGCAGCGGCAGCCGCGCCGCCCGGCGCAGGGCCAGGTGGCGGAGCTTGGCGGCCGGCGTGTAGTCGAAGGTGTGCGTCGGCAGGCAGACGATTGGTTGCCGGCTGGGGGACATCCGGCGCGCATCGCGCGGGTCGGGGTAGAAGGGCAGGAACTCCTCGTCGATTCCCCGGTAGTCCAGCTGCACGACGGCGTTGTCGTAGCGGATGCCGCCGATCAGGCTGACGTCGAGCAGGATGCCGTTCTCGATCAGAGCCGGCAGCACATGCTCGCCCGGCGCGATGCACCAGGACCCGCCCCGGAAAGCGACACAGCGGTAGTCGGGATCGACCGGCCGGAGCAGCCCTTCGAGATACTCGCGACAGGCGCGCAACATCACGCGCACCCTCTCGGGCGGATGATCGAGGATCGACCAGGGCGCGCTGAGCCGCCATCGATCGCCGTCCCAGACGGCGCCGTCCCACTGCGGGTGGACGTGCAGCTGGATGTCATGCCCCCGCCGGAAGGCGTCGCGGACCCGATCCTCCCAGCGCCGCGCCAGGTCGAGCAGCGCCGGGTGACGCGCCCCGGCTTCGAGATGATGGATCTGCTGCATCACTTCGACGGTGAAGGTGGCGACCAGGCCGTGGCGTTCGTAGATCGCGATCAGCCGATCCATGGTGTCGAACTGAAGGCTGGGCATGTGCCCCGATCCATCGCCGCGCAATTCCCAGTCGTCGGTGAGGACCAGATCGATCCGGGGCATACGCTGAAGACTAGCACAGGGGGGTGGTGCGCCTTACAGGGGCCGAAGCCTGAGGTATCCCCAACCTGCGACGCCCGAAACTGGGGATGCCTCAGGACCGAAGCCGCTTGCGCGGGGCCGCGATCGCTGTCTAGAATGACGGGCAAGTCCGTTGCCGGGAGTCCAGAAAAATGCGGCGTCGCCTGGGCCTTGTCCGGCCGTCGATCCTGATGGCGGCCGCGCTGCTTTTCTGGGTGGCGTTCGCGCCACTCGTGGCGGCGACCGAGGACTCCCGCTACTGTCCGGTCTGCGGCGCCCCGAGTCCCGCCGGGAACAGGTTCTGCCTCAAGGAGGGCAGCCCCGTCCCGCCGATCGATGCGGCGCGCCGGACCCCAGGATTCATCCGCTCTCCCGGGACCTACTCCTCCGTGGAAATCCAGCAGGTCATGCAGCGGGTCTCGCAGTCGGTGGTCCGGATCCGCGCGCGCACGACGACGACCTACAGGTACCCCGTCACCTGGTGGAAGGACGACGAGGCCGAGTACTACGGGAGAGCGATGCTGGGCAGGATCCAGACCTCCGAGCTCGATGTCCGGCTGGCCGGCTCGGGGTTCGTCGTCAGCGCCGAGGGTGAAATCTGCACCAACGCCCACGTGGCGAGCCCGAACGGCATGCAGGCCGACCTGACGATCGAGACACTCGATGGACGGACGTTTCCCGCCCGTGTCCTCGGCGTGGATGTCGCATGCGATCTGGCGCTCCTCAAGGTGGATGGACCCGGGATCCCGCCTCTGGCCTGGGGGGACTCCACAGCCGTCCGGGTGGGTCAGGAGACCTGGTCGATCGGCAACCCGCTCGACATCGGACTGTCGGTGGCGCGCGGCACGATCTCGGGCCTGGCGGGGATGCGCATCGGGCTCAACCAGGTCGAGTCGTTCATCCACTCCGATGCCCACATCGCGCCCGGCAACAGCGGCGGGCCGCTGGTGGATGTTCTGGGGAGCGTCCTCGGCGTCATCGACATGGGGTTCATGGAGGAAAAGGGCCAGGGGTACGCCATCCCGTCGCAGATGGCGCGGCTGGTGATCGATCGGTTGAGGAGAAACGGATCCTACCCGCGGGGGTTCGTCGGGCTGCACGTGCGGCCGGTCGATTCCGAGTCGATGAAGAAGTTCACGCTCAAGCGCAGCGAGGGCGCGGTCGTCCAGGCGGTCCTCCCGGGGTCACCCGCGGCTTCCGCCGGGTTCCGACCCGGGGATGTCGTGTATGGAATCAACGGGCGCCACGCGTCCTCGACCTACCTGCTCCAGGAGGCGATCTCGAGCGTGGGGCCGGCCGCGCCGATCCGGCTCATGGTGGACCGGCAGGGCACGGAACTGGTGCTGCCGGTGACCACCGGTCGCCGCCCCGACACGCCCCGGGTCGATCCCCTGGAAGAACTCGAAGGTTACCTGCGGCTCTGGTTCGAGGAGGAGCCCAACCTG
>JANNTZ010000236.1:0-35000 GCA_031394595.1 Acidobacteriota bacterium
GCCATGTGCGCTCCATCGGCGCCCCGTGGCCCTCGCGAGCGAGTGCGGAGCCGCGCCGCGCTGCGGCCCGCCACCCGAAACTGGGGATGCTTCAGGCGCCCCGTTCCTTGACCTGCCCGGGGGCAGACGATAACATCGCCCGCCATGTGCGCCCCGCGCCCGCTCCGCCGCGCGGCCCCCGGGGGCCTGCCTGCATGAATTACCCGCTGTTCATCGCAAAGCGCTACCTGCTGGCCCGACGCAAGCAGGCGATCATCTACGTCATCTCGCTCGTTTCGGTGCTGAGTGTCATCGTCGGCGTCGCGGCGTTGATCGTCGTGCTGGCGCTGATGACCGGCTTCCAGGAACAGATCCAGTCGAAGATCTTCGCCGCCAACGCCCACCTGACGATCTTCTCCGGCTGGTCCGGCCGGCCGATCGACGGCAGCAACGCGGCCACGGCGCGAATCGCCGCTCTCCCGCCGGTGGCCGCCGCGGCGCCGGTGGTCTATGAGAAGGGAATGGCGACCAGCCGCCTGAACCCCGCGGGCGCGCCGGTCCTGATCAAGGGGGTCGATCCGGCCGCCGATCCGTCGGTGACCGAGGTCGGGACGCAGGTCGCCGGCGGGATCGGGATCCTGGCCCTGGCCGGCGCGGGGGGGCGCGATCGGGCCGTCCTGGGGAAGGAACTCGCACTCCAACTCGGCGTCGGGCCCGGCGATGTGGTGCGCCTGATCATCGCCCAGGCCAACGTGTCACCCCTGATCGTCATCCCGCGCAGTAGGGAATTCGAGGTCGCGGGGATCGCCGACGCGGGTTTCTACGACTATGACAGCAGCCGGGTCTATGTCCCGATCGACTCGGCACGCCGGTTCGTCGGGCTGCAGGCCGACGAGGCCTCGGCGATCGAGGCGCGCATCCGCCGGCCGGCGCAGGTGCAGGAGGCAGCGCAGGTGGTGCAGCAGGCGCTCGGGGACGCGTTCTATGTCAACGACCTGATCCGGATGAACCGGACGTTCTTCTCCGCGCTGCGGTTCGAGAAGCTCGGGATGTCGATCGCGATCGGGCTTATCGTCGTCGTGGCGGCGCTCAACATCGTCTCGATCCTGATCCTGATGGTGATGGAGAAAGTGCGGGACATCGGCGTGCTCCTGGCGATGGGGGCGACGGCTGGAGGGATCCGCCGCATCTTCATCTACCAGGGGCTGAGCATCGCCCTGATCGGGACCCTGCTGGGCGTCATCCTGGGAGTCAGTCTGTCCTGGTCGCTCGACAGGTACAGGCTGGTCACGCTTCCCGTCGACGTCTACTTCATCCCGTACGTGCCATTCCACGTCCGGCCATTCGATGTGATCTGTGTCGCGCTTCTGACCATCGCGGTGTCGCTGTTTGCCACGCTCTATCCCTCCTGGAGGGCGTCACGCCTCGATCCGTCCGAGGCCCTGCGCTACGAGTGATGACGATGGCCGACCCAATCCTGAAGTGCACCGAGGTCCGCAAGTCATTCCCGTCGGCCGGCGGGCGCGTCGAGGTCCTGCGCGGACTCGATCTTGCAGTGGGACGCGGCGAGATGATCGCCGTCCTCGGCGAATCGGGGGCCGGCAAGACAACCCTGCTCCACCTCATCGGGGCGATCGATCATCCCGACTCCGGAGTGATCCAGTTCCGGGGCCGGGACATCGGGCAGGGGGACACGGCGGCCCGGGCCGTCTATCGTAACCGCGAGCTGGGCTTTGTCTTCCAGTTCCACCACCTGCTGCCCGAATTCACCGCGCTCGAGAATGCCGCCATGCCGCTGTTCATCAGGGGTGAGACGCGCGACCGGGCGGGCCAGCGGGCGGCGGCCCTTCTGGATGAACTCGGGCTTGGAGCATGCGCCCACCGTCGCCCCGGGCAGCTGTCGGGGGGGGAGCAGCAGCGGGTGGCGATCGCCCGGGCCATCGTCGGCGCGCCGGCGCTCCTGCTGGCCGACGAGCCGACCGGCAATCTCGACGAGACGACCGCGGACGTGGTGTTCGGCCTCATCCTGGAGCTCCATCGACGACGGGGGATGACCACGATCCTCGTGACGCACAGCCAGCGGCTGGCCTCCAAGTGCCATCGCATCTTGAAGATAGAGCATGGTTTCTTGACCGAACCCGTCGCGGGCCGGTACAATGACGAGGCCCGGATCGCGGAAGCTGGCCCAACCGGGACGGACGCGAGCGAGGCGCGCCAAAACGGCGATGTTTGAGAAATACACCGAGAAGGCGAAGAAGGTCCTCTTCCTGGCGCGCTATGAGGCGAGCCAGATGGGCAGCAAGGTGATCGGTTCAGAGCACCTGCTGCTTGGCCTCATCAAGGAAGGGGATGATCTGGTTCGCGACCTGTTCCAGCGATCCGGCGTCAACCTCGATCTGCTCCGTGCCGAGCTCGAGGCCCGTGGTCCCAGCGGCGAGAAGGTCGCCGCCCCGATCGAGATCCCGTTCAGCGAGGAGACGAAGAAAATCCTCTCCTGCGCCGAGGAGGAGGCGGAGCGGCTTCTCCACCCGTACGTCAGCGACGAGCACATCCTGCTCGGGCTGCTGCGCGTCGAGGACTCGGCGGCGGGACGGATGCTGGCCGAGAAAGGGATGCGGCTGTACGCGCTGCGCGAGGACACGGTCGCGGTCTGGAAGCAGCGGGCGCTTCCCAAGAAGGTCAAGGAGACGCCGTTCCTCAACGAGTTCGCGCGCGACCTGTCGGAGCTGGCCGCCCGCCAGGCGTTTGACCCGCTGATCGGCCGCGAAGGCGAACTGCAGCGGATGATCCACGTGCTGTCGCGCCGGCGGAAGAACAGCATCGTCCTTCTGGGGGAGCCGGGCGTCGGCAAGACGGCGCTCGTGGAGGGACTGGCGCAGCGCATTGCGGAGGGGAGCGTGCCGGTGTCGCTCTCCCGCAAGCGGATCCTTGCCCTCGACCTCTGCCTCATTGTCGCCGGCACCAAGTACCGCGGGCAGTTCGAGGAACGCCTCAAGGGGATCATCGCGGAGATCGTCGGCAATGAGGACATCATCATCTTCATCGATGAGATCCACTCGCTGATCGGGGCCGGGTCGGCCGAGGGATCCCTCGATGCCGCCAGCATCCTGAAGCCGGCGCTGTCGCGCGGCGAAGTGCAGTGCATCGGGGCCACGACGCCGAAGGACTATCACCGCTACATCGAAAAGGACCGCGCCCTGGTGCGGCGTTTCCAGCCGATCCGCCTGCACCCCTCGACCGAGGACGAGACCATCGAAATTCTGAGCGGGATCAAGGACCGTTACGAGAAGTTTCACCAGGTCCGCTACAGCGAGGCGAGTCTGCGGGCGGCGGTGACCCTGTCGCACCGCTACATCACCGACCGTTTCCTGCCCGACAAGGCGATCGACGTCATCGACGAAGCCGGCGCCCGGGTGAAGCTGCGCCGCCGCATGAACTACCGCGAGATCCGCGACCTTGAGAAAGAGATCGAGAAAGCGGTCAGCAACATGAAGAGTTACCTCTTCCGCAAGGACTTCGAGAAGGCGGTGCGCCAGCACGATGCCGAGATCGCCTTGCGGCGCGAGTACGAGGAGTTCAAGCACCGCGAGGAGGTGGAGCGCAGCGTCGTCCTCGAGGTCGCCGAGGAGGACATCCAGGACGTGGTCTCGAAATGGACCGGCATCCCGCTGGCCGGTGTGCAGAAGGAGGAGGCCGAACGGCTCCTCAAGATGGAGGAGTTCCTGCACCGCAGGATCGTGGCCCAGAACGAGGCGATCTCGGCGCTGTCCCGCGCCATCCGCCGGTCGCGGGCCGGACTCAAGAGTCCGCTTCGCCCGGTGGGATCCTTCATGTTCCTCGGCCCGACCGGGGTGGGGAAGACCGAGGTGGCCAAGGGGCTTGCGGAGTTCCTGTTCGACGACGAAAAGGCTCTCATCCGGTTTGACATGTCGGAGTACATGGAAAAACATGCCATCGCCAAGCTCATCGGCTCGCCCCCGGGATACGTCGGCTACGAGGAGGGCGGGCTGCTGACCGAGAAGGTGAAGCGCAATCCCTACAGCATCGTGCTTCTCGATGAGATCGAGAAAGCCCATCCGGACGTGCTCAACGTCCTCCTGCAGGTGCTGGAGGACGGCCAGCTCACCGACGCCTTCGGCGACACCATCGATTTCAAGAACGGGCTGGTGGTGATGACCTCGAACATCGGATCCCACCTGGTCCAGAAGAATCGGACGCTGGGGTTCCGGTCCGATGCCGACCGCGAGTCCGACTACCGCGCCCGGAGCGGCATCGTGCTCAAGGAGATGCGATCGGTCCTCAGCCCCGAGTTCCTCAACCGCATCGACGAGATCATCGTGTTCGACGCTCTGTCGGACGACGACCTGCTAGCCATCGTCCGCCTGATGATTCACCAGCTCAATGCCAGCCTGACGGATCGGGGGATCCGTCTGACGCTGACCGATGAGGCCTACCGCTGGCTCATCGATCGCACCTGCAGCGACCGTTCCTACGGCGCCCGCCCGCTCCGTCGTGCCATCCAGAAACACATCGAGGATGCCCTGTCGGAGAATCTCATTCTGGGCAAGCTCCCCGAGAGCGGGCAGATCCAGATTTTCGTCGACCAGGAGAAGCTCGCCTTCCGGGAGCCGATCGAGATCGCCCGCTGATCTCGCCGTTCCCGGGATCCCGCCCGGCTGGCCGGGGAGTTCCCCTCGAGCCGGGCCCGGAGTCCGCATGGATTGTCGCGCGATGAGAATGCTGCTCGTCCTGGCGCTGGCCGCGATCGCGGCGCTGGTGCCGGTCGAGACGCCGGCGGCCGATCCGGAAACCGGCGCAGCGCAGGATCCCGGGCCGTCCCCGGGCCCGGAGTCGCCGCCGGCAGCGGCGGCACCGGAGATGGAACGGGAACCGGGTACGCCGCCGGCCGCCCCGGAAGCCGGCGGGGTCGGCGACCTGTTCCGGCGGGAGGCCGCACCGACCCGGGTCATCGGGAAAATCTTCGTGGATGGCAATGTCCGCGTCTCCGACAGCGCCTTCTTCAACAGCCTGAAGCTCAAGAGCGGCGACCCGTTCGATGAGAGGGCGATCGCCGAAGAGTTCCGGCGCCTGTGGGGTCTGGGTCTGTTCGACGATATGACCGTCGAGTCCCGGCAGCGGCCGGATGGAACCGTCGACCTGGTGTTCCACGTGCAGGACCGCCCGCTGGTGAACACCGTCGCCTTCGTCGGCATGAAGGCGATCACCGAGTCGGAGATCATGGAACGGCTCGGCCAGTCGAAGGCGGAGGTGCGCCGCGGCCAGCCGGTCGACTTCTCGATGCTCCGCAAGGCCGAGGCGGCGATCGAACAGCTCCTGGCGGAGAAGGGCTACCTGGAGGCGCAGGTGCGGTCCCGCCTCCTGGCGGCGAGCCAGTCCCAGCGCGAAGTCACCTTTTACATCCGGGAAGGTTCGAAGACGAAGATCAAGAGCATCGATTTCGATGGGAACACGGTGTTCAAGGACGCACGTCTCCGCAAGCTCCTCAAGTTGACCAAGGAAGCCAACTGGATGACCTCCTGGGCCTCTTCGAAGGTCCTCTACCACCCCGCGAAGTTCGACCAGGACGCCGAGAACATCCGGGCCGCCTACCGCAGCGTCGGCTACCTGGACATTGCCCTCCTCCCGGAAATCGTCGAGGTGGCGGTCAAAGGGAAAAAGGGGAAGGGGACGCCGCCGGAGGAAGCGGCCGACGAGGACGACGAGTTCTGGGAGCCGCCCCCTCCTCCGGCACCGCCACCGGAGGGCGAGACCGAGAAGGAGATGAAGAAGCGGCTCAAGGAGGAGGAGAAGGCGCGCAAGGCGGCACAGAAGGCGCCGAAGAAATGGGTGCAGCTCACGCTGCCGATCCAGGAGGGGACCCAGTACCGGGTCGGCGAGATTACCGTGGAGGGGAACACGCTGTTCACCACGCCGGAGATCTTCGCGCGGCTGCCGCTCCGCCGCGGTGCGGTGTTCAACGATGCCGCCCTCAAAGCGGCCTCCAAGCGGATCGAGGAGGACTACGGCGAGCGCGGCTACTTCTACGTCTCGCTCGACCCCCGCACCGAGAAGAAGAGCCCGATCGCCAACGTCACGCTGGCCATTACCGAGGATCGGCGTTATTACGTGGATCGGATCGAGTTCACCGGCAATCCGATGACCCGCGACCATGTCCTGAGACGCGAGGTCCCGATCTACGAGACCGACCTCCTCAACGTCCGGCGTCTCCGGCTCGGGGTCCGGAAGATCACCCAACTCGGCTACTGGCAGGTGGGGCAGGACCCGGTCGTCGAACCGCTGCCCGACAGCGACCGGGTGCAGGTCGAACTCCAGGGGGTGGAGACCAGCCGGAACGAGATCCAGGTCGGCGGCGGCGTGTCCGGAATCGATGGGGCCTTCTTCCAGGGGTCCTACGCCACCCGGAACTTCCTCGGCCGAGGGGAAATCCTGTCGGCCTATCTGCAGACCGGATCGCGGGCCAGCCGCTACTCGCTGAACTTCACCGAGCCCTGGTTCCTCGGGAAGCCGTGGACGCTGGGCTTCTCCCTCTTCCAGCGGCAGACCGAGTACGTTGACTTCAAGCGCAACGGCCGCGGTCTCAGCGTGGTCGTCGGCCGGCTCCTCGGTCCCTTCAGCCGGCTCGACTTCTCCTATGGCCTGGAGACCGTGGAATACCTCCCGACCAGCATCGGCTACGGTCTGCCCAGCACGACGACCATCAGCAGCATCACCACCGCGTGGAGCCGGGACACGCGCAACAATTTCTTCCGGCCGTCACGAGGCTACCGGCTCTCGACGAGCCTCGAGTACGCGGGCGATTTCCTGGGTGGGGACGCCACGTTCGTCAAGCCGCGTCTCGATGCGACCCTCTTCCTCCCGGGTTTGGCCCGGCGGCACTACCTCGGGATCAACGTGTCGGCCGGCTGGATCCGCGGCCTGAAGGACCAGCCGGTGCCGACATTCGAGCGTTTCTACCTCGGCGGTGAGCGGACGCTGCGGCTGTTCCGGACTCGATCCGTCGGGCCGGAGCGGACCGATGTGGACCTCGACGGCAACGGGTTCATCGATCCGCCCGAGGACCGGAACCCGAACGGCACGCTGGATCCCTGCGAGGACCTGAACAACAACGGCATCTTCGAAGCCAACGAGATCGACCGCGGCGACTGCCTGCTCGACCCGAACGAGGACAGGAACGGCAGCGGGCTCCTCGACACCGAGGACCTGAACCGCAACGGCATCCTGGACCCGGGCGAGGATCTCGACGGTGACGGTCTGCTGGACGATGAGGACCTGAACGGCAACGGCAGCTTGGACTTCGGCGAAGACCGCTCCGACGGGCGGTTCACGGCGTTCTGCCCGGCCGACGATTTCAACATGAACGGCGTCCAGGAACGCCTGTCGGGGGAGGGGGATTTCGGCAACTGCCGGCTCGACATGGGCGAGGACACCAACGCCGACGGAGTGCTGGGGCCCGTGTTCCCCGGCGGTGACAAGTACCTCGTCCTGAATGCGGAGTACGCCATGCCGCTCACCGATACGATGGAGTTCGTGCTCTTCTACGATGCGGGGAATGCCTTCGACGACGGGCAGAAGCTTCAATTCGACGGGATGCGTGTCGATTATGGCTTCGAGCTGCGGTTCTTCCTGCCGGTATTCCAGGCGCCGCTGCGACTGATCTACGGGTATGTCCAGAACCCGAGGCCGGGGGAGGACCCGTCCAACTTCATTTTCAGCATCGGCACGACGTTCTGACCCCGGGCCCCGGGCCGTCCGCGGGTCGCTGTGCTATAGTTTTTCGCCCCTTGCGGTGGGAGGAGAGACTCATGCGACGCTGGACACTCATGATCGTCATGCTGTGCACCACCTTGGCCGGGGCGATTCTCCCGGTGCGGGCCCAGGCCCTGGCGGATCCGCCATTCCGCGTCGGCGTGTTCGACCCGGAATCGCTGTGGAAGCTGACCGATCTGGGCAAGAAGTACAACATCGATCTGACCGCTGCGCGCGACCGTCTGCAGACCGAGATCGACAAGAAATCGCAGATCCTCGAGGACTTGAAGGACAAGCTCCGGCAGCAGCAGGCGAGTCTCAGCGAGGAGAAGATCACGCAGATGCAGAAGGACATCCTCGCCCGGCGCACCGAGCTGGACCGGATGAACGAGGACGCCACCAAGGAGATGAAGTACCAGCTCAACGACGTCCAGGGGCGCTTCCAGCAGATGCTCCTGCAGACGGTCGAGGTCTTCGGCAAGGAACGCAATTACGCCCTGATTCTGAACAAGGGCGTCACCGATTACAACGCCGCGTCCATCGACGTCACGCAGGACCTGATCGCCAAGTTCAACGAGGTGCACAAGGCCACCGGTGCCCTGCCTGCCGCCGCCCCGAAGAAGACACCCGACAAGCCGAAGGCGCCACCGAAGGACCCGGGGCGGGGCTGAGGACCGCCTTTGTGGATTCCTGGACGCTGGCGGAGATCGCGGGGCGGATCGGCGGGCGCCTGCATGGCGACCCTGCACGCCGGGTGACCGGGATCCGGCCGTTGGAGGAGGCGGGTCCGGACGATCTCGGCTTCGTTTCCCGTCCGGACTACCGGACCCGGGCGATCCACTCCAAGGCCGGTGGCCTCATCGCTGCCGACGCCGCGTCGTACCCGGGCCGCAACGTCATCGTTGTCGAGGACCCTTACGCGGCCCTGCCAGAGGTGATGGGGCTGTTCTTCCCCCCGGTTCGCCCGGAACCCGGGATCAGCCCGCACGCGATTGTCGGCGAGGACTGCGTGATCGGCGCCGGCGTGACGATCGGGCCGTTCGTCGCCGTCGGCCGGCGGTGCGTCCTTGGCGACCGGGCCGTGCTGCGTCCGGGTGTCGTCCTGGGGGATGAGGTCCGCGTGGGTGAGGATTCGATGCTCCATGCCGGGGTGGTGGTTTATCCCCGCACCGTGATCGGGGCGCGGGTCACGGTGCACGCCAACAGTGTCCTGGGTAGTGACGGCTTCGGTTATGCCGAAACGGGCGGGACGCGCCGGAAGATTCCCCAGGTGGGGAATGTCGTCCTCGGTGACGACGTGGAGATCGGGGCCGGTGTCACGATTGACCGCGGTACGCTCGGCAGCACGGTGATTGGCGCGCGCACGAAGATCGACAACCAGGTCCAGATCGGTCATAACGTCGTGATCGGCGAGGACAGCGTCCTGGTGGCCCAGGTGGGGATTGCGGGCAGCACCCGGATGGGCCGCGGCGTCATCTGCGCCGGGCAGGCCGGAGTCGCCGGTCACCTGACGATCGGCGATGGCGCGCGGATCGGCGCCGCCAGCGCCGCGCTCCAGAACCTGCCGGCGCAGGCCTTCGCGATCGGGACCCCCGCGCGGGATCACCGCGAATGGAAGAAGCAGCAGGCGGCCCTGCGACGGCTGCCGGACCTGCTTCACCGGGTCACCCGGATCGAGCAGTCCTCCGGAACACCGGATCGGAAGAAGACGGACGCCGGCCCGCGCCGTTCGGCGCGGCGGCGCAGGTAGGGGAGAGGCGGAGGGTCGCATGGACGAGACTCAGGGGATCGACATCCGGCGGATCCTGGAGATCCTGCCGCACCGGTACCCGCTGCTGCTGGTCGACCGGATCCTGGAGATCGAGGAGGGCAAGCGGATCGTCGGGATCAAGAACGTCACGTTCAATGAGCCGTTTTTCCAGGGACACTTCCCGGGTCACCCCGTCATGCCGGGCGTCTTGATCGTGGAGGCGATGGCACAGGCGGGCGCCGTCCTCCTCTTGCGGCACATCCCCGATCGGGCCGGGAAGGTGATCTATTTCGCGGGGATCGATCACGCGCGGTTCCGCCGTCCGGTCGTCCCCGGTGACCAGATGCGACTCGAAGTCGAGGTGCTGAACCAGAGGTCACGGACGGCGCGGCTGCGCGGTCGCGCCCTCGTGGACGGAGCCCTCGTGGCGGAGGCGGACATGCTCTCCACCATGGTCGACCGGGAGGGGCCGGCCACCGCCGGCCCGACGACGCCGTGACCCCAGGTCCCCCCCCAGTCCACCCGACGGCGGTCGTCGCCCCCGACGCCCGCCTTGGCGCCGGCACGGTCGTCGGCGCCTACAGCATCATCGGACCACGGGTCGTGGTCGGGGATGACTGCCAGATTGGTCCGCATGCCGTCATCGAGGGGCCCACCACGGTCGGCAACCGGTGCCGGTTCTTCCCGTTCGCCTGTGTCGGGACCGATCCCCAGGACTTGAAGTACCGCGGCGAGGAGACCCGGCTCGAGATCGGCGAGGACAACGTGTTCCGCGAGGGTGTGACGGTGCACCGGGGCACCGCGGGGGGTGGCGGCGTGACCCGGGTCGGGTCGCACAATCTGCTGATGGCGCAGACGCATGTGGCCCACGACTGCCAGGTGGGCAGCGACGTCATCTTTGCCAATGCCGCGACCCTGGCCGGCCATGTCACGGTCGAAGATGGGGCTACGGTGGGCGCCTTCTCCGGAGTCCACCAGTTCTGCCGGGTCGGCCGGCACGCTTACATCGGCGGCTACTCGGTGATCACCCAGGACGCGCTGCCGTACGTGCTGACGGTGGGCAACCGGGCCAAGGGGTTCGGGATCAACGTCATCGGGCTGGAGCGCAAGCAATTCAGCCCCGAGGCGATCGCGGGTCTGAAGCACGCCTACCGGGTTCTCTTCCGCTCGCGTCTGAACCTGGCGGCCGCCTGTGCGCAGGTGGAGGAGGAGATCGGATCGCAGCCGGACGTGCGGGCGCTCCTCGACTTCATCCAGCGGAGCGAGCGGGGGGTGATCCGCTGACCGTGGTGGGCGATCGCGGGCCGGGCCGATATCCGGTGCGGGTCGGCGTGATCGGCGTCGGAAGTCTCGGCCAGCATCATGCCCGGATCCTCGCGGGGATCGAGGGAGCGGTGCTCGTCGCCGTCGTCGACCGGGATCCCGACCGGGCCCGCACCGTGGCGGCGCGTCACGGAGTCGCCGCGCTCACCGATCTTGGCGACCTCCCGCCTGACCTCGATGCGGTGACCGTCGCGGTGCCGACCGTCGACCATGCGGCCACCGTGGCCCGCTGCCTCGATCGCGGGTTGGCGGTGCTCGTCGAGAAACCGATGGCCGCCACTCTCGCCGAGGCGCGCGCCATGGCGGACCAGGCGGCGCGTGCGGGCCGGTTGCTGCTGATCGGCCACACCGAGCGCTTCAATCCGGCGCTGCAGGCGGTGTTGCCACGGGTCCGCGAGCCCCGTTTCATCGAATCGCACCGTCTCGGCGTGTTCGCCGGGCGAAGCACCGACATCGATGTTGTCCTCGACTTGATGATCCACGACCTCGATGTGATCCTCAGCCTGGTGCCTTCGCCGCTCGAGTCCATGGATGCGGTCGGGGGTCAACGCCCTGACCGACAAGGTCGACATTGCCAACGCCCGCCTGCGCTTCGCGAACGGCTGCGTCGCCAACGTCACGGCGAGCCGGATCAGTACCGAGAAGACGCGCAAGCTGCGGATCTTCCAGAAGGATTCTTACATTTCCATCGACTACGCCACCCGGGAGGTGATCGCCTATCGTCTCGATCGCCGGCCGGACGGCCCGGCCGTGATCGCCCGCGAGGAGGTTGCCGTCGGCTCCGGTGAACCGCTCGAGGGTGAACTGCGGGCTTTCCTGGACCGCGTGCGCGGGATCCCGGCGCCGGCGGTGACTGCCGAGGAGGCCTGCCGGGCCCTCGACCTGGCCCTGCGGATCGGCGCGTCCATTGCGGCGGGGCGCCCGGGGGGCGGCGGATGACCGGACCGTCCAGGATCGATGACTGGGCCCAGTCGCGGATCGCGGCGGGCGATTTCCCCGGCGCCGTCTGGATCGTGGCCGAGGACGACCGGATCCTGGCCGAAGGGGCGCGTGGTCATGCGGTGCTGGATCCCGAACGGATCCCGGCCAGCACCGCGACCCTTTACGACCTGGCCTCCCTCACCAAGCCGCTGGCCACTGCCGTCCTCGTCCTGGGGCTGCACGATTCCGGCGTGGTCCGGGTGGAGGATCCGCTGGCCCGGCACCTCGCCGGCTGGAACCCGGCCGATGCGCGGGCCAGTGTGACGCTGCTGGATTTGCTGGTGCATCGTTCGGGTCTGCCGGCCTGGAATCCCCTCTATGCCCATGCGTCCGACAGGGCCGGGCGGATCGCCCATCTGTCCCGCATCGGGCTGCCGCGCCCGCCGGGGACCGGGGTGATTTACTCGTGTCTCGGCTACATCCTCCTCGGGTACATGATCGAGCAGGCGACCGGCGCGCCCCTGGACCGGTTGTTCGCGGATCGCGTTGCCGGGCCGACCGGGGCGGAGGTCATGTTCCGCCCGTCGGCCGGCATGCGGCGGCGGATCGCCGCCACGGAGCGCGGAAACGTGAGGGAACGGCAACTGGCCGGGGCGGACGCCGAACGCTACAATGGCTGGCCCGCCTCGGTGATCTGGGGTGAGACACACGATGCCAACGCCCGCACGCAGGGTGGCGTGTCGGGCAACGCCGGGCTGTTCGGCACGGCGCGGGGCGTGCTGGCGATCGCTCTCGCCATCCTCGACGGTCGATCGGGCGTGGTCGGCCCCGAAGGACGCGCCGACCTGTTGCGGAACTTCACGGCGGGGCTGGGTGAAGATCGGTCAGCCGGGTTTCAAGTGGCGTCCAGCCCCGGGTCGGCGGCCGGGCCGGCCCTCTCGCCACGGGCCGTCGGCCACACCGGGTTCACCGGGACATCGCTGTGGATCGACCCGGAGGCCCGGCGGGTCTTCGTTCTGCTCACGAATCGCGTCCATCCCGACTTCCGGGAGCTCGACATGAACCGCCTCCGCCGGGAGTTTCACGCCCTGGCTGCCGGGATCTAGGAGCCTGGAGGCGCCCCTCATGGACATCCTTTCGCTGAGGGATCCGGCGGAGGCGCCGGCCCCGGTGGTCAACCGATCGACCGCCGTCCTCATCTCGATCGCCTGTCACCTGCTGGCGGTGCTGCTGTTTGTCGTCATCCCGGAGCAGATCCCGGAATCGCTGCGGGCGGCACTGCGATCCTGGTTCGCGCCGATCCTGGCGCAGGCCCCGCCGCCCGCGCCGCCGCCGGCCCCCGCCGTTGAGCCGCCGGTCGCGAAACGGGAGCAGATCCCGCTCAAGTTTGCCTATGTCAGGGTTCCGGAAGATGCCGAACAGCGCCGGAACCCCGCCGCCCGGCTCGGATCGGACCGTGACCGGCATGCCCGTCAGGAGATCCCGACCCCTGCCGACGCGCAACCTCGATCGAATGACCCGCACTCGGAGGGAACCACCCGCGATCGGGTGAGGCCGGATCCGCGGATCGCAGAAGGTCGTGACTCGCCGGATCCACCGGTGCCGGCCGCAACGCCGGCGTCGCCCCCGGGGGAGATCGGGACCGGGGCGTCCGGGATGGAGGAGGCGGCGGTCCGTACAGCCGGCGCAGGGACGGTTGCCGAGGACGGGATGACCACGACCCGGGATCGGGTTGACCCACGGCAGACCGCCCCGGGCGCATCGGCGATCCCGGTCTCCGCTCCGGACGGGGCCACTCCGGGGTCGACACCCGACACCGGGACAACCCGGGTCGGCCCATCGGATCCGCATGGCGCGGAGACCAAGTTTCAGTTCTCCAACCCCGCCTGGCTCCGGGATCCGCACTACGGGACGATGTCGTTCGACACCCAGAGTTTCCCTTGGGGGGATTATGCGCGCCGGATTTACGTGATCATCAGGAACAACTGGCTGGAGCGGATCCCGCTGGCGGCGCGCGAGGGGATCCGCGGCTGGACCTGCTGGCACTTCGTGATCGGAAAGGAGGGGGCGGTCTCCACCCTCGACCTCCGGCGTGCCTCCGGGGTGCCACCTTTCGACCGGGCCGCATCCGACGCCCTGCGTGCCGCGAGCCCATTGCCGCCGCTGCCGACCGAGTTCCCGAACCCCGAGGAAGGGGTGACCTACTGCTTCTACTACAACATCTATCCCGAGGAAGTGGACTGACCCCCCCGGTATGGGCCAAGCCAGCCCTACAAGACCTGTCCGAACCGGATCGCCAGCAGGCTCAAGTCTTCGCCGTCAACGTCGCCGTCGAGATTGAGATCGACCGGCAGACCGTAGAGTGGCGAAACCGGGTCGAGGCGCCCGTCGCACACGAACGCGAAGTCGGGGAGATCCTGGCCGGGGGGAGGAGGGGCGGGGAGGGAAACCCCGCTGCCGACGAGGACGCTTCCCGCTCCGCTCCCGCTTTGCAGCAGGGTCGCATCGAGGAGGGGCCCGGATGGCGGCCCGAGGATGGTGAAGTCCTCCCCCCGCGTGGCGCCGAAAGCGCGTGAGAACAGCGCCAGGTCACGGCCGTCAACGCGCCCCGACCCATCGATGTCGGCGCGTTCGAACAGGACATTCTTCAGGACGACCGGCGATGCGTAACTGCCTCCATGCACCACGATCTCGGGATAGGTGGCGTCATCCTGCAGATCGAGGTTGCCGGCTGCCAGGAGCCGGGCGCCATCGTCGATCCCGTCGGGGTTCAGCGACGAATCGGTAAAAAACAGCCCGTTCCCGAGGCCGATGTAAATCAAGATGTTGGGGGTCAGCGGGTTGCCGTCGCCGGAGGAGAGGACGACGAGGTCCACGAAGGCGTCGGCGTTCAAGTTGACGAAGAGCGTGTCGACCGGTGTCCCGGGGACCGGCAGGGGATCGGGCCGGGCCGAGGGGGGTGCCAGACCGGCGTTCGATGGCAGGTAGATGCCGACACTCTGGGTCTCAGGCTGAAGGACGGCGACCAGGGTGCTCCGCCCATCGATGTCGTGACGCAGCGGGTTGGCGAACCCGAGCGGTCTCGGGCAGGTCGGCTGCCCGGCCGCAAACTGCACATCGGTCGGGTCGCCCTGGGTTGCCACCGAGGCGACGATGCCGAAGACACCGGTGCCGTCGTCCTGGATCACCACCACCCGGTCGTCCGTGGTATTCCCCGGTGTCTCCTGGTCCGCGACAACGATGTCGCTGAGAGCCAGGCCGCCGACCGACCGTTCGGAGCAGGTCGTCTCGAAGGGGCCTGCGACACAAGTCAGCGATACCGGCGCGACCACCAGGCCCGACGGTCGGGTCAGCCCGGGGATCGACGCCGCCTCCCGCAGAAACCCCGACTGGTCCCCCAGCATGATCCGGACCGTCCCGTCGGCCTGGCCCGCGGTGGCGATGTCAGTGGTCGGGAAGGCGCAGTCGATATTGCGGGTACAGGAGACGCGGTCGCGGTAGCCGCCCGAGCAGCTCGCCGGCAGGGTGGCCGTCGTGCAGGTGCCGCTGTCGCAGGCATCGCCGATGCCATCGGCATCGGCGTCGCACTGCTCGACCGGTGTCGCCGAGTTGGCATCGCAATCCCGCGGAGGATTCACCACCCACGGGCAGTTGTCCAGCTTGTCGACCCCGATCTTCGCGGGGTTGATCTCGTAGTCGAACACGGTGTCGAAGTCGCTGTCCAGGGCGGCGCAGGTGACCGAGTTGAGAATCTGACAGCGATCCCCGACGCTGTTACCGTCGCTGTCGCACTGGAGGCTGACGGGATCGATCGTGCCGCAGTCCGTCGGGGCGTTGGTCAGGCACACGGGGGGCACGTAGCATTCGGGGAAGTTGATCTCGTCGTAGGAAACACAACCCGGCGGGTTGTAACGCAGGGGGCAGTCGTCCATGAGGTTCGGGACGCCATCGCGATCCGCGTCGGTCTCGTCCCGCAGCAGGGTCCCCGCGGCCACGGCGACCGGCGGCGATCCGACCGGCCAAGTGCCGCGTTCGAGCAGGGCCCCCGTCACCTCGGCCGTCACCACGGTGACCTGCGATCCGGGAGTGTCGAAAACCAGCAGATCGACGATCCCATCCTGCTTGAGATCGGTCAGCAGCGCGCCACTGGCTTCCATGGGGCCGCTCAGGTCGACTTCGGGAAGCGTCCGGAAGCTGGTGGTGCCGAGCCCCGAGAGTGGCATGACGGCCGGCGGCGTCGACCGGGTCATGGTGATATCGAAGCCGACGGAAGCATCGGCGGCGAACACCGCCAACGAGGTGGCGTTTTTCCAGGGCGAGACGGGTGAGGTCGGCGCCAGGGCGAAGACCAGGGATCCGTTGTTGCGGATCAGGTCGATCCGGTTGTCATCGTGACTCAGGACCGCCAGGTCGGGGTCGCCGTCGCCGTCGTCGTCGATCGCCGCCAACGCGATGGCGCCGTCGACACCGGCAAACGTCGCGGCGAGAGAGAAGGTGCCGTCACCGTTCCCCGCGAAGATCAGGACCTCGCCGGCGGCGACGTCGGTCACTACCAGATCGAGATTGCCGTCGGTGTCGAGGTGTTCGAGCAGGCCGCCGCCCGGCCGGTGACCGGCGCCAAGAGGAAAAAACCAGCCGGATGGCATCGGACCGGCCGCGGACCCGGGCAGGACCCGGATTATCCCGTTCTCGGAACCCGAGGGAGAGCAGACCCCGCCGGGGCACTGGGCATCGCTGCTGCAGGCTCCCTGATCGTTAGTCCCGCCGGCGCAGACCATCCGGTCCTGCTCGAGGACGACCAGGTCGTCAAACAGACCGCCGTTGAGCGACCCGGCGAGCAGTGTCGTCGGGGCCCGGCCGCTGGCCACCTGGGTGGGCGGCATGGCGGTCAGCGATCCCGCGGTGTTCGTGTGAACCCAAACCTGATCGGCGCTGCGGCCGGCGACCGCCAGATCGGGGTCGCCGTCACCATCGAAATCACCCGTAGCGACTCCCTCGGGCCCGTCGCCGGTGGGGATGGAGGGTGGGATGCACGTTCCTCCCGGACAGTCGGCGCTGCCGCTGCAGACGGCGCCGGCGTTGGTGCCGAGGGTGCACAGACCGCCGAATGCGCCGTCCGGTCGTCCGGGGAACAGCAGCAGGGCATCGCCGCGGCTGTTGGTCACGATCAGGTCGGCCCACCCGTCGGAGTTGAAGTCCTCGAGGACGCCGGCGATCGGCCCGATCCCGGTGACCTTGGAGACGCGATTGACGATCCCCCCCGCCCCGTCATTGACCCCGACGCGAATGATCCCGAAAGCCGCGGGGGTCCCGAGAACCGAGCAGACGGTCACGATGTCGGGGCTGCGATCGCACGCATCCCCGACCTTGTCACTGTCGGCGTCCGCCTGCGATGGATTGGCGGCACTGGGGCAGTTGTCCAGGGTCGCCGGCATTCCGGCGCTGTAGTCGGGCACACCGTCGCCGTCCGGGTCGGAGGGTGTCGCCGGCTGGCAGGCGTCACCGACACCGTTGGCATCGGTGTCGACCTGCATGCCGGTCACCGTGCTCACGACATTCGGCACATTGGGACAGTTGTCCGTGGCATTGGTCACGCCATCGCTGTCCACGTCGGCAGGGTTGAGGTCTTCGATGATCAGATGCAGCGGTTCCGAGGAGGGCTGACTGTACGTTGCGATGCCGATGCCGATGGGCGATGCCGGGTGGGGAAGGAAAGTCCCGTCGCCTTGGTTGAGGAGCAGGGTGAGCGTGCCGGCCTCGAAGTCGGCGACGAGCAGGTCCACCCTGCCGTCCCGGTCGAAATCGTCCGCCGCCAGATCGAACGGACGATCGATCGGGCCAGGTCGCAGGTCTAAAAGCGCCGCCTTGGGGTCGGGGCCGGCGCCGAGAACCGCGCAGGCGATTGTCGCCAGTATCCAGCGGCGGAGCGCAAGGTCGATGTTCAATCCGCTCATAAAGTTGCGTGCCATCCTAACGGTCGGATCGGGCGAAGTCAAGAAATGGGACGAGAGGGTGCGCGGTGTATAATCCCCGCCACGTCTCAGGCCTTCAGTGCGAGTCCGGCAAAGCGATGCGACGCGGCAAGACCGGCAGGGTAGGGGTGCGACCTCGACGGGTGCAGGGTGGCGCCGCGCGAGGGCGGGCGCTGCGCGGCCCGGTCGCCGGATCGACACGTCCAACCTCGGCGCGGGTGCGACGGGCGATCTTCGACATCCTCGGCCGGCGGGTTCTCGACGCGGAGTTTCTCGATGCCTACGCCGGCACCGGCGCGGTGGGGATCGAGGCGCTCAGCCGTGGGGCGCGGCGGGTGGTCTGCATCGAGAACGATCCGGCGGCGGTGAAAGCCATCCGCGATAACCGTGCGGCCGGATCCGCGGGCGAGCTCGAGGTCATCGCGGCCGACGCGGCCCGGACCCTCGACCATCTCGAACGGTCCGGATCCCGGTTCACCATCGTCTTTCTCGATCCGCCCTATGGCGACCCGGGGCTGGGGCGGGCGATCGAACTCGCCGCCAGGCTGGTCGCTCCGGGCGGGATCCTGGTCGTCGAGCACCGGCGGGGCAGTCGGTTGGAGGCGTCACCAGCGGGCGGAATTCTTCGCGGCCGGACCTATGGTCACGGGGACACCGAGCTGACGACGTTTTTCCCCCCCGATCCGGATTCGCGATGAGGCTCCTCGATCGGATCAGCCTCGTCCTGGTCCTCGCCCTGGCGGGGGCGTTTGCCCTGACCGAGCTGGCGGAAGCCGACCTGCACTGGCACCTGCTGGCGGGACGGGAGATCCTGGCCACGGGACAGGTGCCTCACCAGGATGAATTCTCGTACGTCTCGGCAGGGCGCCCGTGGATCGACCTCCACTGGCTGTTCCAGGTGGGAGTGGCGCTGACTTATCGTCTGGCCGGCTGGGGCGGGCTCGACCTCTTGAAGATCGTCCTGCTGGTCTTTGCCTGCGGTCTGGCCGGGCTGACGGCGCGGCGCCGCGGGGTTCCCCGGGTCCTGGTCGCCGGCCTCGGCCTGGCGGCGCTTCTGGCGTCACAGGAGCGCTTCAACCTCCGGCCCGAGGCGGCATCGTATGTGTTCCTGGCCCTCGTGCTCCTTCTGATCGACCAGCGGGAGACCAGGCCGGGCCGTCTGTGGGCGATCCCTCCTCTTCTCGTCCTGTGGGCCAACACCCACGCTCTGTTCGCCGTCGGTCTTGCCGCCATCCTGATTGTGGTCGCCGGCGACGCCCTGGAGCGATGGGTACGGCAGAGGGGCGGCGAGGGCTCCGGTGCGGTCGCCGGGCAGCCCGGCGCCGGCGTCGGCGGAGTCGCCCTGGAACCGGCGATATGGCGGCTCCCGGCCGTGGCCGGGCTGAGCGCCGCCGCCACCCTCCTGACCCCCTACGGGATCCACGGGTGGCTGTTGCCGGCGCGCCTGCTGTTCGAGCGGATCGGCAGCGACAATGTCTACGCCCGATCGATCGCCGAGTTCCAGCCGACGCTGGGAGGGTTCGGCGTGACGACCGCCATCGGGGCGTTCGCCCTGCTGGTGGGGATCGTGGTCATCGCCGGGCTGATCCAGGTTCGCCGGGCGCGGCCTGCCGATCTGCTGCTGGCCGCGGCCTTCCTCTATCTGGGGCTTCTCGCGCGCCGCAATGCACCGCTCTTCGCACTGGTGGCGCTTCCCCTCGGCGGTTTGTGGGTCGCGGAGATTGGAAGGCGGATCCAACGCCGCATCGAGTCGCGGTCGCGGCGGGGCGATCCGGTCCGGTTGGCCCACGCGGCGATCGCCCTGACGATCCTGGCGCTCGTCCTCGTCTCCCTCTGGCAGGTGGTTTCGAACCGGTTCTACGAACGGGATGGGACGCAGCGGTATTTCGGCCGCGGAGCAGCCCCGGGGTTCTACCCCGAGACGGCGGCGTCGTTCGTCCTGGAACACCGCCTGCCCGGCGAGGCGATTCACGATCTGTCGCTGGGGGGGTATCTGGCGTGGCGCTGGTTCCCCGAACGACGGGTGTTCATCGACGGCCGGCTCGAGGTGCACGACCCCGGATTGTTTGTGCGATACCTGAAGCTTCAGGCCGATCCGGTCGTGTTCGAGGAGGTCGCACGCCGCTTCGGGGTGGAGGTCGTCCTGCCCCGTTTCCGACCGGAGTGGACGGGACTGCTGCGTCATCTGGTCGGTGGCGGAGGCTGGCGCCCGGTCCATGTCGATCATGCGGCCGCGGTCTTCGTGCGTGACGAGCAGGGCGGGCCGAGCACCGAACTGCCGGCCGTGGATCTCCAGGATCCTGAACTCGGCCGCCGGGTCCTGGAGGAAGTGCGTGGCGCCGCCGCCGCTTCTGCCGCCCGCGACCCGTTCCCCGTCATGCTGCGAACGATCATTCCACGCCGTGCCGTGCCGGTGGCGGAGGTGAACGCGGCCCTGTTCTTCGCGATGGCAGGGGCGCATGCCAATGCCGAACTTCTATTCCGCGAAGCCCTCGCCAAATCACCCTCGGACCCGCGGTTGCATTACGACCTCGGGCTGGTCCTCGAACAGGCGGGTCGTGGGGCCGAGGCGCGGCTGGCGTTTGAAACGGCGCTCCGGCACGACCCCGGCTTCGCTCCGGCCCGGGTCGCCTACGCGATCTGTCTGGACCGGGAAGGGGACGCGGACGGGGCGCTCCGCGAGTGGGCGCGCGCCGAACGCCAGGGAGTCCTGGGACCACGGTCCCTGCACGCGCGTGGAGTGATCCTGGCCCGACGCGGGCGGATCGACGAGGCGATCGACGACTACCGCCGGGCGGTGCTGATGGATCCGTCCAACGTCCGGGTCCGGGCGGAACTGGCGCTCCTATATCACCGGCAGGGTCTGCGGGGTCAGGCGGAGCGCGAGATCGCGCTTGCGGTCGCGGTGGACCCCGCCGCCTGCGCCCCACGCGCAGCACGGGCACGCCTGCGCGCTGCAGACGGGGGCATCGGGGAGGCCGACGCCCTCTACCGGGAGGTCCTGCGGGATCGGCCATCCTGTCCCGAGGCGGTGACCGGTCTGGCGGGTCTGCTGATGGCTGCTGGCCGGAAGGACGAAGCGATCGTCGTGATCACGACGGCGCTGGCGGCCGGTCTGAACCGGGGTCTCTTGTCCGCCGACCCGTCCCTCCGTATGCTGAAGGACGATCCGCGTCTGGCGGCCGGCGTCGCCGGCGGTCGGAGCACGACCACGGTGGAGAAGAACGACCGGTGATCTTTCCTCTGTACTTCAGGCCGGCTGCCCTGGCGGTCCTGGGCGTTGTGTCGACCAGCTGCGTGACGCCGGCTCTGGATCTTCGTCTGGCGGACCTCCGCCGGCAGGTGGACCAGATCGCCGCTCAGCGGGATCGTCTCGACACGGCGCTGCGTGCGGTGGCCGAGGCCAGGGGTGGATCCACTCCGCAGAGCGGGCGACTGGATGGCCCGGAGGCGGGAGGTGCGGAGCCGATTGGCGTCATGGAGATCGGAGTGTTGGAGGAAACCGTCGTGCTGGCCGCCGCGGGGCCGATCGGACCGGGCGCGCCCGCCGCGATCGAGGAGTACCGGCGGGGGTACGTCCTGTTCCAACAGGGGGAGTTCGACCAGGCGGAGGATCGTCTGCGTCAGTTCCTCGCCGCCGCGCCGGCGCATCCCGCCGCCGCGGACGCCCGGTACTGGATCGGCGAATGTTATTTCGCCCGGGCGCAGTTCCGCGAGGCGATCGGGGTCTGGCGCCCGGTCGGTGACAGCGGGGAGGCGGCAGATCGTCCGGACCGGGCCCTGGTACGGATGGGGACCGCCTTCGCCCGGCTGGGCGAGATTGAGATGGCACGCGCGGCGTTCCGGAGGGCCCTCGACGACTGGCCGGAGGGTGACGCCGCGCCGACGGCCCGCGAGGCGATCGACCACCTGCCGCCACCCTGAGTCAAATCCCATTTCTGTAAGCTGTCCCGTGAGGTCCAAACGGGCGACCCGCCTTGACTTGTTTCCCTCCAGATATATTTTGGTCACGTGGAACCACGCCGCCCGCATTGCGGCCGGCCGCGAGGAGGAGAGACGCATGCGCGCATCGACCCGGATGTTTCTGCTGCCGGCTCTGGCCATCGTGCTCGGGTGCGGTCTTCTGGCGACCGTTCCCCGGGCGGATGACTCCCAGGCGGCGCCGGGTGGATCCGGGGCGCCGGAGACGGCGACCGATGAATCCACCACGACGCCGGTCCGCGAACCCCGGGCGCTGCTGCCGGGATCGACCCGCCCGCCCCGCCCTCTGAAGAAGGTCGGGGACCACTGGACACCCTACGATCCGCCTGATCCGGAGAGTTTCGGCAAGGATGCGACGCTCCACATCATCGTGCCGGGCGACACGCTCTGGGATCTCGCCGATCTCGCCTTCGGCAACCCCTATCTCTGGCCGCAGATCTGGAACGAGAACCGCTACATTCTCGATTCCCACTGGATCTACCCGGGGGACCCGCTGCTCCTCCCGGCTCGCCCGACCGTGATCACCGAGGTGGTCCCGCAGGGACAGGCCGGTGCGCCGCCGGTCGCGGCCCCGGCGGTCGCGGAGGACACGACGCCCGAGGTCCCGGTGGCCGAACAGCCTGAGGATGCGGAACCGGAGCCGGTCGCCGAGCAGGGGACGATGGAGGAGGCCCCGTCGGGGCCGCGGACCGCGCCGGCCGAGAACTGGGCGCATTCCGACGAGGGGGACGTCCGCTGCGGCGGGTACGTCGCTCCGAAGGACTCCCGGATGGAATTCTTCATCGCCAACCAGGATAACGCGAACAAGGTCGGCCTCACGGAGGGGGACATCGTCTACGTGGCCCGCAGCAAGCGGGGGGCACTGCCCGAGCCGGGGACCGAGTTCAGCATCGTCCTGCGCGAGGCGGAGGTCCGGCACCCGATTTCGAACCGGTTGCTGGGACACTACTACAAGCGGTCTGGGACGCTGCGGATCCTCGCATCGCAGGAGGAGACGGCGTTGGCGAAGATCGTCGTGGCCTGCGACTACATCCGGACCGGCTTCGAGCTGGTCCCCCTGATCGTCGCCACGCCTCCGGACGCCCCGGCGCCGGCCTTCGACCGGCACGGCGCCCTCGACCAGTCCAAACCTTCGGGGCACGTGGTGCACACCGGGGACAACATGGAGCGGGTCGGGACCGGCTATCTGGTTGACATCAACCTGGGGTACGAGGACGGTCTGAAGCCGGGCGACTTCCTGAAGATCTACGTGCCGACCCAGCCGTTTGACCAGTATCCCGCCCTGAAATACGACTACCAGTGGGATAACCAGCGCTTCCAGAGCGTCAGCCTCCGGAAGGACAACCGGGATGTCCCGCCGCCGCAGATCATCGGGCAGCTCGTCGTGCTGACCACCGAGAAACGAACCGCCACCGCGAAGATCATCTATGCGGTGAACGAGATCGAGGTGGGTCACCAGGTCGAGCTCTACTGAACCGCAACCCGGCACAGATTCCGGACCGCTCCTAGGCGGGGAGGAGTTCCTCCTCCCCGAACACATCCGCTTCAAAGGCCTGGACGGTCGCGCCACGCTCCCAGGCGTCCGGTGGCAGGCCGGCCTTGCGGCAGGTCTCACCCAGGAAAGTCCGCACATCCCAGCCGTGCTCCGACGCCACCTGGGGCAGGAGCAACCCGCGCCGCGAACCTCTCGATACCACCAGACCATGGCGCCCGGGGACGATTTCCTCCACCGGGTCGTGGACCCTTGCGAACGGGCCAAGGATGGAAATTTCGATCCGCAGGCCGGCGGCTTCGGCTGGATCCAGCGGCGGGAAGCGCGGGTCGTCCGTGGCGGCGGCCGCGGCGCAGCGGATGATGTTGTCCGCCAGCGCGGCGTGGAAATCGAGGGAGCCGATGCAGCCACGCAGATCCGCACCCGCCTTGAGGGTCACGAACGCCGCCAAGGGGCGCAGGAGCCGGGGACGATCGCGGGGCCAGTCGGGCGGGGGCAGGTTTTCCAGCCGGGCCACGATCGCGGTCCGCGCTAGGCGCAGAAGCGCGCGGCGTTCATCCTCGTGTAGGGGTGGCGGAGGCTCGGACATGTTCCGATCAGATCATCGTGATCTTGTTGCGCAGGATCAGCACCTCGAGAGCCAGCGCGCCTTTGGCGAGAAGCCGTCGGAAAATCTGGATGTCCGATCCTCGCCCGGTCTCCGGCCCATTGTCGCCGTACAGGATGACCGCGGGGCGGTCCATGATCGATAGGGGTGCGAGCAGGACGCGGGCCGGCGGCGGACTTCCGAGGTCGAGGTAGAACTTGGCATTCGCCGGCAGATCCGGGACCGGCCCATAGTAGTAGTCGGTGCCCGACCGGAAGAAAACGAACAGGGAGGGCCGGTCGAGCGGGACAATCACGTTGCGGATGCGCGACGGAAATAATCCCTCGCCCCGGCCGCTCCAGCCAAGCACGCGCTCCTGCTGGACCACGAACAGGGCGGTCCGCCGGAAGTGGACCGAGGCGAAGTCGAGAAGGGCGCTAAATACTTCGTCGCGGGTCTCCGCGTCGCGCAGGCGAAGCGAGATTGCCTCCATGCTCCCTGGCGCGGGGACCGCTACGGGCCGCGCCGAGGTCGGTGACGGGGTAACGGCGGGCACGGCACCGGCGGCGGGGACCCTCGGGGTCTGAGGCGGCGGGGGAACCGCGGCCGGGTACGGCGCGGTCTTGGCTCCAGCGGGGGGTGGCGCGGGAACAGGGGTGGCCTCCTGGGCCGCCCGCCACTCCTCCAGCGACACCGGGACATCCTGGTTCTGCTCCGCATGCTCCGGGGGTGGCCCTGCCGGGGTGGTCACGAAAGGCTGATCGAGATCATCGGGGTTGGCGTCGATCGGCAGGCCATCGAACCCGATCTCCGCGGCGGTCGATTTGGCCGGGGGTTGCGGCGCCACCGCCCTCCGGGCAGCGGCGGGCGGCCGGGCCAGGTTCTGAGTCGCGCCGGCAACCGGGATCGTGTGCGGGCCGACGTGGATCCCGTAGTACTTCTCGATGGCCTGGATCAGCCGGAATTCGGAGGCGACATACGGCTCGATCGGCAGGCCGGTGAGGAAGGCGATCTCGTCGATGGCCAGAAGGTCCCGGGGCTCGCGCATCGCGAGGTGGAGCTTGCGTGCCTCGATCGCGACCGGCACGATGCAGTACTTGGCGGCCAGTCGCGCGGGAACCGTGAGGATGACATCGGGCCCGATCCGTTCGAGGCGGACGGCGGGGAGGTAGCGCGCCCCTGAGATGTCACCGAGGTATTCTCCGAGCACGTCCTCGTCGATGAACCCGAGCTTGATGAGGCTGTGGCCGAGCCGTTCCCCGAAGAATCCTTGGTGTTGAAGGGCCTTGTCGAGTTGTTCGCGCGTGATCCTGCCCTTGCCGATCAACCAGTCGCCCAGTTTCACGGTCACCTCACGATGTCACGTCATCCGGCGGTCGAGCGCGGCCGCCGGGGCGTGGTCAGCGTTGCCGCTGGTGGGGTGGCCGCCGCCCCTGGCCGCCGCCCCGCCCGCCCCCGTGCCCGCCTTGTCCACCGCCATGACGACCGGAGGAACCGCCGCCAGGACGGCGGCCGCCGCCTGCGTCAGCAGGCGCGGCATCGACCGGCTCGGGACCGCCGGCCTCGATCCGTTTTTCCCGGAGCAGGGCCTTGCGGCTCAGGCGAATCCGGTCACCCTCCACCTCGACCGCCTTGACGAGGATCTCCTGCCCCTCCTGGATCTCGTCGGTGACCTCGCGGACGCGGTGCTCGGCCAGCTCGGAGATGTGCAGGAGCCCTTCGAGGCCCGGGAGGATCTCCACGAAGGCCCCGAAGTTGACGATCCGGGTCACCTTGCCGAGGTAGGTCTTGCCGACCTCGGCCTCGGCGGTGATGTCCTTGATGATCTCGATCGCCTTCAGGGCCGAGGCCTCGTCGACCGAGGCGATGTTGATGCGGCCGTCGTCTTCGACGTCGATCTTGCAACCGGTACGCTCGACAATCGAACGAATCATCTTGCCGCCCGGGCCGATGACTTCGCGAATCTTGTCCTTGTTGATCCGGATGGTGAAGATGCGCGGCGCGAAGGACGAGATCGAGGCTCGCGGGGCCGCAAGGGTGGTGTCCATCGCATCCAGGATCGCCATCCGGGCATCGCGCGCCTGGGCGAGCGCCTCGTTCATGATCGTCTTGCTGATCCCCTGGATCTTGATGTCCATCTGCAGGGCGGTGATCCCTTCGCGTGTTCCGGCGACCTTGAAGTCCATGTCCCCGTAGTGGTCCTCGACACCGGCGATGTCGGTGAGCACGACATAGTTGTCGCCATCCTTCACCAGTCCCATCGCGGCCCCGGCCACGGCCGATCGCAGGGGCACGCCGGCATCCATCAGGGCGAGTGAGCCGCCGCAGATCGAGGCCATGGAGGACGATCCGTTGGACTCCAGGATGTCCGACACCAGACGAATCGTGTAGGGGAAGGCGTCGTTATCCGGCATCAGCGGGAGGAGCGCCCGTTCGGCAAGGGCCCCGTGCCCGATCTCGCGCCGTCCGGGGCCGCGGAGAAACTTGACCTCGCCCACGCTGAAGGGCGGGAAGTTGTAGTGCAGCATGAACCGCTTCTCCGATTCCCCTTCGAGCCAGTCGAGCGTCTGGGCATCCTCGGAGGTTCCCAGAGTGCAGGTCACCAGGGCCTGCGTCTCGCCTCGGGTGAACAGCGAGGACCCATGGGTACGCGGCAGGACGCCCGCCTCGGCGGTCACCTTGCGCACCTGGTTGTAGGCGCGGCCGTCGAAGCGCCGGCGCGCACCGAGGAGTTCCTGCCGGGCAATGGTCTTGTGGAGAGCGCGAAAGCAGGCGGCCGTCTGGGCGCGACGCTCCGGCTGGTCGTCCGGGACTGATGCCAACGCCTCCTTCTCGAGGGCGGCGACTTCCCGGTAGGAGTCGATCTTGACAGGGACCTTCATCGCCGCGTAGAGGCGGTCCTTCCAGGCGGTCTCGACCGATCGCGCCAATCCCTCGTCCAGCACCGGCTTCTTGGCCTCGCGTTTCGGCTTGCCGCAGACCCGACGGAGTTCCTCCTGGAGCTCGACGAGGATCCGGGCCTGTGCCTGCCCGAACCAGATCGCTTCGAGGATCTCCTGCTCGGAGACCTCGCTGGCGCCAGCCTCCACCATGACAATCTCGGTGGCGCTCGCCACCACGGCCAGATCGAGGCGACTGGCTTCCATCTGCTCGTAGGTCGGGTTCAGGAGGTATTGACCGTCCACCAGCCCGACGCGGACCGCCGCTACCGCCGTGCTGAACGGGATATCCGAGAGATGCAGGGCCGTGGAGGCGCCGGTCACCGCCAGGATGTCCGGGTCGTTCGCCAGGTCGGCCGACAGGACCAGCGCGACGACCTGGGTCTCGTAGTTCCAGCCCTTCGGGAACAGCGGCCGGGTGGGGCGGTCGATGAGCCGCGAAGTCAGGGTTTCCTTCTCGTTCGGCCGTCCCTCACGCTTGAAGAACCCGCCGGGGAATTTCCCCGCGGCGTAGGTGTTCTCGCGATAGTCGACCGTCAGAGGCAGGAAATCGATTCCCTGCCGCTCACGACGATCGGCGCAGGCCGTGACCAGGACGACGGTGTCCCCGTAACGGACGGTGACCGCGCCGTCGGCCTGCTTGGCCACCCGGCCGGTTTCGATGGTGAGGGTCCGGCCGCCAAACTCAATGCTGCGTGTTGTTGCCAAGGAGCGTTCCTCCTGATGCGCCGCGTGCGCGGCCGATCGGCCGGGGCGGAGTGGGCGGCAGGGGACGAATCACGACGTCCCTGCCGCGTTGTGTACGGAAGGCATTTTGCGGGCGGCGGCCGGCGGTGTGCCGGCCACTCCGGCCGGGCCGATGGCAGCGAGTCGTGCGGTCGAAGGGTGTTGTGCCTGAAGCCATGAAGGGTGAATGAATCCGGGCTCCAATGAGTCCCAGAGTGGAAACCCTTCTGCCCGACCCGCTGTTCGTGCCCAGATCCGGTTCCAGCCTGCGTGCTCGCCGGCGGCCCGGCATCGGGATTCGGCCTTCCTATTTGCGAATCCCGAGCTTCTTGATCAGATCGCGGTAACGATCCGAGTCCTGTCCCTTCAGGTAATCCAGCAGACGGCGACGCGTCGAGACCATCTTGAGCAGCCCGCGGCGGGAATGATGGTCCTTCGCGTGGGCGCCGAAGTGTTCGGTCAGCTCGTCGATCCGCCGGCTCAGGATGGCGATCTGGACTTCCGGAGAACCCGTGTCGGCGGGATGCGTCCGGTAGCTCTGGATGATTTCGGTCTTCAATTGCTTTTCCAGCGACATACGACCAGTCTTCTCCTCGCGTTCATGCTTCGTTTCGACGGGCGGGACTCTAGCACAAGTGCTAGCGGCTGTAAAGGTAAGACACCCCTCTGCGCCCGGTCGTGCCTCTCACCCGAAGACGATCTGCGGCCGTACGATCGGGCGGGCGGCTGCGGCGGGGAGGGCTACCTGCACCTCGCCGATCGCCACCAGGGTCCCTTCCGGCCCCTGCAGGCAGCAGCGGCCGAGCGGCAGCGGCGGACGCGGCGAGGCGATGTCCTGCAGTCCGCAGGGTCGTCCATGCCGAATGGCCATCAGCCCGGAGTGAGTGAGCACAAGGGTAGGCAGACCGAGCGGGACCGTGTTCATCGGGATCGTGCGGGCGGCCGCATCACGGCCAGCCTCCTCCAGCCCCGCCGGGGTCGTCGCGGCATGGACACGGAACGGCCCGATCGCCGAGCGGCGCAGCGAATGGAGGTGACCCCCGCACCCGAGAGCCTGGCCGAGATCGTGGGCGAAGGCCCGCAGGTAGGTGCCTGCCGAAACCTCGGCTTCAAACTCGACGTCGGCGCCCTGAACGTCCAGCAGTTCAAGGCGACGAAACGTCACCAGGGCGGGAGTCGGCGAGACCGGGCGCCGACGCCTCGCGAGGCGGTACATCGGCGTTCCGTGGACCTTCTTGGCGGAGAAGATCGGCGGAGTCTGTGAGATGGTGCCGTGAAAAGGGGCAAACGCCTCGAGAAGATCCTCCCGTGTCACCCGGACTTCACGGGGCGGGCCTACGGGTGTCCCGGCCCTGTCATAGGTGTCGGTCTCCAGGCCAAGTCGCAGGACACCGCGATAGACCTTGTCCATCCCGGAAAGGAACGGCGCCAGCCGCGTCGCTTTGCCGATCATCAGTACCAGCAGCCCCGTCGCCAGCGGGTCGAGCGTGCCCGCGTGCCCAATCCGCTGCGTGCGGAGGCAGCGTCGGGCCAGCGCGACCATGTCGTGCGAAGTCGGGCCTTCCGGCTTGTCCAGCAGCAGCACGCCGTCCAGCGGCTCCATTTACTCCTCCTCGCCGCCGTCCCCGGGGGCGGGATCCGTCCGGATGGACCGCAGCAGGTCTTCGATCCGTTGACCGCGATCGATCGAATCGTCATGGCGGAACGCGAGGTTCAGCGCGTTGCGCAGTCTGAGGTTCTTGAACAGGGAACGCTGGAAGAAACCGCGCGCCCCGTTGAGGGCCGTGAGGGACTGCTGGCGCCGGGTCTCGTCGCCGAGCACGCTGACAAAGAGACGCACGTTTCTCAGGTCGGGGCTGACGTCCGCTCCGGTGATGGTCACGAACCCGACACGCGGATCGTGGAGCTCCCTCTGGATGAGGCGGGAGACTTCATCGCGAATCAGGTCCGACAGCCGTTCGGTTCGGGTCGTCATGCTGGGGCCTCAAGACAGGAAGTCCACGTCGCAGCTCAGGACCTCACCCGGGACGCGCCGTTCGACCTCGCCCTGGATCTCCTGGAACATCTTCTCGAGCGGCGCGCGCGCCGCGGCGATACCGACGATTCCGACCCCAGCGCGCTGCCAGAGGTCCTGGTGTTCGATCTCCGCGACGGCCACATTGTAACGATTGCGCAGGTGGTCCTTGAGGCTGCGCAGGACCTGGCGCTTCTCCTTGAGGGATCCCGCACCCGGCAGGTGGATCTGCACGACACACACGCCGACCGTCACGGTGGCGTCGGGATCAGAGGGACTTGGCGGCGATCTTCTCGATGCGGAAGGCCTCGATGATGTCGCCCACCTTCAGATCGTTGAAGTTCGCCAGGCCGATGCCGCACTCGTAGCCAGCCTTGACCTCGCTGGCGTCATCCTTGAACCGCCGGAGGGAACCGAGCTTGCCCCGGTGCACGACGGCGTTGTCGCGCAGCAGCCGGACCTCGGCGGTGCGCGCGATGTGGCCGTCCGAGACATGGCAGCCGGCGATGATCCCGACCTTCGGCACCTTGTAGAGCTGCCGTATCTCGGCGCGTCCCAGGTAGACCTCCTTGCTCTCGGGATCGAGGAGGCCGACCATGGCGTTCTTGATCTCGTTGGTGATGTCGTAAATCACCGAGTGCAGCCGGATGTCGACTTTTTCCTTGTCGGCCAGATCCTGGACCGCACGTTCGGGCCGGACGTTGTACCCGATGATGATGGCATTGCTGGCGGACGCCAGGTTGACGTCGGTCTCGGTGATGGCCCCCGACCCGGAATGGACGATCTTGATCTTGACCCGATCGGAGGGGAGATCTGAGAGCGCCTTCTCCAGGGCCTCGACCGATCCCTGGACGTCGGCCTTGACGACCAGGGGAAGTTCCTTGAGTTGCCCATCCTTGATCTGTTCGAACAGGTGGGCCAGCGTGAGACGTGACGCCTTGGCCATCGCCTCCTGTCGGATCTTCTGCTGACGGAAGGCTCCGATCTGCCTGACCTTCCATTCTTCCCCGAGGACCTGGAAGGAGTCGCCGGCACGGGGCACTCCCTCGAGACCGAGAACCTCGACGGGGATGGAAGGCGCGGCCTCGCTCACCCGGTGTCCCAGGTCGTCGAACATGGCCCGGACCTTGCCGTGCACGGCGCCGGCGATGAGCGGGTCGCCGATACGCAGCGTCCCGCGCTGCACCAGGATGGTCGCCACCGGCCCGCGGGACCGGTCCAGTCGCGCGTCGAGCACTGTTCCTGATCCGCCAATCGTCGGATCGGCCTTGAGTTCGCCGATATCGGCCACCAGAAGGATCATATCGAGCATCTCGCTGATGCCGGTCTTTTGCTTGGCGGAGACCGGCACGGCGACGACATCGCCTCCCCAGTCCTCGACCAGAAGGCCCTGGTCGGAGAGTTGCTTTTTCACCCGATCCAGGTTCGCGCCGGGCTTGTCGATCTTGTTGACCGCGACCACCATGGGAACCTTGGCCTCGCGGGCGTGGTGGATCGCCTCGATCGTTTGGGGCATCACCCCGTCGTCGGCCGCGACCACCAGGACCACGATATCGGTGACCCGCGCTCCGCGCGCGCGCATCATGGTGAACGCCTCGTGACCCGGCGTGTCGATGAACGTCACGCCCCGGTTCTTGTAGCGAACGTGGTAGGCCCCGATGTGCTGGGTGATTCCCCCTGCTTCGCCGGCCGCAACGTCGGTCTCCCGGACGGCGTCGAGGAGCGATGTCTTGCCGTGGTCGACGTGTCCCATGACCGTGACCACCGGGTCCCGGGGTTTCAGGTTGGCGGGGACGGCCTCCTCGGCCTCCTCGCGGGCGACGTCCTCCTCGAAGGACACGATCCGGGCGTCAAAACCGAACTCACGGCAGACCTCGATCGCGAGCTTGGTGTCGAGCGGCTGGTTGATATTCGCCAGGATGCCGCGCGCAATCAGCCTCGCGATGATGTCCTTGGCCTTGCGCTCGGTCTTCTCGGAGAGTTCTTTGACAGTCACCCCTTCGGTGATGGCGATTTCCTTGAAGACGTCCGGCAGGGGTGGCGGCGTCGGGATTGCCGGGCGGGCCATCGGGACAGGGGCGTCCGCCCTCTGTCGCGGCGCCGGCGCGGGGCGGCCCTGTGGTGGAGCCCCGGGACGCCGCTGAGCTTGGGGCGGAGTGGCCTGCGGCGGCATCGGGCGGCGTACTGCCATGCCGGGAGCAGCCGGCCGGGAGACTCCCATCGGTCCCCCCGGTGGCCGGGGGCCCGGCAGGGGAGTGGCCGGCCTCGGGAATCCTGGGCGTGGCGCCTGGATGCCGGGCGTCTGGCCAAGGCGCGGTGCGAGGGGCCGGACACCGGTGCCGGCCGACCCCGGCTGGACTCCGGCCCGGGCGACCACGCCGGTCCCGGGTGAGGTCCCAGATCTTTGAGCGGCGGCTGGAACGCCATGCGTCCCCGGGACCGACGGACGGGCGGGTGTGCTGCCGATCGCCGGTCTGTGCGGCATCGCCGGTGCTGTGCCTACGGTAGAGGGTCGGCCTGTGACCGGTCTCGTCATGCCGGACGCCATCGGGGCGCGCGCCGGCCCCGCAGCGGCCGGTCGGGGGGCGATTTTCGTCGCCGGCTCAGCCGGCTTCTGGGCTGCGGCCGCCGGGCGCACTGTGGCTACGGGGGCAGGAGCGGCGAGCTTCGCCGGTTTCGAGTCGACAGCCGACCTCTCCGTGGGGGCCGGCTCCGCCGCCTTGGCGGCGGTGCGGACCGGGGGTCGAAGTGACGGCGCGGTCTTCGGGGCCTCGTGCGGTGTCTTCGCGGTTGCGGTCGGCTTCTTCACCGCCGCGACCGGCGCCTTTGCGGGCTTGGCCGCCGCAGCCAGCTCGGCCGCCGAGGTCACCGAATCGCGCAGGCGCCCCGCCATCTCCTCATCGACGGTACTGAGATTGGATTTGACATCGGCGCCGAACTTGCGCAGCCGTGCCATCGCCTCCGTGACCGTGAGGCCGAGCTCCTTGGAAATCTGGCCGACGCGGATCTTGGGCATCTACACCCCCTCCTGTGGCTCCGCGTCGCGCTCGTCTCCCGGAAGGGAAGCATCCTCAGCTCTCTCTGGGTCGACGGTCGCGCCATCCTCGGCCGGAATTTCCTCCACTTCGTCATCGGCCGCCCCGAGAGAGGACTCCCCGGTCTCGGGATCGATCGCCGGCGCCTCCTCGGAATTGACCGCCTGGTCTTCTCCTTGGGCCGCCTGCAACTCTGCGGCTGCGGCCTCCTCGGCCGCTGCGGCCTCGTCGGCGGCACGGCGGTCCGCCTCCTCAGCCTGCTGCTCGGCGAAGAGGCGTGCCTCCTCCGCTTCGGCCGCCGCGCGTCGCTCGAGGCCCGCCCCGGAGGCCGCCACGATTTTCTCGGCAGTCTTCGAGCCGATTCCCTGGATCAGCGTCAGCCCCTCGACGCCGGCCGCGGCGACCGCGTCGAGACTGCGGACCTCGCCATCGAGCAGACGCTGGATGGTCTTCTCTCCGATCTCGGTGCGCAGCGCGTCCATCTCGCGGCTGTCCCGCGCCATGCGCTCCATCTCGGCCTCGACCTCGCGCTTCTTCTCCTGCTCGCTCTTGATGTCGATCTTCCAGCCCACGAGCCGGGAAGCAAGACGGACGTTCTGTCCCTTCTTGCCGATGGCGAGCGACAATTGCTCATCGTCGACGACGACCTCGAGGCCCTTGTTCTCGGAGTCCAGGAGGTGCACGCGGTTAATTTTGGCCGGGTTAAGAGCGTTGGTGACGAAGGTGCTGATGTCCTCGGAATACTGGACGATGTCGATTTTCTCCCCGCGCAGTTCGCGGATGATCGACTGCACACGCGAACCCTTCATGCCCACGCAGGCACCCACCGGGTCCACGTCACGGTCCTTGGAGCGCACCGCGACCTTGGCGCGGTCACCGGGGTCGTGCACGGCCCGCTCGATGAGGACAGTCCCGTCGTAGATTTCCGGTACCTCCATTTCGAACAGTTTCATGAGCAAGCGTTCGTCGGTGCGGGACACGATGACCTGCGGACCCTTGGCGTTCCGGTCCACGTCGACGATCACGGCACGGATCCGATCACCTTGGCTGTAGCGTTCGGCCTTGGACTGCTCTTTCTTGGGGAGCAGGGCCTCCGTGCGCCCGAGGTCCACCACAATGTTGCCGCGCTCGAAGCGTTTGACGACGCCATTGATCAGCTCGCCCGTCCGCCCGGCGTACTCGCGGTAGATGTTGTCGCGCTCGGCCTCGCGTACCTTCTGGAAGATGATCTGCTTGGCGGCCTGGGCTTCGATCCGCCCGAGTCGGCTGATCTCCTCGCGCGCCTTCAGGATCTCGACGACCCCCTCCTCGCTGGCGGGCAGGGCGAGCTCCTGCGCCTCCTCGGGGGTGATCTCCAGGTCCGGATCGGTGACGTCTTCGACGATTTTCTTGCGGGCATAGACCGCGATTGAACCAGTTTCACGGTCCAGCCGGGCGCACAATTCCTCCTTGGTCCGGAGCCGCTTCTTGGCGGCGGCGGCGTAGGCGTCTTCAACCGCCTGGACGATGATGTCGACGTCGATTCCCTTCTCGCGTCCGACCTGTTCGATCGCCTGGAAGAGCTCGTTGCTCATGCGTGCCGTCCTTTCGATTCCTTGAGATCGGTCTCGTCGATCTCCAGCCGTGCCCGCGCGACCTGCGCGCGCGGAATCGCGACCTCGCGCTCGTCCAGCGCCATGTGCACCGCTCCCTCGCGGAGGCCGATCAGACGGCCCTGAAAATTCCGCCGGCCATCAATCGGCGCGTAGGTCGAAATTCGGACCCGCTGGCCGGAAAACCGCTCAAAATCCGCATCGTTGACCAAGGGCCGATCCAGCCCGGGCGATGAAACCTCAAGCGTATACGCCCCCGGGATCGGGTCGTCGACGTCGAGTTGGCCCGAAATCTGGTGGCTGATCCGGGCGCAATCGTCCACGGAAATGCCACCATCCTTGTCGATGTAGATCCGCAGAACCGTCCCGCCCGGATGGCGGTGCAACTCCAATTGCACCAGTTCCAGCCCGGCGAACTGCACGATCTGCCCGACGATTTCGCGGACGCGATCCAGGACTTCTGCAGCCATGGGACCTCTCCCGACCGGGGAGGGGGCCCGGACCGAACCCTTGCCCCGAAAAAAAAAGTGGGCGAACCGCGAGCCCACTCACGAGATTGCCTCCAGCATCATATAACAGCCAATATGAGCGGATCAAGGGGCGGAGCGCTCAGGAGCTTCCAGGGGGCCACCGCACCACGACGGAAAATAGGGACTTGACAGCTCCGTTCAACCGGGTCTAGAATGCGTTCCTCACGAAAGCCCGCTCTTTGAAAACTGAGTAGTGCGTCCTAAGATCTGAGTTTCAAGCAGAACACCCAAAGAACCAGAACAAACACCTTTTGGGTTTGACGGCCCTTCGGGGCCGGCACTTTCAAATGGAGAGTTTGATCCTGGCTCAGAGCGAACGCTGGCGGCGTGCCTAACACATGCAAGTCGCACGAGAAAGGGGTGGCAACACCCCCGGTACAGTGGCGAACGGGT
>JANNTZ010000253.1:0-1816 GCA_031394595.1 Acidobacteriota bacterium
CCGCCGACATGGCACGCGTCCTGATCGACGGGGAGGTCGACGCGGCGCTGGCGGCGTCGATCTTCCACGATGGCAGCGTCACGATTCGCGACGCCAAGGCGGCGCTGCTCTCCGCCGGTGTGCCGGTGCGGCCATGAAGCGGGGATGGACCGGCGCGATTGGGCTCGCGAGGCGCCAGGCGATGGACGCCATGGTGCGGCCATGATCATCCCAAGCATCGACTTGATGGGCGGCCGGGCGGTGCAGCTGCGGCGTGGCGCGGACAAAGTGCTCGAGGCGCCGGAGGACCCGCGCGATCTCGCCCGCCGCTTCGCCCTCTACGGCGACATCGCGGTGGTCGATCTCGACGCGGCGCTCGGGCAGGGGAGCAACCGCGACCTGGTCCGGGAACTGTGCCGGATCGCCCCCTGCCGGGTCGGCGGTGGCATCCGCACCGAAGACGACGTCGTCGGCCTGATCAAGGCCGGCGCCCGCCGCGTCATGATCGGGACCGCCGCCACACCGGAGTTCCTGTCGAAGTTCCCGCGCGACTGGATGATCGTCGCGCTCGACGCGCGCGCCGGGAAGACGATGGACCAGGGGTGGCGGCGCGACACCGGCGAGGCGGCGGTCGATCGGGCCCGACGGCTCGAATCGTTCTGCTCGGAGTTCCTGTTCACCCAGGTCGAGGTCGAGGGGACATTGGAGGGGGTACCCCTGGACCCGGTCCGCGCCCTGCGCGAGGCGACCCGTGTTCCGCTGACGGTCGCCGGCGGGGTCCGCGACCTGCAGGATGTCCGGGCGCTGGAGGCGCTGGGCGCCGACGTGCAGGTCGGGATGGCGATCTACACTGGCCGGATCGATCTCGACGAGGCGTTCGCGACCCGCCCCGATTTCTCGCGCGGCCCGTTGCCGACCATCGCCCAGGACCAGGATGGCCGCGTCCTGATGCTCGCCTGGAGCACCGAGGAGTCGCTGCGCGAGGCGCTGCGGACCCGGCGCGGCGTCTATTTCTCGCGATCGCGACAGGCGTTGTGGCGCAAGGGTGAAACCTCCGGCCACACGCAGACACTCGTCGGGGTGCGCTACGACTGCGACGCCGACGCCATCCTGTTCCGGGTCCGGCAGGAGGGGCCGGCCTGCCACACCAACCGGCCAACCTGTTTCGGGGACGCGCCGCGCTTCGACCTTGCGGCGCTCCGGCAGGTCATCGCGGCGCGGCGCGGCGCCGACCCGGCGGGGTCCTGGACCGCCCGGCTGATCGGCGACCGGTCACTATTACGCGACAAAATCCGGGAAGAGGCCGGCGAGGTCTGCGACGCCCCCGATCGCGCCAATCTCGTCTGGGAACTGGCCGACCTCCTGTACCACGCTTCGGTCCTGATGGAGGCGGAAGGCATTTCGCTCGACGAGGTCGAGGCCGAGCTGCGCGGGAGACACCGGTGAGCGGCCGTCGCTCGGCGCGGGGGAGGACGGCCAGGATTTCGGCTGCCGCCAGCCCCGGCGTGCGGCGGGTGGTGACCCGCATCATCGCCCAGGTGCGACGGCGGGGCGACGCGGCGATCCGGGATTTCACCCGCCGCTTCGATGGAGCCTGCCGCCGGGCGATCGAAGTCTCCATCGCCCATCGAAGGGAAGGGGAGCGTCTCGTGGACGGGTCCACACGGGCGGCGCTGCGCTTCGCGGCGCGGCGGATCGCCGCATTCGCGCGCCTCCAAAAGGGATCGATCCGCCCCTTTCGCGTCCGCGCCGGTGGCGTGACGCTGGAACAACGGCTGATCCCGATCGACACCGTCGGCGTCTACGTCCCGGGCGGCCGGTACCCACTGTGCTCGAG